>CABMCD010000027.1 GCA_902384555.1 uncultured archaeon | reverse complement strand
CCGGAATGACTATCTAATCCTTCACCGCCAACGGCTACTTCACCTTCACGTTCATGGATGCGGGCGGCAACTCGGGTTCGGCCACGGCCTCTGTGAGCAACATCGACCGCACCGCCCCCGTCATCACCCTCAACGGCTCGGCCTCCGTCACGGTGGAGGCCGGCTCCACTTACACCGACGCGGGCGCATCCGCGAGCGACAACTATGACTCCAGCGTCACGGTCGTTCCCAACGGCTATGTCAACACCTCCGCGCTTGGCGATTACAATCTCACCTACACGGCCGCCGACACGGCCGGAAACTCCGCCGAGCCGCAGGTCCGCACCGTCCACTTGGTGGACCTCACGTCTCCTGTCATCACCATCAACGGCTCCAACCCGCTCAATGTGGAAGCCGGCTCGGCCTACATCGATGATGGCGCATCCGCGACCGACAACTATGACGACAACGTGAACGTCTCCTCCTCCGGTAGCGTTGATACCTCCACTCTGGGCGAATACAACCTCACCTACACGGCCATTGACTCCAGCAACAACACTGCCACGGCGGTGCGCACCGTGCATGTGGTGGACACCTCCGCGCCCTCCACCTCCGTCATCCTCAACGGCACCTCTGGTTTGGCCGGCTGGTATAATTCCAGCGTCACCGTCATCCTGAACGCGTCCAGCGGCGCGGGCTCCAACCTCTCCTTCACCCGCTACACTCTCGACGGCGGCTCCGTGACGAATTACGCGGGCCCCTTCACCCTTTCCGCCGACGGCATCCACAATCTCACCTACTACAGCGGCGACGAGGCCGGCAATACCGAGACGCAACAGGCCCGCTCCATCCAGATTGACGCTTCCGCCCCCTCCACCGCCTTCTCGCCCTCCGGCTCGTCCGGCCTGAACGGCTGGTATGTTTCCAACGTCTCCGTCAGCCTCGTCCCGTCCGACAACACCTCCGGCACGGACTTCACCACCTACCAGATTGACGGCGGCGCCCCGGCCAACGGCACGTCCTTCATCCTCTCCGCCGAGGGCACCCACACCGTCTCCTACTACAGCACCGACTCGGCCGGCAACGCCGAGCCCGCCAAGACGCAGACCCTCCAGATTGACAAGACGGCTCCCACCGCATCGGTCAGCTACAACGCCACCTCGGCCACCAACGGCGATGTCCTGGCCACCCTCGCGCCTTCCGAGAACGTGACGATTACCAACAACGGCGGCAATTCGACCTACCTCTTCACCACCAACGGCGAATTCACCTTCCAGTTCCAAGACGCGGCCGGCAACAGCGGCTCCGCCGCCGCGGCCGTTTCCACCATCGACAAGACCGCCCCCGCCCTCACCCTGCTCTCTCCGGCCCCCAACACCAACTTCTACTCCTCCAGCGTGGGCGTCGATTTCACGGCCTATGACGGCGGCTCAGGCATCAACACCTCCTCCTGCTACTACACTCTCGCCGGCGCCGACACCGCCCTGCCCGGCTGCAGCGCCGCCAGCCTCACCCTGTCCGACGGCGTGAAAATCCTCACCCTGCACGCCTCCGACCTGGCCGGCAACCGCCAGTCTGCCCAAGTGACCTTCCTGGTGGATACCACCTCCACCAATTCCGTGCTGGTCAACGACACCACCGTCACCGACGCCACCAACCAGCAGGTGGTGATTGCCTCCACCAGCCCCAACGCCACCCTGTCGCTCAACGCCAGCTCGACCTCGGCCACGCTCAACGCCTCTGAGGTCTTGAACACGTCCACCAGTTCCGCCGACCTGCCCAGCTCGCTCAACATCAGCGTGAACAGCAGCATGGGCGTCTTCAACGTCCAGATTCCGGCCACCACCGTCACCGGCACGCCGGGCTGGGACGGCACCTTCTCCCTGCCGGTCGTGTCCACCAACGCCTCCGCCCAGCCCACCGACGCCGGCACCAACACCGTCAGCGCGGTGGTGGAAATCGGCGTGTCCGGCGTGCGCCTCAACTTCACCAACGCCGTGCGCCTCATCCTGCCCGGCCAGGCCGGCAAGCTCGCCGGCTTCGTGGTCGGCTCCACCTTCACGCCCATCACCACTACCTGCACGGAGGATTCGCAGTCGTGGGCCGACACCGGCCACGCTGCAGGCGCCGAGTGCAAGATGACTTCCCGCTCAGACCTGATCATCTGGACCAAGCAAATAACCCAATAAGTGGCCTACTCAAACACGCCGCCCGCCTCCAGCAACAGCGGCCAGTCCGGCTCCAGCGGCATCTACCGGGGTCCTGACATCACCGGCCCGGTCGGCCTTCCCACGGCCCCGGCCAGCGCGCCGTCCGCCCCCGCTTCCAGCTCTTCGGGCTCCCACACCATCTCCCAGACTCCGCCCTCCGCTCCGGCCCCGTCCGCCCCCTCCGAGGCCGCTCCCGCGCCCCAGCCCGGCCCCACGGCCTCCATCCCCGGCCCGGCTCCAATCCAGCCTTCCGCCCCGCCCCAAGCCGGCACGCCCGCTCCTGTCCAGCCCGTCGCCCCGCTGACGCCGCCCTCTGCCCAAGCCAAGCCCTCCGATGTGGCGGCCTCGCTGACGCCGGCCTCCAACTCGCAGGGCACGCTGGACAATCTGGGTCGCCTGATTGCCCAATACGGGCCGGCCGCGCTGATGGCGTCCCTGCTGGTCAGCGTGGTGGTCGGAGCCATCCTGCTGCTGGCCCTGCGCGGCCACGGGCTGCGGCTGGGCCGCAAGGGGCTTTAGGCCTGTTTTTTTAATTTTTCATCCGCGAACCCTTCGATGAAGGGACTTGCAGGCGCCATTTTCCTATTATTGCTCTTTTCCGCCCTGCATGCGGCGCCTCCTTCCAATTTCGCCACCGGCCTGCCGGCCCGCATCGGGGTTCCGAATGCCACCTTCTACCAAACCCCCTCCCTGCTGCACACCTGGGCGGTGTTGAACAACCCATCCAACGGGACGCAGGAAATCTACCTGCTTGTCCTGCGCAACCTGACCTGGGCCCCGGAGCGCGCGCTGGGCACCCTCGCCCCCGGCGAGACGCGCAACCTGTCCATCGACTTTACGGCCCGCTATGACGGGCAGGCGCACACGGAACACGAATACGTCCTGATTGCCGCCGCAAACGGCGCGGCGCTGGGCCGGCATTTCGTCATCGAGGAGGACTGGACGCCCTACATCTACCAGACCAAGGGCGAACTGCACCAGACCGCCCAGCTCTTCATTCCCCTTATCGGCATCCTGACGGTGCTGCTGGTGGTGCTGCTGGCCCTCTGGGGCTACCACAGCAAGGCCCCCGGCGCGTATGAGGGCGAATACACCCTGCGCTCGCTCTTCCTGCCCGCCCTGTCCGGCCAGCCGCTGGGCGAGGACATCGCCGACCTGCTGGAGCATCCGCTCTTCTGGCTGGTGGAGCTTGGGCTGCTCTTGGGCATGGCCGCCCTCATCGGCCTGGGCCTCAGCGGCCCCGGTTCGCTGGACGTGCTGCTGCTCACCGCGCTGGGCGCGCTGGCCGCCCCCCTGATCTATTTCATGGCCATCTGGGCCTACAACGAATGGGTGGAGAAGATGCCCCTGCGCTTCTTCACCGCCGCCTTCCTCTGGGGCTGCATGGCGGCCATGGCCACGCTGCTGGTCAACATCCTCTACGGCCCCGGCATCAGCCAGGCGCTGGGCCTCGACGTGGCCACCACGGCCGTGGTGACGGCCGTCGTGATTACGCCGATTCTGGAGGAAACGCTCAAGGGCCTCGGCCTGCTCGCCCTGTCCGGCCACCACGAGTTCTCCGACGCGCTGCACGGCATCCTGCTGGGCTTCTGCGTGGGCTTGGGCTTCTCGTTCGTTGAAAACTGGTTCTATTTCGCCGCCAAGACCGACCCGCTGCAGATGGGCCTGCTGGCCTGGGTGGCGCTGGCCGCGTACCGCACCCTCTTCAATTCCATTTCGCACGCCTGCTTCACCTCGGCCATCGGCGGATACTTGGGCTGGGCCAAGTCCCGGGAGTGGGGGCACCTGATGCGGCTGGCCTTCATCCCCGGCCTGCTGGTGGCGGCCGTTCTTCACGCCATGTTCAACCTCACCGCCATCTGGGACGGATTCAGCGCCCTGAGCGGCGACGTGCCCACCTACCTCTTCAACCCCGTGCTGGTGCTGGTGCTGCTGGCAATTACCGGCGCCAGCCTGATGCTGGCCCGCGACGACTATTTCAAGCGCCTGCAGGCGCCCGCCCCCGCGCCGCGCCCGAAAAAGAAAGCCCGATAAACAAAAGCCACCCGCTTCTTTTTTCGCTTCGTTCCCAAAAACGAGAGCAGATGTTCTATTTCTTTCTCTTTTGTTTGTGTGCCGCCGGGACGCCTTCGGCCGGCCCGCCCGCCCGCTGCCAGTGCCTGCGCAGCAGCGTCATGCGCGAGAGCAGAACTTCCAGCCCGCCGCTCACCAAAAACAGCCCGCCGCCCAGCACCGAGCGCTCGAGGAGCACCACCGGAATAAGTCCCAGCCACACCTGCGGGTTTTGCAGGGCCGGCACCGTATAGAGAAAGAGCACGCTTCCAATCGCGTGCTGGGTGAAGGTGGTGCCATACGCCCGCGCCGAGAAGCGAATGGGGGCCAAGGCCGCCCCAAACGAGAGAACGCAGGCCGCCAATTCGAGTATGGATGGAGCGGAGGCCAATCCGGCATCTGCCGGCCACCCGCCCGCCATCTGCATGCCCATATGAATCGCAAGCCCGGCTCCCAACACCAGCAGCACGGGCTTCACAACCCCGTCCGCCTTCTCCTGCCCGGCGAGGGCGGCGAAAATCGGAATCACCCACCACAGGGCATAGAGCATCGCGACCGTGCCGAAAATGGCCGGATGCATCGCAAAGAGCAATATCATCAAGGCCGGCACGCCCAATTCCAAGAGTTTGGGCACAGGCCGCCGCCCGGCCCCGTCTTTTTGCGCCTGCCCATAAGCCCAGAAATACGCGCCGGCCGCCAAGGGGGGCATCAGGCGCAAAAGCGTCATCCCATCCAGCGGCTTGCCGGCCACCAGCACAGACAATAGTTTCGCAATCAAAATGGCCGCCAGCCCGTTCAGCAGGCCCAGCAGCATCACCGGCACGGCCACGAAGATGTCAAAGAAGGTGAGGCTGGCGCCCGCCCCGCCCACGATGGCGTTGAGCGGCATCTGGTCGGCCGCGAGGCCGATGAGCACAAAGAGCAGCAGCTGCAGATAGATTTTCCAGTCCGAGGAGAAAGGCTTGGACATCATCTCGCTATCCGGGCGGGGCATCCATTAATCCTCGTCCAACCGGTTTGTGCGAACGCCCATTTAAACTCTATGCTTTTCCCGGCCGCGCCCCGTTCCGCGTTACTCTCCCTTCCCAGTTCTACCTCACTCCTGCCCCTCTCCCCACAAATCAAAGTCTCCCTCGTTCTTTATCACGTTGAGGACCACGTGCGTATTCGTGCGCTCGACATAGGGCTGCGCGCCGATGGCCTTGATGGTGTGGTTGAATTCCGAGCGCGTGCGGCAGGCCACCATCACCACCAAATCGTCATGGCCGGTGATGTTCCACACGGCCGACACGCCGGGCTCCTGCGCCAGCTTCGCCCCAACGGCCGGGATGCGGTTCGCGCTGGAGCGCACGTCCACCAGCGCCATGAACTCGAAGCCCAGCTTGACATAATCCACCTGCGCGCCGAAATGGCGGATGATGCCCCCCTTCTGCATGGCCTCCACGCGCTTGATGACGGTGGCCGGATGCAGGTCCAGCTCGCGCGCCACCTGCCGGTACGATTCGCGCCCGTGCGTGCGCAGATATCCCAAAATGCGGCGGTCGGTTTGGTCCAATTCGTTCATTTTCAGCTCGGTTTTGGAGTTTTCCATAGCACATCCCTTGTGTTTAATCGGATTTTCTGCTCATTTGTTCATATTTAATCCAATCAAATATATATCTGCCTTATTATCCAACCACCCCATCCGGTCCCGCATGGAAGGGGCCGGGGATGTGTGGGACTATGGACAGCTATACCTCTGCCAGCGAGAAGGAGCGCATCTTGGCGGATGCGAAGAAGAACGATGTCCGCTTCGTCGACTTCGAGTTTGTCGACATCCCGGGCATGACCAAGAACACCGAAATGACCACCGCGCGCCTGGACGAGGCGCTCACCGACGGCGTCTGGTTCGACGGCTCCTCCATCGAGGGCTTCGTCGGCATCTCCGAATCCGACATGTTCCTGATTCCCGACTCCTCCACCTACGCCATCCAGCCCTGGACCTCCAATTCCTCCAAGACCATGCGCCTCATCTGCGACGTCTATTCGGATGAGAACAAGCCCTTTGCCGGCGACCCGCGCGGGCTGCTCAAACACAGCCTGGCGAAAGCGAAAGAGCAGGGCTACGACTACAAGGTCGGCCCCGAATTGGAATTCTTCATCTTCAAGGGCGGCTCAAGCGGCTGCGGCTGCCCCGGCGCGGCCAACGACCCCGAATCCGCCATGGTGCATGACGCGGGCGCCTATTTCGACAACCACACCCGCGACGAGGCCACCGAGCTGCGCCGGCGCATCGTGCCGGCCATGGAGGCCATGGGCCTGCGCATCGAGATGTCCCACCACGAAGTCGCCCCCGGCCAGCATGAAATCGACTTCCGCTACAACAACGCGCTGGTGGTGGCCGACTCGGTGATGACCTACAAGACCGTGGTGCGCACGCTGGCGCAGCAGGCCGGCCTGCACGCCTCCTTTATGCCCAAGCCCGTGGCCGGCATCAACGGCTCGGGCATGCACGTGCACCAGTCCCTGTGGAAAGACGGCAAAAACACCTTCCACGACTCTTCCGACCCGGCCGGCCTTTCTCAAACGGCGCGCTACTACATCGCCGGCATCCTCGACCACGCCCGCGCGATTGCCGCCGTCACCAACCCCACCGTCAATTCCTACAAGCGCCTCGTGCCCGGCTACGAGGCTCCCGTCTACGTGGCCTGGGGCCGCTCCAACCGCTCCGCCCTCATCCGCATCCCCAAGGTGCGCAAGGGCTTTGAGGCCGGCACGCGCGCCGAAGTGCGCTTCCCCGACCCCTCCTGCAATCCCTACCTGGCCTTCTCCGTCATGCTGGCGGCCGGCCTGGATGGCATCGCCAAGAAGACGGCGCTTCCCAAAGACCAGGACGACAACCTCTACCACCTCACCCCGGCCGATTTGGCCAAGCGCGGCATCAAGACCCTGCCCGCCTCGCTCAAAGAGGCCATGGAGGAGCTGGCGTCCGATGACGTGCTGCAAAAGGCGCTGGGCTCGCACATCTACGACAGCCTCAGCGAATTGCAGCGCAAGGACTGGGACGCCTTCCGCACCTCGGTGACGGACTGGGAGAAGAACCGGTACTTCAGCGTACTCTAAACCCCCTCTTTTTTCCTTTTTCCACTTTTTTCACCCGTTGTCCATTAGTTTTATAATCTCCAACACAGACGTGCATCCCATGTCGAAAGACTCCCTTTTCTCCTTCACCTGGAAAGCCTACAGCGAGAACTTCTGGCTCATCCTGCTCATGGCCATCCCCGGCCTGCTGGCGCTCATCATCCCCATCGCCGTGGGAACGCCGGCCTTCATCGCGCTGGGCGGCGCGTATTTGCGCACCAACTCCATTCCCGATTTGGGCCCCGCGCAGGCGGCGCTGATGATTGCGGCCGCCATCCTCTCCGTCTTTCTCATGAGTTTCGCCATCGTGTCCATCAACCTCGTCATCAAGCGCGAGCGCACCCTCTCGCACGTGCGGGCCGAAATCCTCTCCTCGCTGGGCACCACCACGCTCTCCATCTTCTGGGTCTATCTCCTCGCCACCCTGCTGCTGCTCATCGTGCAGCTCTACAGCTTCGAATACGGCGTGCAGGCCCTCCTCGCCCCGCTCATCAACCTCGTGATTGGCGTCGTCATCCTCCTCATTCCCACCTCCATGGTGATGGACGAGGTGCGCCCCTGGCGCGCGTTCGAGCGCTCGATTGACACCGTGCTGCGCAAGCTGCCCCTGATTGGCCTGTGGCTGCTCACCGGCCTCTTCATCCTCTCCATCTTCGAGCTGCCGCTCTTGTGGCTGAGCGACCCGGCCGGCGGCCTCTTGGCCTTCCTGCGCCCGGTGGTGCCCTCCATCATCCTGCTCTTCAACTCGCTGATTCTGATGCCCTTCCTCATCGTGATGCTGGGCCAAATCTACATCAGCAAATACACCATCATCGCCAAATCCTAGGGGTTTTGCGTGCGTCATCCCGCCGTCGCCGGCCCATTCTATCCCGGCACTCCCGCCACTCTCCAGCGCGCGGTGGATGAATTGCTGAAAAACGCAAGACAGGAGTTGAAAGCCAGCGGCCCGAAAAGCCGGCCTCCATTCAAGGCCATCCTCTGTCCTCACGCCGGCTACGTCTATTCCGGCCTCACGGCCGCCCTCTCTTTCGCGGCCGCCGAGAAGCAGCTCCAGCTTCCCAACACCACCGTCATCATTTTGGGCCCCAACCACACGGGCCTGGGCAACCCCCTCTCCGTTTCCTTCGAGGACTGGAAAACGCCGGTCGGCACCTCTTCCACGGACTTGCCTCTGGCCGGCGCCATCATCAAATCCAATGCGGCCATCACCAAAAACGAAGCCGCGCACCTCGCCGAGCATTCCATCGAAGTCCAGCTCCCGTTCCTCCAAACCATCAATCCACAGGCCAAAATCGTGGCCATCTGCATGGGCTGGCAGGACGACGCGATGGCGAAGATGCTCGCAAAATCCATTTTCGACGCCACCCGCCAAAAGGAGTTTTCCGACCGCAACCTCCTGCTCCTTGCCTCCTCCGATTTCACCCACTACCAAAGCGGGGAGCAGGCCCGCCGCCTCGACGCCCAGCCGCTGGAATTCATCAAGGCGCTCCAAGGCACGCTCTTTGAAGAGGAAGTGGAAGCCTCCGACCTGTCCATCTGCGGCCATGGCCCCATCGCCGTAGCTCTGCACTATTCCAAACTGGCCGGAGCCAAAAAAGCCGAACTCTTGCGCTACACCAATTCGGGCAAGGAAACCAATGGGGACGAGGGGCAAGTGGTGGCGTATGCCTCCTTTGTCATCGCCTAATCCTGCGTTTCGTCTTCTGTCGTTGTCCCAGCCTCTGATTTATAAATAACGTCTGTCCCCATATCTTCGAGGAGATTATGTCCACCATTTCCGAGCGCAAGGATGCGCACCTAGCCCTGGCCGCCAAGCCCGACATGCAGTACGGCCATTCCAGCGGGTTTGACGATGTGCAGTTTTTGCACAACTCCCTGCCCGAGCTCAACCTCAAGGACATCGACTGCTCCACCACTTTTCTGAACAAAAAGCTCTCCGCCCCGCTCATGATTAGCGGCATGACCGGCGGCACCGAGAAGGGCGCGGCCCTCAACCACAATCTGGCGGTGGCGGCCGAGCAGGCCGGCATTGCCCTGGGCCTGGGCTCGCAGCGCCCCATGCTCAAGGACGCCAAAACGCTTGCCCACTATGCGGTGCGCGAGCTCTGCCCCTCCATCCCCCTCATCGGCAACATCGGCGCGGTGAATCTGCGCGAATATCCGCTCGAAAAAATCGAGTGGCTGGTCTCCTCCATCGAGGCCGATGCGCTGGCCATCCACCTCAATCCTCTTCAAGAAGCCGTCCAGCCCGAAGGCGACACCGATTTCTCCGGGGTTTTCCACGCGATTGGAAAGGTGTGCGAAAAGCTCCCCGTGCCCGTCATCGTGAAAGAGACCGGCGCCGGCCTCAACGCCCCGGCCGCCCAATCCCTCTTTGACGCGGGCGTCAAATTCGTCGAATGTTCCGGCTCCGGCGGCACCTCGTGGAGCAAAATCGAGTATGCGAGAGGGGGCGAGAAAAAAGGGGGCGCTGCGAATGCCCGCCTCCCCCCTTCCGGTTTCGAGGAGTGGGGCTATCCCACCATTCCCTCCCTGTGCGAATGCGTCTCCATCGGCCCCACCATCTGCTCGGGCGGCGTGCGCTCGGGCATGGATGCGGCCAAGGGCCTGGCGCTGGGCGCCACCCTTTGCGGGGCGGCCCAGCCCTTCTTCGTCTCCCCCGACCCGGCCAAATTGGCGGCCGAATGGCGCGAGCAAATCCGCACGGCCATGTTCCTCACCGGCTCGAAGGATTTGGAGCAGTTCTCCCGCGCCCCTGTCTTCATCACCGGCCGCTCGGCCGAGCTGATGCGCCTGCGCGGGCTGGACCCCTCCTTCTACGCCATGTCGGCCCCGCTCGAATCCCCCTCGAATGGAAATGAGCGCAGCCATTACCTGTGATTGTCATGTCCGGCCTAGACGAAAGCATCACCAAATGGACGCTGCACAATGCGCGCGAATTCGGCTCGGCCCAGCCCCCCAAAGTGCTGGGCAAGGTGCTGGCCGAGCATCCGGAGTGCAAAAAGGACGTCAAGGGCACCCTCGCCAAAATCGGCCAGGAGTGCGCGCGCGTCAACGCCTTGGGCAAAGAGGAGCTGGACAAGGAGCTTTCGCTTTTCCAATTCGACGAGCCCAAACCTGCGGATGAGGAGGGCGAGCGCAAGATAACGGTTCCCGATGCGGTCCAGGGCCGCGTGGTCACCCGCTTCCCGCCCGAGCCCTCCGGCTTCCCCCACATCGGGCACGCCAAGGCCGCCTTCCTCGACTACGAGATTGCGAAACAGAACGGCGGGTATATGCGCCTGCGCATGGACGACACCAACCCCGAAAAGGAGAAGGCCGAATTCGTGGATGCCTTGGTGGACGGCCTCAAATGGCTCGGAATTTCATGGGAGGGCGAGATTACCTACACCTCCGACCGCATGGAAGAGTTCTATGCCTATGCCGACGAGCTCATCCTCAAGCACAAGGCCTATGTCTGCACCTGCTCTCCCGAAGACGTGAAAAAGGGGCGCGAGAAGGGCGAGGAATGCCTCTGCCGCACGCAGATGGCCGAGGACCATATCCTCTCCTTCCGAAAAATGATTGCCGGCAAGTTCCCCGAAGGCGGCGCGGTGCTGCGCTACCGCGGCCACATGAAGGCCGAGAACACCGTGATGCGCGACCCCACGCTCTTCCGCATCATCGAGGCCCCCCACTACCGCCAAGGCGCGAACTACAAGTGCTGGCCCTCCTACGATTTCGAGGCCCCCATCATGGACAGCGTGGAGGGCATCACCCACGCCCTGCGCTCCAAGGAATACGAATTGCGCGACGAGCTGTATTACGCGCTGCAAAAAGCCCTTGATTTGCGCCCCGTGCGCATGCTCTCCATCTCGCGCCTCGCCATCGCCGGCGCCCCCATTTCCAAGCGCCTCATCACGCCCCTCATCACCGAAGGAAAAGTGTCGGGCTACGACGACCCGCGCCTGCCCACGCTGGCGGCCCTGCGCCGCCGCGGCATCCGGCCCCAAGCCATCCGCCAGTTCGTGCTCTCGTTCGGCCTGAGCAAGGTGGAGAGCGAGCCGGGCTGGGAGAAATTATTGTCCTACAACCGCAAGCTCATCGACGCGACGGCTCTCCGGCGCTTCTTCGTGCCCCTGCCCGTCAAGCTCGAAGTGTCCGGCGCGCCCGCACGCATCCTCGCGCTCAAGAACCACCCCCAGAACGCCTCGATGGGCACGCGCTCGCTCGAGGCTTCTTCCCCCCTCTTTATCCCGGGCCGCGATGCGGCCGCCTTGACGGATGGCGAAGTGTTCCGGCTCAAGGACTGGTGCAACGTGAAATTGAGCGGCAAGCGCGAAGAAGAGGTTCTGATGCCCGACGGCTCCAAATCTGTCTCTCCTGTTCTGCTTTGCGAATTCGTGTCCGAGTCCGGAGACGTGTCCAAAAAGGTGCAATGGCTCTCCGACGCCCACAAGGCGCGGGCGTGCGTTTTCGTACCAGGAGATTTGCTGCGGGCCGATAACTCTTATAACCCCGATTCGCTCCAAACGGTATGGGGGTGGGCCGAGCCCTCGTGCGCGCAACTGGCGCCGGGGACCACGGTTCAGTTCGAGCGGTTCGGTTTCGCCACGCTGGATAAAGCGGAAGGGGACATGCTTTCCTTTATCCAAGTGAGCGATTAGGAGATTCGTCATGGAACGTATCCCCAGGTCAAACAAGGTACTGCCCATTCCGGCCCAGCGCACGCTGGTCAGCGCCGTCTATCTGGCCCTGCTCAAGCTCCAGCTCGAGCGCACGAATTCTTCGGATTTGATGCGCGGCTCCCCTCTGGCGCGCGAAAGCCGGCCCTCGTCCTTCGGCGGGCATCGTCCGAAAACCAATTCCAAGCCCCTTCTCCCGCCGTTGGCCGTCTCCACGTCAAACCCCGCCTCCCTCATCCTCCGCCCTCCTCGCCGTGATGCGGCCGAATCGCCTGTTCCCAACCTCGAGCCCGTCCTGACCACGTCCTTTGGCGGCCGGCGCTCCTCCACCCCCCGCCTTTTTGCCCGCCTGCCCCTTCCCGTCCCGCGCGCCTTGGAATCCGGCTCTCTTTCGCTTTCCTTTGTTCTGCCGGCCGAAACCGAGGTTCTCACTTCAGTTCCGCGCCAAACTCCCCAAACCCGCGCCCAGTCGGCCGAAGCGCCCCAAATCCCACTCTCCTAGCCAAAACCCCTCTCATCCGAGCCTCTTGCGGATTCCAAGCCTCAAGCCCCATCCAATCCCGTCCCGTCCGCGGTGCAGGAAGAAAAGGCCGTTTCTTCAACTGAAGCCCGGTCGGTCGAAAGCGAGGCGCCCAACCCTGAAAAGACGGCCTCCACGCCCGTCATGCCGCTTTCCGCCCGGCTCTCTTCTTCCGGGCTGCCGGGCAGCAAATCCTTTGCCGGCAGGGTTTCGGCCAAATCCTACATTCGGGGCCGCTTCCGCTACCGCCACATCCGCAAATGGCGGGGCCGGCGGGGCAAGCCCTACCACCGCCGCAGCTGGCGGGCCTACCTGCGCCTGCTGCTGTTCACCACCGTCGAGCGCCGCCAGCTGAGGCACCTGTCCCGCCAATTCCGAAAATTCGTGGTTTTGCAGCAGCACAAGCGCTACACGCTGCAGCAGGTTCTGGAGCGCTACGGGCGGGGCATTTCACGTCGGAGCCGAAAGGGTTATTATTAACCTTATGCATAAGTTTATCGAGGGGATGGCTATGAGCGGCATGGTTCCAAAAATCCCAAAAACCAAGAAGAGCGCGGAGATTACGGGGAACACGGTTCCCGAGCGCACGTTCCTTAGGGCCACCAAGCTTCCGCTCGACATCGAGAAGAATACGCCCATCCAAAAGAGCGACGAACTCGGCTCCGCGGGCCGCGGCCGGCGCAACTTCCTCCGAACTGCCGTCGCAGCCGGAATCGGCGCGGTGGTGGCCCCCAAAATCCTGCTGGCCATGGCCGGGGACGAGAAGTCTTCTATTGCGGCCAACATGCCGGCCCCTGAGCCCTCTCCGGCTCTGGCGAGCGGTTCGTGCGAAACGGCCGTCGGGACGCCAAATGGTAAGGGTGCAATACAGGTCCGATTGAGTGGACTTACTGTCTCAATTGGAATTCGAGACCCGCTCCAAGGCCACGATGGCACGATAATTTTTATCCAACCTCCAGACGGCGAACTCAAATATATTGATGTTTCAAAGACCTTGAGCTCCTTGGGAGTTTCCGGTTTCAGCGAAAATACTCGCCTTCTGGCTGTCTCGTCTCCTGACAAAAAAACGATATCCCTCTACATTCCCGTCATAGGTGCCAAGGGTGGCCTTGTTTTAGTTCTGCCTTCGGATATCGGCAGTTCTAACCCTCAAAACGCCGTGTTCAAGTTCAATCTTAATGAAACTGTTCGGGCCGATGACCCCGCCATCGTGACTTCCACCGGTTTCTTCGCCATTGTTGCCGGGCGGGAGCAGATTTACATCGAGTCATCAGTTTCGGATTTCTCTCTTGATACAACTATCTCCGAAATCTCCAATCGCCTCGAGAACGGAAAGTCGCCGGGCCAGATTACGCTTTCCGAACAGGGTCCCGACATTCAAATCCGGGCTGAAGGCTTCTCCAAAATACACGTCATCTCTACCATTACTGGTTTAGTTGCAACCAAGTGAGGATTTCCATGCTGGTCTTCCAGATTTCTCCAGGGCAAATCCAAGCGAGTGCGAAAAAAAGAACTCGCGAACAAGTTGCTGAAAGTATTGACCAGGCCCGGCAAAATCCAACCATTGTGCAGCACGGCAAGGAACTGGGCCTCGACCTCTCAAAGATGTCTAATCCAGAGTTCTCCGTCGCCATTCGGAACCTCGACCAGTCCGCCCAATCCGCTCTGGCCTTGGCCAAGAAAGGCAACGACCAGAATGCCATCAATGCCGCCCAGCTGAAAGTCGACCAAATCAGCAAGTTCTTGGACGAACTCGGCATCACAAGAGAAGAACTCTACCAGTTCGCCCAATATTCCGAACTGCAATCCCGCATCCTCAACGAAAACATCTCCAACATCGCCAAGCAGACCAGTCAGGCGGCCAAGCTGTCCTCCAAGAGCGGCGACCAGATTCAGGACAGCAACGAGTATTCCGACAACCTCGCCACCCGCCTCAACCGACTCGTCAAGCCCAAGAAGGTGCCCCAAAACGAGTTCTTCCGGCCCGGCGACAAGGCCTAAGCCCACAGCGCCTTCTTTTCCTTCTTTCTTTCATTTTTTGGGCCGGAAACGCACCATCCTCCTCTTCTATAAACTTCCTCTCCCTCCCATTTCCCAATGAGCGAATCCTTTTCTCCAAACTGGATTATCGAGCCTCCCCATCCGGCCCAGTATGCGGACGAGGTGCCCCTCGCCAAGCCCCTGCGCGAGGTATTGCACGAGCGGGGCATCCAGAAATTCTACTCCCATCAGGCGCAGGCCATCCAAACCATCCGGGACGGCAAATCCATCGTGCTCATGGCCCCCACTGCGGCCGGAAAAACCGAATGCTACATGGTGCCGGTGGTCGAGGCCGCCCTGCAAAACCGCTGCTCGCTGCTCATTTTCCCCACCAAAGCCCTCTCAAGAGACCAGTGGAACCGCATTAGGGAATTCAACCTCCTTGGCGTGCGCTCGGCCGTCTATGACGGCGACGTGATTGAAAGCCAAAGACAAAAAGTCCGCAAGGATTTCCCGCACGTCATCATCACCAATTTCGACATGCTGCACTTCATGCTCCTCTATCCCCGCATCTGGGCCCCCTTCTTCGCCCGCCTGCAATATGTCGTAATCGATGAAATGCACGCCTATTCCGGCACGGTTGGCTCGCACGTGGCCAATGTGGTGTGGCGCCTGCGCCGCGTATTGGAAAAACAGAGGACCGCGCAGAAAGTGAAGGAAGAATTCGAAAAAGAGGAAGCCGAAAAAGAAAGAGCAAAAAAGGAAAAAGAGGATGGCGGCCCCCAACTCGCGCCCGGCTCCCAATTCGACCTCTTCGGCTCCCCCATCCCCGAAGATTCAACTCCCGCTCCCCCCAAATCCCTCCCGCCGGTGCAATTCATCTGCTCCTCGGCCACGGTCGGCAACCCGCTCGAATTCGCCGCCAAGCTCACCGGCCTGCCCCTCGACTCGCTGCGCCTCATCAAGGGCGACGGCTCCCCAAGAGGCCAAATCCACCATGCCGTGGTGTCTGAGGGCGAGGAGAGCGTGGTCACCCAATGCCTGCGCATCGCCAAAGAAATGGACAAAAAAACCATCATTTTTGGCAACTCGCACAACATGGTGGAACGCTTGGGCATGGTCGGCGAGCGCATGGGCCTGCCCTTAGCCGTCTACCGCTCCGGCCTTCCTTCCGACGAGCGGCGCACGCTCGAATCGGCCTTCCATTCCAGCCGCATCAAGATGCTGGCCGCCACCTCGGCCCTCGAATTGGGCATGGATGTCGGAAATGCCGACGTGGCCATCCTCGCGGGCTTTCCGGGCACCATCACCCGCCTGCGCCAGCGCATTGGGCGAGTGGGCCGAAAAGGCCAGGATTCCTATGCCATCCTCATCGCCCGCCCCAATCCTCTTGACCAATATTACGCCGCCAACCCCAAAACCTATCTCAACGGTTTGCCCGAATCCTGCCATGCCAAGCCCGACAATCCGCACATCCGCAAATGGCACCTGCTCTCGGCCGCAAGAGACTGGCCTCTGGAAGAAGACGATTTGAAGGAAGGGGATGCGCCCCTCGTGCGCGAGCTGATAGAGGAGAATTTCCTGCGCAAATTCGGCGATTCCATCGTGCCCAGTGCCGAGGGCACCAAAAAGGCCCGCACCCTCTCGCTTCGAAGCGCGGGCGAGCGCATCCGCCTGCTCGACGCCTCCACCTCCCGCCTCTTGGGCGAGCGCGAATATGCCTTGGCGATTGGCGAACTCTATCCGGGCGCCATCTACCTCATCGGCGGCCGGCGCTATTCCAGCCTCGGCATTGACCCGGACGAGGGCGTGGCGCGCCTGGAGCTCATCCGCGACGCCGATTCCATCTACACCCAAGCCCTGCGCACCAAGCGCGCCCAAATCCTCGACGTGGAGGAAGAGGGCTCCTGGGGCTCCATTCCCCTCTCGCGCGGCAAGGTGCACATCGTGAATGAAGTGCACGGCTATGTGCGCAAGGACAGCTATTCGGGCCAAACGCTCTCGCGCAAGGAGCTGGACGAACCATTGGTATACGAGTTCGACACCCACGCGCTCTGGACCGACTGGAGCGAATTCTCCTCCGGCTCGCTCTCCGATGCCGAAGGGCTTCATGCGCTCGAGCACGTCTCGATTGCCATGATGCCGGCCCTCACCGGCGCCGACGGGTCCGAAATCGGCGGCCTCTCCAACCCTGAAGGGCGCATCTTCTACTACGAGGGCAGCGCCGGCGGCTCGGGGGTGAGCGAAATCGTCTTCTCCCGCTATGGCGAGTGCATCTCGATGACCGAGGAGCGCCTGCGCACCTGCGGCTGCAAAAAGGGCTGCCCCTCCTGCATCTTCTCCCCCCAGTGCGGAAACAACAACAATTACCTCGACAAGGAGGAGGCGCTCAAATTCGCCCGAAGGGGATTGGAGGCGGCTAGAAAATAGACAAGGTCGGATTCAACAAAAAACAGAAATTGAAAAATTGGAAAAAGAATTTTTTCTTACATGCACTTGCAGTCGCAGCCGCACTTGTCGCGCATGCTCTGGGCTTTGCCGCGGGCCTTCTTGGCCTTCGCTTTGCCGCGGGCCACGGCCTTGCGGGACAAATTGCGCTTGGATGAACCGGCTTTTCTCACGAATATCACCGTAAATTATTGCAATCAGCACCTATTTTAAGATGCCGGAACCGCCCGGCTCTCCAGCTCGGTCAGCAAATAGCCGTATCCGTTCCACTTGTTCCCCTGCACGGTGTACAAATCGTTGTCTCCGATGATGAGCAGGATGGTGGCGTAGAGGCTCCAGCAGTTGGTCTGCCGGCTTGGGTCGCACACTGAGAATTCCCGCCCCACCCGGCCCATGTATCCGCCGTCCTGCGGCTCGAACACCCGCGCGCCGCTCAAATCCGGCGGCGCGCCATTGGTGCCTGCTTTTCCGCCCACCGCCACGGTGCAGTGGCCCTGCACCCCGTAGGGGAAGCAAATCACCCACACGTGCGTATTGTTGTCCATGGCGCCCAAATCGACCGGCTCGGAGCTCGAATAGTAATAATACTGGTCCACGTGCCCCAAGCTCAATTTGGGATACACTCTGAAATCTCCCACGCCGGGCTGGAAGGCAATAAGGTGCAGGCCCGGCCGGCGCGCATTGGCCGTATTGATGACGGCCTTGAGCAGGAGCGAATAGTCCTTGCAGTCCCCGCCGCCCGCGTCGAAGGTGCCGTTGATGCCCTGGAAATGGTTGACGGGCCGGCTCTCATTGTCGGTGTCGATGCGGTAGTGGATGGTGGCCGTCCGTCCCAGCACGTAATTGACGCAGGGCAAATTCAGCTCGTTTCCATCCACGCAGTCCTCCATCACGCGGTCCGCCAGAATCGAGGCGCGGGGATTGCTCATGGGCAATACGGAGTTGTCCTTGAACCAGGCCAGCGAGTCGCTCAAGTCCGACTGCAGGCGGCTGAAATCTGAGCGCAGGCTTTGTACCGTCTGCGTCTGGTTGGCCAGCGCCTGCTGGCTCTCCCCCAGCTGCGCCTGCGTCAGGCCCAGCTGCGCGCGCGTCGCATTGAGGGCCTGCGCCTGCGTGTCCCGCTCCACGCTCACCTGCGCCAGCTGCTGCTGCAAGCCGGCCACGTTCAGCTGCAAATCCGCCATCTGCGCGCGCAACTGCTCGCGCTGCTGGTTCCACAGGGTTTGGTCCTGCCCATAGCTTTGGTTGAGCGCGTCATATCTGCTTTGCAGCTGCTGGTATTGGGCGCCTTCCATCAGGAAAAGGCCGGCCCCGGCCAGCACGGCCGCCGCCAGCAAAGCCCATGCCAGCCAACCCCGGTTGAATTCCACGCCGCTATCAAAAGGTCAATCTTTTTATCCCAAACCTTCCGGGCCGCCCCCGCCCGGCACCCCCCGGTCTTTTATCCTGTTCCTCCCTCTTCCATGCGGTGGTCGCATGCTCGTAGGAAAAAAGGCCCCGCATTTCAGCGCCATGGCCTGTCAAGAGGATGAAATTTTCGAATTGTCTTCCAGCCGCGTGGCCGGATTCTGGACCCTGCTCTTCTTCTACCCCAAAGACTTCACCAAAGTGTGCCCCACCGAGCTGCGCGCCCTGGCCCTTCGGGCCGGCGAATTCGAGGCCGAGGGCGCCCGCATCCTCGCCATCTCCACCGACGACGTGCGGACGCACCAGCGTTGGCTGCGCGAAGAGCTTCCCGAAGTCAAGTTTCCGCTGCTGGCCGACTCCACGCACCGCATCTCATCCGACTACGGCGTGCTGGTCGAGGGCGAGGACGTGGCCCAGCGCGCGGCCTTCATCATCGACCCCTTGGGCGTCGTCCGCTACGTCGTGGTGTCGGACATGGACGTGGGCCGCTCGGTCGCCGAGCTTTTGCGCGTGCTGCAGGCGCTCAAGACCGGCGCGCTCTGCCCGGCCGATTGGAAGAAGGGGGACAAGCCGCTGCCGTCCAAGCTCGCGTGACGCCTAGAGGATGAATCCCCACGCGTTTTCCATATTGCCCCAACCGTTTTCCAGCACCATGCTCTCCCCGTCCGCTGTTTTGATGCGCAGGCGCTTGAGCACGGAGGGGTACTCGTTGTAGCGGAAGGTGCTCCAGGCCGGCAAATGCCCGCCCAGCGGCTTTTTGAACGACCAGCAGGCGTGTGCATAGCCTTCCGCCTCGCCCTCCAGCTCGAAGTCCGGCCCCCGCGCATGCAGCGCGTGCGCCCAGCAGTTCTTTTCCCGTCCCTCGCGCGGCTTCACCGTCAGCTGATGCCCCTCGAACACCCGCCCGCTTGGGGCATGATACACCAGCATGTCCTCTTTGAGCGACACGCTTGGCTTTCTCAATTTGCGGTGCGGCCACATGTTGTCGGCCAGCATGGCCCGCCCGGCATAAGCCTGCATATAGGTGGCCATGCTGCCGTCCGCGAAATGGTAAATCCCCCAATACCACTGCGGCGGCGGGGCGGCCAGGAGGATTTTCTGCAAATACGCCGTTCCCACAATCTTCCTGCGCTTGCCGTCCGCCCCCTTCTCCCATCCGCCCAATTCCATGCGCTCCAAACGCGTGCCGGCCACTTCCATGCCCAGCGGCATGGGCGAGCTTCCCTCCGTCGGTCCCAGCACCGGGCTGAAATCCGTCTGTTTGGCCCTCAGCTCGAACTCAATGCCTTGTGCCTGAATGCTTGTGATGAATTCTTCACCCTCTTGCCAGAATTTGCTGGGCGTTTTTCCCGGCGCCTCCAAACTGCGCTCCCGCGCATCCAGTCTCATTTTGCTGGGCTCCAGCACGAAATTCTCGTGCATGCGCTGGCCGTCATAATACCACGCCGCCGCCGCCCCCTGCAGCTCCCAGCGGCCCTCCCCCCCGCTCACGGGCTTGGGGACGCCCAATTCCAGGCCGTTGCAGCTGATGCGCCGCTCGGGCTTGACCGACCATAAAATCATGATTTGGCGGCATTTGCCCGTCTTGTGCGTCTGCTCGTCATGGATGAAAAACAGCCAAAACCACCACAGCCACGCCCCCCGCGCCAGCGGGCGGGGCGGCATCTTCCACAGGCGCTCCATTATCGCTTGGCGGCTGGGGGGGTTTCCCCCCTCGGTCGTCGGTTCCATGCCTCTCTATGCGTGCAGAGGCTTATTATTCATCATGGGCCGCGATGCGCGGGTATTTATTTTTTGCATCCCTCCTATTATCGGTCATTTTGATGAATTCCTCCGCCTCAGCCGACATTCTATATGACGCCATCGTGGTCGGCGCCGGCCCCTCCGGCTGCTCAACCGCCCTTTTCCTCGCCCGCGCGGGGCATCAGGTGCTGCTGCTGGACAAGGCCCGCCTGCCGCGCGAGAAGGTGTGCGGCGACGCCGTGTCGGGCAAGTCGATTGGCGTGCTGCGCGAGCTGGATTTGCTCTCCCAGCTCACCAAGCCGGCGCACGGCGTCATCAACGGCCTGATGATGGTGGCCCCGTCCGGCAAGGAGGTGCGCGTGCCATTCCCCAATGCGCGGGATTTGGACTGCGCCGGCTACTGCCTGCGCCGCCAATCCACCGACTCCATTCTGCAGCAGGCGGCCAAATCCGAGCCCACCATTACGCTGATTGAAAATTTTGCCGTCCGCTCCCTCGAGCGCGATGCGCAGGGGAATGTGTGCGGCGTCAGCGGCTGCGATGCCGACCGCGCCACGGCCGCTCCCCCTCTCAACCACGAGCGCACCTACCGCGCCCGCGTGCTGGTGGGGGCCGACGGCTCCGGCTCGGTCATCGCCCGCTCGCTCTCGCTTCCCCCCGTGCCGCCCGAGCACACCTTCATGGCGATTCGCGGCTATTGGAGCGGCGTGGCCGGCCTTAGCGACCACATCGAGCTTTTCTTCATCGACCAGGTGCTGCCCGGCTATCTATGGGTGTTCCCCATGGGCGACGGCACCGCCAACGTGGGCTTGGGCATTCTGGTATCCGACGTGAAAAAGCGCAGCAAGCACCCCAACAAGGTGCTGACCGACGCCATCGCCCAGCACCCCCAGCTCGCCGCCCGCTTTTCAAATGCGAAACTGGAGGGCTCAATCGGCGCCTGGACCATTCCCAACGGCTCCTATGTGCGCGCCTCCTCCGGCCCCGGCTGGGTGCTGGTCGGCGATGCCGCTTCTCTGGTGGACCCCTTCTCCGGCGAGGGCGTAGGAAACGCCCTCTCCTCCGGCCGCCTCGCGGCCCAAGCGATTGACGCGGCGCTGGGAAAGGAGGCCGGCGATGCGCCTCTTTCGGCATCCGCGCTCGCGCACTACACGTCTTCCGTGGAATCGCTTCTTCGGCCCGAAATGCAGACTTCCTACAAGCTGCAGCAGGCTTCGCGCAGCAAATTCTTGCTCAACCTCTTCATCGGCAAGGCGGCCAGCAAGCCGGCTTTCCGGCAGATGATTATCGACATGCTGGGCTCGGATGAGAAAAAAGAGCAGGTGGCCGACCCGCTCTTTTACCTCAAGCTGCTGCTGCCCTAAAAGATGATTTCATGCGCGAAGCTTCGCCCTATATCCGGAAAATCATCATTTCCACCAACAGCCGCATCCACAACCGCGCAAGCCTTGTCCAAGCCAATCTTCCCCAGCTTATCAAAATCACCGAAAGCTCCATCATCCCCCGCCTGTCCTCTTCACCGCCGCCCGCCAGCACCAATGACTGGGTGAAATTTTTCATGCAAAATGCGGGCGACGGCCTCTCCCATTTCAAGAAAGTCGACGGCCAGACCGCCATCGCTTTCGATAAAGACAACCCCTCCAGCCAGGCCCCGGTGAAGAGCTTGGTCCGCTACTTTGTCTCCAGCCCGGAATTCAAGCAAGTGCTGGCCGAGCATATCCATAAAAAATGAAAATCAAGCCCAAGCGGCCCCCGCCCTCCTCCTTTCCACCTCTCCTCTCGGACCCCTTTTCCATCTCCCCTCAAGCCAGCGGATTTTTAACCTCCTCGTCCTTGTCCTCCCTATGGACCCGTTCGGGATAGGAGCCAAAACGCGCTCGGCGCAGCGCCTGCGCGAAATCCTCGCGGTATTGGCCTCTTCGGGTTTTGGCTATATGGTGGCGCGCATGCGCCTCTCGCACCAGCTGCCCCTCCTCGACCGGCTTTCCACCACCGAGCCCGACCTCTCCGAAGTCGACCTGCCGGTCCGCTCGCGCGAGGTGCTGGCGCAGCTGGGCCCCACCTTCATCAAGTTCGGCCAAATCCTCTCCACCCGCCCCGATTTGGTGGGCTCCGAATTCTCCGAGGAGCTCTCCAAACTGCAGGACAAGGTCCCGCCCTTCCCCTACGAGGAGGTGAAGGGGATTATCGAGTCCGATTTGGGCAAGCCCATCCCGGCGCTCTTCAAGTCCTTTGACAAAAAGCCCTTCGCCTCGGCCTCTATCGGGCAGGTGCACCGCGCCGTCCTCAAGAGCGGCGAGGAGGTGGTGGTCAAGGTCCGCCGCCCCCGCATCGTGGAGCAGGTGCGCGAGGACGTGCAAATCATGCGCTTTTTGGCCTCCCAGCTCTCGGCCCATTCCCCCGAGTCGCGCAGCATCCACCTGCCCTCCATCATCACCGAGTTCGAGCGCGCCATCAATCGCGAGCTGGACTACCGCCGCGAAGTCCGCTATGCGCAGCAGTTCGCCGAGTTCTTCAAGTCCGATTCCGCCATCCACATCCCGCGCGTGCACGCCGGGCTTTGCAGCGAGCAGGTGCTGGTGATGGAGTATGTGCACGCCCCCTCGCTGCAGGACATCTTCTCCGCCCGCAAGACCGTGCGCCATCTCAACAAGCGCCTCGTGGCCCGCCGCCTCGTGGACGCCTACTTCCGCCAGGTGATGGTGAGCGGCCTCTTCCACGCCGACCCGCACCCCAGCAACATCCTGCTGCTGCCCAAAAACCGCATCTGCTTTTTGGACTTCGGCATGGTGGGCCGCATCGAGCCGGCGCTGATGACCGACCTCATGCACTGCTTCGCCCTCATCATCCGCTACGACGTGGACGGCCTGCTGCGCCAGTTCGACTACATGAACCTCCTCGACGAGAACGTCGACCGGCGCGTCCTGCGCTACGACGTGCTCGACCTGATGGAATCCTATTACGGGGCCGAGCTGGCCGAGCTGGACATCGGCGCCCTCTTCTCCCGCCTCATTGAGCTGATGCGCCGCCACCACCTGCGCGTGCCGCGCGAGTTCGTGATGCTGGGCCGCTCGATGCTCATCATCGAGGGCGACGCGGTGCGCCTCGACCCGCGCTTCAACGTGCTGGCGGTGCTGACCCCCTACGCCGAGCAGGCGGTCGTCCGCCGCACGCCGAAACTCAAGAGCGTCTCGGCCCTGCTGGGCGAATACCTCATCGACTTCAGCCGCTTCGCCCACGACCTTCCATCCGATTTGCGCCATCTGGTGCACACCCTGCAGTCGGGCCGCCTCAAGCTGGAATTCGAGCACAAGAATCTCGACGTCTTCACCCGCGATTTGGAGCGCATCGGCAACAAGCTCTCCGTTGCGCTGCTCGCGGCCGCCCTCATCATGGGCTCCTCCATGCTGGCCGCCGCGGTCGGCGGCGGGCCAGCCATCCTCGGCCTGCCCCTCTCGGTCGTGGGTTTCGGCCTGAGCGCCCTGCTCTTCCTCTGGCTCACCATATCGATTATCCGCCAGTAGAGGTGAAAACATGCGAAAATTCCTGAAAAAAAGCCTGAAAGCGGGGCGCACGGCCGCCCATTCGCTGCACATGGCCGCCCACGCGGTCAAGGTGGGTTACCTGACCGGCAAGGAAGCCAAGGCGCTCCTCTCCTCCATGCGCCGGCAGAATGAGAAGCTGATGGCGCTGCTCAACGCCAAGATGGCCAAGCTGCCCTTTGCCTCCAAAAAGGAAGTGGCCCAGCTGCGCACCAAAGTGGCCAAACTGGAGAAGAAGGGCAAGAAGCGCTGATTTTTTTTCTTTCAACGCCCCCGAGTATCATTCGGGCATTGCCGACGATAGTTCTTTTTCCAAGGTTTTTTTCGCTCCGCGAAAAAAAGCTTCGCCCCAGCCGGGATTTGAACCCGGATCGTGAGCTTTCACCTATTCAGGCTACTCGCACTCGTGCTTAAGGTAGCACTTGCCATTCGGAGGCTCGCGTCCTATCCAGGTTGGACTACCAGGGCAGATGAAGTATTTTACGCCGGGACGCTTTATATCCTTATCCGCCCCGGCCGCTTTTTCTAGGTCCGCCCTAATCCTCTTCCTTGGGCGGCCGGTAGTGCTTCATCAGCCGGTCCAAATCCGAGTCCCCGCTCGTCGCCTCGGCAGAAGGGAAGAGCATGCGCTTGAACGAAAGGCCGAGGCGCAGGCCCCACTCCAGCAGCAGAAGCGTCCCGAATGCCGGCGCCAGCCTCCAAATCAGGCCGGGCAGCTCGCCCAAGCGCGCCAAAAGCGCACCCGAATCGAACGCGCCGGGGTCCACCAGCACCACGCCCAGCAGCACCAGCGGCAGCAGCTTGGCCACGTCCTCGGAGGTGTGCTGGTTGAGGTAGGCCAGCACGCGCGTGGCCGCCACCATGGCCAGCGACACGATGGCGATTTGGGGGGCCGGCAGCTTGGAGAGGAATGTCAATGACACGGTGAGGATGACGGTCCAGCTCAGGGCCACCAGGGGAAACAGAATCGTGTATTTGAGTATGAGCGCCAGATAGTCCAAAAATCCGGGGGGCAGCTCCTCGCCGGCCAGCATGCGCTGTCGCATGCGGAAAATCTCGCGGTGCGAGAGGATGTGGTAGAATTTGCCGACCAGCCACGCATAGGCCACCACGCCCGCCGCGATGGTGAGCGACTGCATGGTCTCGGCGCCCAGGCTGCTCTCCCCGCTCGAATAGAATGCGGAAAGGGTGTTCCAGGCCGTCTGCAAGCTTGAGTCCATACTGGCCGTTCCCACTCTCCCTAACTTTATAAAGTTAGGATGGGGATAGAAATCATACGGCGCCGAGTTGGCAGAGAGGCTATGCATCCGCCTGCAGAGCGGATTAGGGGGGTTCGATTCCCTCACTCGGCTTGCAAATGCCTAGAGGCTACGCCATGTCGTTCAAGGATATCCTCGCCACCCCCGGCGTCATCGCCACGCTCTTCACGCTCTTCATGGTAGCCTTCGGCTTCGGCGTCATCCTGCCCATCCTCCCCTTCTACGCCCTCGCGCACGGCGCCAAACCGGCCGAGCTTGGGATGCTGACCGCCACCTTCGCGGCCATGAGCCTGCTCTTCTCCCCCCTCATGGGCAAGCTGGCCGACCGCTGGGGGCGCAAGCGCATCCTGCTCATCGGCACGGCCGGCTTTGCTTTCGGCTACCTGCTTTTTGCGGCCACCAACTCGCTTGAAATGGCCTTCGTGGGCCGCGCAATCGAGGGCATCTCGGCCGCCGCCATCTTCCCCGCCTGCCTCTCCCTGCTCGCCGACTTCACCACCGAGGCGCAGCGCTCGCGGGCCATGAACATGGTGTCGATGGCCTTCTCGCTCGGCCTCATCATGGGCCCGGCCTTCGGCGGCCTCGCGGCCGGCATCTCGGTGCAGGCCGCCTTCCTGCTTTCCGCCGTCATGGCCGCCATCAACTTCTTGTGCGTCTGGCGCTTTGTTCAGGAGCCGCCCGCCAAGCCCTCCGGCCGCGACATCGTGGCGCAGGAGGCCGGCCTGCTGTCCCACCTTGCCTCGCCGCTGCTCTTCCTTTTCATGGGCACCTTCATGGTGGCCTTCATGTTCGGCGGCCTCGACGCCACCCTCGCCCTCTTCACCTCCGAGCGCATGGGCTTCGGCTCGGCCCAAATCGGCCTGCTCTTCACCTACATCGGCGTGCTGGTGCTGCTGATGCAGTTCGCGGGCGACTACCTCATTTCCAAATACGGCGAGCTGGTCTCCATCCCGGCCGGCCTCGCCCTCTCGGGCAGCGGCTTTTTGCTCCTCGCCTTCACCCACGACTGGCTCACCATCCTCATCCCCATCGCCATCTTCATCTCCGGCAACGCGCTGGTGTTCCCGTCCGTGAATTCGCTCATCAGCAAGAAAGTGGGCGGAAAAAGGGGCGGCGTGATGGGGCTGGTGTCCTCCTTCCAGTCCTCCGGCCAGCTGGTCGGCCCGCTGGTGGGCGGCGCGCTCTATGGCATCGACCACCGCTATCCCTTCCTCGCCATGGCGGCCGTCATCCTGAGCTATGCGCTCTTCTTCGTGCTCTTCGCCCGGCCCAAGCTCAAGGGGGTGCCGGATTCCAAGTCAGATGCCGGGGAAGCGATGGCAGCCGTGCACTGAAGGCCGTCCGGCCTCTGCTCTCCTCTCTGCCCTAACTCACTTTCCCCTCGCTCACTTTCTGCACTTTGAGCGCATGGCCGTCCACCAGCAGTTCGTGCCCGTTGGCATACACGGCCCCCTTCTTCACGGTAAGCTGCACCGTAAAGAACTCGTCAATCGAAATGGCCGGGGGCTGGCTATTTGGCGTGATGCCCTTGAACTGCACCGGCGTGCCGGCCGGGGCGGGGGGCATAATCAGCTCCAATTTCCCGCCCTCCTCCTCGGCCACCAAAATCATGCCGGCGCTCTCCACGCCCCTCAATTTGGCGGGCTTCAAATTCTTGACCACCACGCACGCGCGTCCCTCCAGCTCCTCTTCCTTCATGTAGGGAACCAGTCCGGAGCAGATGGTGCGGATTTCGCCGTTTGCGAGAATGATTTTTTCCACATACAGCTTCTCGGCATTGGGGTGGCGCTCCACCGATTCGATGAGCCCGACTTCCAATTGCAGATTTTCAAGAGAAAGGGGGGCAACCGGGGCTGCCGGAGCCGATTTTTTCGGGGCCGAAGCCGGGGAGGAGCCCGGGGTTTTCGAGCCGGGGGTTTTGCCGCCTTTTTCCTCTCCCTCTTTCTTCTGCCTTCCGGCGTATTTCTCCCTGAAACCCGCCAGCGCCTTCGTGTCCAGCGGCTTGTACAAATGCTCGGCCGGCCCGATATGGTGCCCGCCCGCCACCTGGCGCTGGCCAATATCTTTCCACGTGCCCAATTTCACGCCCAACTGCCTCGCCACGCTGGCTGAAGAGGAAGGCAAGAACGGCTCGGAGGCAATGGCCAAATCATGGATTACATTCGCTAAACAATACAGCGCCGCAGCCGCCCGCTTGGGGTTCTCGCGCACGCTCTTCCAGGGCGCCTGCGCCTGCAAATAGGCATTGGCGGCCGAAGCGGCCCCCATGAACTCCTGAACGGCGGCGCGGATTTGCACTTTTTCCAGCAAATCGGCCTCCCTCTCCAATCTGATTTTCACATCGGCCAGAAACGCCTCGTCCTCCTCGCTCAACTCCTCCGGAGCCGGAACCACGCCCTCGTAATTCTGCGTCAGGAACACCAGCGTGCGGTTCACCAGATTGCCCCAGTTGCCCAGCAGTTCCTTGTTCAGCCTCGTGCCGAATTCGTCCCACGAGAAGGTGGCGTCCGCCGACTCCGGGCGCGTGGCCAGCAAATAATAGCGCCACACGTCCGCCGGAATGCCGCTCTCCACCGCGTCATTGCCGAACACGCCCACGCCCTTGCTTTTGGAGAACTTGCCGTCCTCATAGTTGAGGAATTCGGTAGATGAAATGTAGTGGGGAAGCGTCCAGGGCTGCCGGGTGCCCATAAGCATGGCCGGGAAGATAATCGCATGGAAGGGCACGTTGTCCTTGCCGATGAACTCGTAATGGCGCACTTCAGACGGCGAGCCAGGCGCCTCGTTTCCAGCCAACCACCACTCTTTCCATTTGTCGGTCAGTCCGGCCGTAATCGACACATATCCAATCGGGGCGTCAAACCACACATAAAGCACTTTGTTTTCCCAACCCTTAAGCGGCACCGGCACGCCCCACTTCAAATCCCGCGTAATCGAGCGCGCCTGCAAGCCCTCTTTCAGCCACGAGCGGGCAATCGCCAAGGTGTTGGCCGACCAGCGCCCCTCTTTCTCAATGCCGTCAATCCACTTTTCCAAGCGAGGCTGGCTTTGGGCCAAATCCAGAAAGAGGTGTTTGGTTTTCTTCAGCACCGGCGTGGTGCCCGTCAGTTTGCTTCTGGGCTCCCCCAATTCCGAATAGGTCAATAATTTGCCGCACTTGTCGCACTGGTCGGCGCGCGCGTCTTTCGAGCCGCAGTGGGGGCAGATGCCGGTCACAAACCGGTCGGCCAAGAAAAGCCCCACCTTCTGGTCATAGGGCTGCTCGACCTCCTTTTCCAGCAGCATCCCGTTCTTGTGCAATTCCAAAAAGATGTCCTGCGTATGCTGGACATGAATCGGGTCGGACGTGCGGCCAAAGCGGTTCGTAGAGATGTTGAACCACTCGTAAATGGATTTGTGGATTTTGAAGTACTTGTCGCAAATCTCGCGGGGGCTTACGCCCTCCTCAATCGCTTTGGCTTCGGTGGCGGTGCCGTATTCATCGGTGCCGCAGATATAGAGCGTCTCATAGCCACGCGAGCGGCAGAAGCGGGCGAACACGTCCGCGGAAAGCACGCACCCGATCAGGTTGCCCAAATGGGGCACATTATTGACATAGGGAAGCGCCGAGGTGATGAGGATTTTGGCCATGCTGCTCTATGGCCAATAAAAGAATATAACTCCTGCCCAGAGCCAACCTCTGACCTCATGATATATAACTCATAAGTCCCATAGCCCGCTGGTGATACTTATGGCATACGAGCGCAAGGAAGCCGTCATTTTCGGTGGACACCCCATGACGCAGGTCGGCCCGCACCTGCAGGTGGGCGACCCGGCTCCCGATTTCGAGGCCACCAATTCCGACCTCAAGGCGGTGCGCTTCTCCTCGATTCACGCCCCCGTCAAAATCGTCTCCTCCGTCCCCTCGCTCGACACGGGCGTCTGCTCGGCGCAGACCAAGCGCTTTGAGGAGGAAATCGCCAAGATGGAGGGCAAGGTGGCGCTCATCACCGTCTCGATGGATTTGCCCTTCGCCCAGTATCGCTTCTGCGGCAAGGCCCCGCCGGCCAACGCCCACTTCCTCTCCGACCACCAGCACGCCTATTTCGGCAAGGCGTGGGGCACCTTCATCAAAGAGGTGCGCCTGCTGGGCCGGGCCGTATTCGTGGTTGATTCGAACGGCAGGCTGGTGCACGTGGAGTATGTGAAAGAAACCGGCACGCATCCCAACTACGAGGCCGTAATGAAAGCCGTAAAAGAAGCCTTGTAAAAACAAACGGATTTTTTCTTTTTTTTAGCGCAGCCGAATCGAGTCCAAGTCCATCGGGGCTCTGGCCTCGACGTTGTAGGCCCTCGAAATCGAGCGCGCCAAATCCTCGCACTTGTTCTCGTCGCCATGCAGGGTGAACACCTTCTGCGGCGAGGGCCGAATCGCCTTCACGAAGTGCATCAGCTGGTTGCGGTCGGAGTGGCCCGAAAAGCCCTCCACGGTGCACACTTCCATGTTGATTTTGATGGAACTGGCCCGCCCGTCGTCGCCGGCCACCGGAATCTCCTTCACGCCGCGCTGGATTTTGCGCCCAATCGAGAGCGAGGACTGGTAGCCCACGAACAGCAGCGCGTTCTTGGGGTCGTCGGCCATCATGCGGAAGTAGTCCAGCACCGGCCCGCCGGTCATCATGCCGGACGGCGCCAGCACCACGCACGGGTCGCCCTCCACCACTTCCTTGCGCTCGCCCTTGGCCGGCACGAAGATTTTCGATTCAAAGGGCGAGTCGTTGGACAACACGCGCCTCTGGATGTTGTGCCTCAAATATTCGGGGTAGGCGGTGTGAATCGCCGAGGCCTCCAGCACCATGCCGTCGATGTACACGGGGAAGTTGAGGTCCGGGTTGCGCGCGGCAAATTCTTCGAGCACCATCATCATTTCCTGCGAGCGGCCCACCGAGAATACGGGGATGAGCACCTTGCCCCTGCGCGTGATGACGCTCTTGACCAAATCCGTGAGCCGCTTCTCGGAATCAAAACGGCTGGGCATGACGTCATTGCGCCCGCCGTAGGTGGACTCCATAAACAGGGTTTCGAGGCGCGGGAACTGCGTGGCCGCCTGGTCGGTGAGGCGGGTAAATCCGTACTTGATGTCGCCGGAAAACACCAGGTTGTGCAATCCGTCGCCGATGTGCAGGTGCACCTGCGCCGAGCCCAGAATGTGGCCGGCATTGTAGAAGGTCAATTTCACTTCGGGCGAGATGTCCATCACCTCGCCGTAGTCAAAGCAGATGGTGTGGGCCAGCTGCTTCTGGATGTCCTTGACTCCATAGGGCGGGTTGCCGTCCATTTGGCGCGCCGCCAGATTGATGAAGTCCATCTGCAAGAGGACCATCAAATCGCGCGTGGGCGGGGTGCAGTACACTGGCCCGTCATAGCCGTAAGCGTAGAGGTAGGGCACGAAGCCGCAGTGGTCCAAGTGCGCGTGCGTGAGCACCACGGCGTCAATCTTGTCCAGTTCCAGCTTCATGGCCGACAAATAGGGATAGGCCTTGGCCGGCTCAAACGATTCGGCATTGACTCCGCAGTCGATGAGGATGCGCGTGTTCGGCGTCTCCACCAGCGCGCAGGAGCGGCCCACTTCCTGAAACCAGCCCAAGGCCGTCACTTTCACATAGTCGGACTTGACGCTCGGCCCGCAGATTTTGCGGCCCAAGGACTGGAGGAATTTCTTTCTCGCGGCCGCCTCCTTCACCATCGAGGAGCGCACGCCTTTCACGGTGGAGGACACCATGGTGGGCTGGCGCTGCACCTGCGGCGCCCAGCCGGTCTGCTCCACAATGGCCTTGAGCGTGGAGCCGCCTTTGCCGATGACCAAGCCGGGCTTGAGGGCCTCAATCATCACCTCGCCGAATTCGGGCGAAAAGCGCACGTCGGCCACGCCCGCGTCCTGCGGCACGATTTCACGAATCGCTTTGAGCGACTCTTCCGCCCCCTGAAGGGCGGAGGGGTCGGCGCGAATCAGCACCCGCTTGCGCAAAGAGCCGGCCAGCTTGCGGATGAGCTGGTCATTCGCATAGAAGGCCTTCAAATCCTTGAGGTAGAGCACGACGTCGAGCCCTTCGGCGTCCACTTTGGTGAGCTTGCACTCGGCCGGCACGATTTCGTTGGCCTTTTTCTCAATTTCCTTGAATTCCACTTCAAAAACCTCTCTGAATATGATTTGGGCTAAGCTGCACCGGGGATTTGGGGCCCCTGTGCAGGCCTCCCAAAATAATTGAAAATAACTGGACAGGATTACCTATCGTCTTTCGGCTTTCTTTTTTAGTTCTCGACCATCTTGACGACTTCGCTCTTCTCCAGGCGCTTGAAGCCGGACTTGGTGATGGTCACCACGTCGACGTATTCGCCCGTGGCCGCGTCGCGGCGCATCGCCATGGCGATGGCCTTGGCCGCCACCGGGGCATTGTCCTTGATGGCGCCGCCGGTCTTGTAGCCCTCCTCAATGACACCATATGCCACGGGGGAGCCCGAGCCGGTGGAGGTGTATTTCTCCTCCGTCACGCCGCCCAAGGGGTCGAGCGAGTAGATTTCCGCCTTCTCGTCGTATCCGGCCACGATGAGCTGGACCCAGTAGGGGAAATACTTGACTTGGAACATCATGTTGGCCAGCAGCTGCGCCGCGTTCTTGGTGCTCATGGGCTTGCCGTGGCGCAGGCGGTAGAGGCGGCACTCGGCCTGCAGCAGGCGCACCAGAAACTGGGCGTCGGCCACCGAACCGGCCACCGTCATGCCGATTTTGTCGTCGATTTGGAACACTTTCTGAACGTCCTTGGAGGCGATGAAGTAGCCCATGGTGGCCCGGCGGTCCGAGGCCAGGATGACGCCGTCGCTGCACGTGAGGCCCACGGTGGTGGTGCCGGTTTTCAGCGCTTTCATCTTTTCCTGCAAAATGGCCTCGTTGTCCATGCAAAATCACCTAGACAAAACGCTATATCCGCTTTCCGGCTCGCCTCGTGCCGGCAAAGAGAAGTGAGTCTCCTCTGTTTGATAAACTATATAAATGAAGCGGGCCGCTTCCGGCCCGTTTTCCTCCTCAGCGCTGGCCGTATTCGCTCACCTGCACCGGCGCTTGCTGCGGCGCGTAAAAGAACGCCGGCCTTATCTTCTCATCCTGCGCGAAATTGAAGCCCTGCAGCCAGCGCATCAGGTCTCCTCCGGTTATGGGGCCTTGCACGTGCTCGGCCATGGCGCTCAAAACGCTTGTCGGCAGGCCCTGCGTTTCCTGCCCTGGACGGGAGAACACCACGAAATCGGGCGGCTCGACGTTCTTGAGGTCGGCATCCGCCCGCCATTGCCCGAGCAGCGCACTCACGAAATCATGGTCATAGCAGGAGAAAATCATGGCCGTGGTCGGCTGTCCGCGCGCCGAGCGGGCCCTCGCCTTGAACGCCCGGTAGAGCGGCCCAAGCTCCAGCTTGGCCAGCGTGTATTTTGCGTCGGTGGAGACGCTGATTTCGTCCGGCTGGCCGTGGCCGTCGACGGCCACGAAGAGGGGTTTTTGGCTGGTTTGGATGCTGTCCAAAAACGCGTCCCGCCCGTCATTGTCCCGCCCGGCCGCATCCTTCTGCCCGCTGCCCTGCCACAAGTAATATCCGGCCCTAGCCGCTTTCGCCAGAAACCACACGTGCGCCGGATAGAAGAGGGCCCGGTGGCCGAAATTCTGGTAGGCCACCATGCTGTCCAGCTCGGTCTTGGCCTCCCGCCTCAGGATGTTCTCGCCGTTGTTGCTCAAATGCAGCACTTCGGCTGCGCCGTCCAGCACCACCTTGCTGCAGAAGGCCTCGTGGGCGGCCAGCGCGGCGTCCAGCTTGGGCCCGTTTGAGCACGTGCCGTTGCAGGCGATATAATCCTCGACAAAATAGAATGCGCAGGCCAGCGGGTAATCTTTGAGATGCGAATTCTGTATCTTCTTCCAAGCGGCCCGGTCCAGCTTGGCGCCCATCTCTTTTCCGCTGATTCGGCTGAACCCGCCGGCGTACAGGCTGTCCTGCATGCGCAGGAACTGCTTCAAGCTCACGTCCTGCGGCGTCGCCCAGGCGCCCAGCACCCTCAGCGACAGCTTGTCGTTCCAATAGTTCTCAAAATCCTTCCAAGCGGCTTCCAGCACTTCCTTTTTGTATTTCTGCCCGTTCGCCCATGCCTGCGCGGCCACCCACTGGTCGGTCACGCCGCCGTTCACCTCGCGCATGCCGTTGGTCCCGATTCCCAGCGTGCGGGTGATGTCATTCAGGGTGGCTTTGCCGGCCAAGATGCTGTCCATGCGCTCGCCAATCCATTTGGAGCGGCTGTCCGTCACCTTGGGCCGGTTCACGGGCGTGACGTCGTATTTGGGCAGGATGCCGCAGGCGGTGGTGAGGGCCAAAAAGCTGAGGGCCATGACGTATGCGCGGATGGGTGCCTTGAACGTCATATCCTCGGCCTCGGTTTTTTTTGAAAAAGAAAAAAATCAGAAAAAGGCCGTTTTTGCGGGCGGCCAATTTGAAAAAGAAAAGAAGCTCAGTTGTCGAACACCACAATCGGCAGGCCGCGCTTGCCGTCGGTCACGAAGTAGGTGCCCGTGGACAGGTCCTTGAGGAAGACATGGCCGACCTGCTCGCCCGCCGGGATGGTGAATTCGCCCACCTGCTGGCCGAGCTGGGTGTAGATGTAGAACTTGCGGTCCTTCTCAACGGCCTGAGGCAGCTCGACGTTCATCACGCGGTCCGCAATCGGGTTGGGGTAGACGCGGATGTCGGCGTGGATGGCGCCCGCCGGGCCCTCCCGCACGTCCGTGACGCTGGAGTCCGGCTTGCCCAGCACGAGCTGGACGTTGTTGCGCGGGTCGTTGCCGTTGTAGGCGATGACGACTTCCAGCTTGCCGTTCTGGCCCGTGACGACGGTGTCCTTGAAGTTGGAGACGGGGTCGAGGTAGGAGAGCAGGCCGGACTGCATAAGGGAGTCAATCACGGTAGTACCCTTGATTGTCGAGTGAACCAAATCGAATGTTTGGCTAACTATCTCGCCATTTTGGATAGCAAACATCAAGCGGTCTGAACTGGTGTTATCGAATTTTATCGAGTGTTGAACAATAGGTTTACTATCCGCACTCTTTCCAGCCGCATTAATGGCATTGGTTGCGCTAATACTGACTGCCGGAGTACTGTTTTTCTTGAACTCCGTCGTGCCCGTGGTGTCCTTGTAGTAGCCCTTCTTGGTGCCGGGGTCCACTACAAACTCGCCGATAACAGTGGTTCCAGACCCATTCAAAACATAGAAGTCATTCTTCACCGGGTTCTTCGCCAAACTGTCGCGGACAATCTGAATCTTGAAGCCGTTCGCAATCGTCACGTCTCCCTGGTCAGTCGGAATGGTCGTGTTCGAGATGGAGCGGATAATCGCCTGCGTATAGGCCGGGGACGGCACGTTGGTCAGGTCAATGCTGCCCGCCGGGCCGCGCAGGGTGTCGCCCTGCTTCACGGTCTGGTTGGTCGCAACCGCGCGCAGCTTGAGGACCGAAGCCGACTGCTCCGCCACCTCAAACGTCCACTCGCCGTGCTTGTCGCCGTTCTGGATTTGGATGGTTCCATAGGCGGATTTGACGGGCTTGAGCGTCAGCACGCCGTTGTCGTAGCCGGCCACCTTCACTTCCAAGTTCCCGAAGAACTTGAAGGAAGACGAGGAATTCAAATCCACCGTCTGGCACAGGTAAACCGAGTCCAGCGACATGGTCTTGGTGACGGTGCTGGACGTGCCGACAATATTGTAAGTGCCGCCCTCAAAGGGAATGACCTTGTTGATGGCGCCATCCACGCGGGTGATGTTGACAATCGAGGGGTCCTGCGCCGAAGCCACGTCCGGCGTCAGGAGCTTGGCCACAAAGGCCACGCCTGCCGCCGTCTTGCCCGGATTCGCCGTGGCGAAATTCAAGACGTCTTTTCCAAGTTCGCCGACCTTGAGGCCGGCTTCACGCACAACGTTGTTTTTGGTGGTCGGAATAGGGGATTTCATGTTTTTATAGGCCCCGGCAAACTATATAAGCTTTACCCCTCGCGCCTAGGAAAAATTGCTCAAATTTTCATATAAAAAGGCCCCGCTTCCAACGCCTCTACTGGACTATACAGCTCTTCAGGTCCAGATTCGGGTCTGAGCAGTTGGTTCCGGGCGGGCAGCAGTATCCGGTGCTTCCGGTCATGCCGCCGCTGCCGCAATATACCGACCCCGGCGGGTTGGGCGGGGTGGGGCAGGTGTGTCCGGGGTCATATGTCAGGCCCGGCAGGCATTGCGGCGGGGTCAGTTCCCGGTGGCAGACGTTGCGCGGCGCCTTGGTTATGGGGTCGATGGACTCGTCGCAGCAGGCTCCGCCGCAAACCGACATGATGCACTGGCCATTTCCATCCAGCGGGCAGCAGAAGGGATTGGGGGTGCCCTCGACATTGTTCACCATGCAGGCGCTGAGGCCGGAGCCGTCGCAGCAAATCTGGTTGCCGTTGACGGTTTGGATGCTGGCCGGGTCGCAGCATTGGCCGCTTCCCTCCAAGGCCTGCTGGCCGACGGGACAGCATTTAGTCTGTGGGTTTCCAAACGAATCCGAATACGTTGCACAACTCTGTCCGCTCGGACAGCACTGTGTCGGAGCACCGGCCGGGCATTGCTGGGCGGCCGGGCAGCAGGTCAGGACGCCGCCAATGTCCACTCGGTCTTTAGAGTCGCAGCACACGCCGCTGGCATCCGCCACTTGGCCGGGCGGGCAACAGGTGCTGTGCGGATTACCGTCCAAACCTGTATATGTCGTGCAAACCTTCCCGCTCGCCTGACAGCACTCTCCGTTGCACAGTGACCCGCTGCAGCACAGGTATTTTCCGGCGCTCGAGTCATAGTATTTCTGGTCCGTTGGGCAGCACTGGCCGTTCACATAGTCCTGCAGGTTTCCATGCGTATCGAACGGGCAGCAGTGCCCGGACGAGCAGGTGTGCCCGCAGCACTGGTTGTCGCCCGCGCAGAAGACGACGCTGTACATGTTGCCGTTCGGGTCCGCGTCCGGCGGGGTGTCCTGGCAGCAGTGCCCGTCGATGCAGTTCTGGGAGCAGCATTGCGGGCTGCCGGGGCAGTAGCTCACGTTGTTGGGCGCCGCGCAGCAGTAGTTATAGCCGTCCGTTCCGGGGGTGCAAGTGGGGCTGGCGCAGCAGGCTCCCTGCCCATTGGCCCCCGCGCAGTATATCTTGTTGTTGGGCGCCGGGCAGCAGTAGGTCTTGCCGTCGGTGCCGGCCGTGCAGTGGTCGCAGCAGGTGTTGTCGCCGGTGCAAATCTCGGTCTTGCCGTCGGGGCAGCAGCGGTAGTCGCCCAGCGGGCCCTGCGCCGACTCTTTGGTGGGCGAGGTGCAGCACAGGTCGCCCGCCTTGCAGCTCTCGTTGCAGCACATGCCGTTGCCCAGACAATAGGCGGTGTTGTTGGGCGCCGGGCAGCAGTGGTAGTTGCCCAAGGAGTCCGGCGTCGGCCCGCCGCCGCCCGAGCAGCACACGTTGCCGGGCTGCGAGCAGCTCTGGTTGCAGCACTGGTTGTTGCCGGCGCAATAGGCCGTGTTGTTGGGCGGGGGGCAGCACACCGTGCCGAAGCACACCGAGCCTCCCGCCACGTCGCAGCATTCACCCGTGCCGCCGCACAGCACGGGGGTGGAGCCGAAATCGGGCGAGGGGCAGCAGCGCGGGCTGCTGCCGTCGGAGGGCTGCAGGCAGCTGCTGGCGCCATAGCAGCAGGTGGTGTTGCCGCACAGCTGCGGATTGGGCGGGGTGCCCTTGTAGTTCTCGCAGCACTTGGGGCTGCAGTCCAGCATGACGAGGCTGCCCGACTCGTTGATGCTCGGGCACTTGGCGGGGATGCAGTTGGATTCCGAGGAGCAGCACTGCTTCTGGCAGGCCACCTGGTCGCCCGCGCAGCAGACGCTGCCCATCAGCGCCACCGGGTAGCCTCCCGTATAGCTGAGCTCGTTCTTGCACTCGCGGGTCGGACTGGGGCCGCAGCAGGTGTCGTTCTGGTCGCTGCAAATCTCATAGCCCGAGCCGCTGGTGGTGTTGCAGCAGCCGTCGCCGGTGCACACCATGCCGCTGGTGGTGGTGTCGCAGCAGGCCCCGTTGGCGCAGGTGGTCTGGTTGCCGTTCGCGCCCTTGGGGCAGCAGGCGGAATACGCGCCATAGCTGCGCGGGCCGTTGTTGGGCACGCAGTTGCTGGTGGTGCTGTTGCAGCAGATGTTGGCATTGTAGCCGGTCTGGCACACCGTCATGCCGGTCCCGCAGCAGGTTCCGCTCACCTCGTCGCACAGGCCGGCGGGGCAGCACACGCCATTCGCGCCGCACAGCGTGTCGTTGGCCGAGTTGCAGCAGCGGCTGTAGAGCGCTCCGGTGTTGGGGTCGTAGAAACTTTTCATGAGGCTGGGGTTGGGGCAGCACACGGCCGTGGTGGCGTTCTGCCAGCTCACGTTGCCGCTGGGGCAGCAGTCCCAGTAGTTGTCCACATGGTCTCCGTTGTCGATGTAGACGGTGTTGGAGGGGCAGGTGAAGGGATAGGTGCACTTGTTGTCCGGGCCGCAGTAGGTTCCGGGGCAGCAGTACACGCCCTCTGCCGGGTTGCAGTAGTCCCAGGTGTTGTTGATGCAGCAGCCGCTGTTGTTGGGGTAGCCGCCGCTGCTCAAGGAGGGGCATCCGGCCGGCCACGGGCGGTATATCACGCCGTCGGTGGAGTAATTGGTGTAGTTGTACCAGTAGGGTCCCCTTGCACAAGCCGTGTCGTTGAGGCAGGTGGAGGTCAGCATGTTGTCCGGGGGGCAGCCGTACCAGAAGCGGGTGCCGTCGAACCAGTTGCCCTGGCAGCTCTCGTTGATGTAGTTGCCGTTATTGTCGAGGTTGTGCTGGCAGCAGTCCTGATAGAGCCCCGGGTTCCAGTTGCGCGAGGAAATCGGGTCGGGGTTGGAGAGGTTGAAGTTGCACAGCAGCGTGGGCTGGGCGCAGCAGGCGCTCCAGCCGGCGGGACAGCTGGAACACACGCCGTTGCTGCAGCCCCAGCCGTCGCAGCAGTCCGCGTTGGTGGTGCAGGCCCCGCCCGGATTGGAGCAGCAGCCGCCGGTGGTGCACTGCTGGTTGGTCTTGTTGCAGCAGGCGGTGAAGTTGCCGCTGGAGTTGAGGAAATTGCAGGCCATGCCCACGTTGAGGTCGCAGCAGGTGCCCGACGCGTTGGCGCAGACGACGCTGCTGACGTTCTCGCAGCAGTTCGCCGTCCAGTTGGGGCCCAGGCAGCTGGTTTGCACCTGCGGGGCGCAGGTGGGCGCGCAGGCGGTGTCGATGGAGGGGGCGCCTGCGAAGTTGCAGGTCTGGTCGTCGGGGCAGCACCACTGCCCGCACGTGCCGTTGGTGGGGCTCTTGCATATCCGCACGCAGGCCTGTCCGTAATCGGTCGTGCTGTCATTGGCGCAATAGTAGTTGTCGGGGCAGCAGAAGCGGCCGCAGGCAAACGAGGGAGACGTGCAGTTCGGGGCCTGACAGGCGCCGTTCACGCAAATCTGGCTGGAGGGGCAGCACACGCCGTTGCACGGCGTCTGGCTCAGGGGGCAGCAGGTGCACGAGGCGTCGCAGGTGTATTGGGAGGGCAGCTTGCACGTCCCGCCGCAGCACTGTCCGGCCCCGCAGCAGCTCCCGTCCGCGCAATAGCTCGTGCCGCTCGGACACACGCCGCTGGGGATGCCGGCATAGCGCGTCTGGCCCACCAGCGGCAGGCTGCCGTGCTGCAGGGTAAGGATGCCGCCCTGTCCGGCGGCCGTCTGCGCGGAATCGGATTCGAGCCGCCCGGCATAGGTGAACTGCACGTCAAACTGGTATTCCTGGTCCGCCTCGAAGCGCTCGGCCAGCGGCGCGCTGGATGGCGGGCCGAGCCGCCAGTGCTGGACGATGAGCCCCTTCTTCTGCCCCGGCTCGATGCGGATGTTGAGCTGGTTCGCCGGCCCCAGCCATTGGTGGGTGTCCAAATCATATACTTGGCTGAAATTGCCCGGCCCGATGCTGATGGCCTGCATGGTGAGCGGACTGGTGGTGGGGTTGAGCAGCACCATGGAGAGATTGGCTTCGGTGCGGTAGATGCCGTCTCCGCCCGTCCCGTTGGCCACCAAGAGCGCCCAGTCGGTGATTTTGAGCGGATAGGCCTGCGCGTTCCAATAGGTTCTGGACTGCGAGAACAGGACGCCCTGCAGCGGCAGGATGCCGAGCAGCTGGGACAGCACCAGCGCCGCCACGAAAAGGATGGCCGCCAGGGCCAGGAATTCGGCGCTGCTCACGCCCCTTCTCTCTTCTTCTCCCATACGGCCACCTACTCGCCAAAAGGGATTAAAAGCCTGCCCTCGGCCCTCCGTCGCAAAAAAGAATAAATTCGGGCCCTCAAGCCCCGCAACGCGGCCGCTTTTGTCCGCCAAAGCGGCGCTTCTTGGCCCCGCCTAAGTGCACTGGCAGGCGTAACTGACGCAGGTCGCGTTCTTGGGGGGCGGGCACGAGCACTGGCCGTTGGCGATACATTCCACGCAAATCTTGCCACCTCCCGTGTCGTGGCAGTAGCCGGACGCGCAGTCGCCGTTGGTGCGGCAGGGGATGCCCTCGGCCTGGTCGATGACCTTGGCCTCGCCCGCCAGCGGCACGCGCCCGCTCTCCACCATGGAGGGGAACGTCCCGTCATAGGTGATGGTGAGGTTGAGGGTGTAGAGCGGCGGGACGGCGTAGGCGCCTGCGGCCCCGGCTTGCTGCCTCAGCACCAGCGTCAGCCGGTCGGAGGGCAGCAGCAGGATGTCCAGCGCGTCGGCCGTTCCCAGGCTTGTGCCGGAGGCGTTGTAGACTTGGGTGAACGAGCCGGGCGCGAGCATGATTTTGCGGATGCGCACCTGTTCGGTGCCGGCATTGGCGAACACCAGGGTAAGGTTGGCGCCGGTGAGGTTGGCTCCGGTGGCCTCCATCTGCCAGCCGGCCACTTCCAGCGGCCGCGCCTGCGAGCCCCAATACGCAACCGAGTCCTGAACCTGAACCCGCCCGCCCACGCCGGCGGGCAGCAGGCTGGAGGTGGCCAGCACCAGCAGGGCGGCCGTGAGCACCACGCCCAGAATGAAGGCCCATTCGGCCGAGGTTTGCGCGCGCATGGCCCGTGCAGGCGGGCGGAAACTTAAAAGCGTATTATTTCTTTTTTTCCAGCAGCTGATGCGCCGAGTAGGCGGCCACCACGCCGTCCGATGCGCTCACAATCGCCTGCTTGAACTCCGAATCGTTCACGTCGCCGGCCGCATACACTCCTTCGATGTTGGTGCGCATCAGCCGGTCCACCTTCACTTCCGCCCGCGCGTTGAGCTCGACGCCCATTTCTTTGAGCAGGATGGAGAGCGGCGAGTGGCCGATGAGCACGAAGAGCGCGTCGGCCGGGAAGGAATCGGTCGGCTGGCCCGGCTTGAGCGAGCCGTCCGCCTGCTTCACCATCGGCGCGCAGGGCTTGGTCAGTTTCAGGTGCGTCATCTTGCCTTTCGGCTGGCCGGCAATCTCCCGGATTTGCACGTCCGTAAAGACGGTGATTTTGGGGTTGGCGGCCACGCGCTTGTTGTTGATGGGCTCGCCGTGCAGCTCATGGCCGCGCACAAAGACATAGACATGCGCGCCGTATTCGGCCAGCAGCTGCGACTCTTTCGCGGCCGAATCGCCCGAGCCCACCACGGCAATCGTTTTGCCCTTGTAGAACGAGCCGTCGCAGAGCGCGCAGTAGTGCACGCCCTTGTTGGCGTACTCTTTTTCGCCCGGCGCGCCCAGCTTCTTCCACTCCGCTCCGGTGGCGGCGATGAGGGTGCGCGAGAGGTAGGTGGCCTCGGCATCGGTAGTCGTGGCGAACGTTCCGTCCGCTTTTTTCTCCACCTTGAGCGCCTTCTCCATCTTCAGTTCCGCGCCATAGGCCTGCGCGTGCTTGAGCAGCCGCTCGCCCAATTCAAGGCCGGTGATGGTCTCGAATCCGGGGTAGTTTTCCACCACGTGCGTCTGGGTGATGGTGCCGCCCGGCAGCTCGCCGAGCATCAGCACCTTCATTCCAAAGCGCGCCGCGTACATGGCCGCCGAGCAGCCGCCGCAGCCGGCGCCAATCACGAGCACGTCATAGATGGGAGAATCCGCCATAACAATCAACGCATGCGCTTGAGGAAACCGGAGAATAAAAAAGCCGCCGGAACCGCCGGCCAATTCACGTCGATATGAGAGGGGGCGGATGAAATGAATATGTTCCGGCTTAAAGCCGCTCTTATTAACTTGAAATTCGAATTCCTGATATGCGCAAAATCGACTGCACCCGCGCCATCACCGACCTGACCGCCGCCGGCTCCTCCAAACGAATCTGGGAGGTGGTCCCGTCTGGGCCTTCAATCGCTTCGTCAGAGGGGGCTTTATTTAGTTATATTTTATAAATACTCATGTATAAATAATTCCATGCTTAATGCGAAGTTTTCAGGCGTTTCCAGGCGCGCCGACAAGGCGAGGGGAACCCTCGTGGGCGTCGCCGTTGGCGACGCTTTGGGAATGCCCACTGAGCGGGTTCCGAGAGCCTTGTTCGGGCAGTATTTCAACGGCCCGGTGCACAGCTTCCAGACCCCCCCATCCACCCATTACTGGTCCTCCCACCTCAAGGCCGGCCAATACACGGATGACACCTACCAGACGCTGGCGCTTTCCCAGTCCCTTGTCGACAAGGGCCTTCTCGACCTGAAGGACTTCTCCATCAAGCTCATGGACATGGCCGACCGCTACGGTTTTTACGGCGGCCGCACCAGCATACAGGCCATCAAGCGGCTCAAGCAGGGCGTATCACCTTACGAGAGCGGCAAAGCCGACGCCAAGACCAACGGCTCGGCCATGCGCGCCTCCCCGGTCGGCATCTTCTTCGAGGACTACGGGGAGGCGGTCCAGCAGGCCCGCTTCTCCAGCATCCCGACGCACAATTCCATCCTCACGCAGGACGCAGCCGCCTTCGTGGCCGGCCTCGTCAACCTGTTCGTGCATCACGGCTTGGACGGCCCCTCCGCCATTTCCAAGGCGCTTTCCAGCGTGCGGGACCCCAACCTTGCCGCGCAGATTCAGAAAGCCCTCGCGCTCGCAAAATCGTCGGACGCCGACCACGCGGCCGCCGAACTGGGCACCGGCTCTTCGGCCGTGCAGACGCTGGGCTACGCGGTCTTCTGCTTTGCCCTGGACTTCAACGATTTCGAGCGGGCGGTGGTCACGGCCGCCAATGTGGACAACGGCGATTCGGACACCATCGCCTCCATCGCCGGCGCGCTCTCCGGCGCGCACGGGGGGCTTTCCGGCATCCCGTCGAAATTCCACTCGGTCGACAACTTCGGCCTTTTGGTGGAGACGGCAGACCGGCTGCTGTCCTTTTCGCAGGCCACCAAGCCCGCCGTTTTGGAAGAATAAGCCTATTTACGCCTTTTCGATTTCCGCTTTTATGGATTCGAACATGCCGGGCGGGGTGTCGACGCATTTCACCGTCGCCCTTTGGGCGGCGGCGTCATAGGCCACACTGAGGTATGCCCCCCCTCCCAACTCGCTGTAAATCATCGTAATCTTGTCCCCCATGATGCTCGACTGGTTGAGCTTGGGGCCGAATTTCTCCTTCGCGGCATTCAAAACCGCCGACAGCACGCGCTCCAAATCCTGCTTGTCCCGCACCGGCCATTCGAAGGATTTCATAGGGCTCTTCTCCAAGGGCGTTTTGGAGGCACCCACCCCAACATCATGGGTTGCATCCGCGCCAGTTTTGCCGAAGTTCATTTTTTTCATCCAATCACTTCGCATCCTGCATGGTTTTGCCCATCATCAAATAAAAGAACAGCGCATCGGATGCGCGCCGGGGGCCGATGTCCAGCACCGCGTTTCCTTGGGCGTCCACTTGGGACACCGGTTCGCTGAAGTTGACTGGTTCCAGCCTCTTCTTTTCAACCTTACTCACGCTCGCCAAGCCGGAGCCGTCCGAGCCGTCGGCTTTGCGGACATTGGGCAGATATTCGAATCCGGCCGCCGTCTGGTAATACATCACGCCTCCCTTCACCTGTCCGGCCGGAAGGCCGTCCACATGCACGGCCCCGTACTCAATGACGCTCTTGATGAACGGGGGGAACGAAATGAACCCGATGTCGGCGACCAAAAAGTTCTGCGGGACGATGCGCCCCTGCGCATCGGTCTTCACTGACCCGTTCGCCTTGATGTAATCATACACCTTCACGACTTCATTGCGGAATCCCTCGTTTTCACACTGTTTGCCGAACCAAGCCGTATACTTGTCCATGAACTCAGAGGTTTTCAGGGCATAATCTGCCTGTCCGACCGGATTCGAGTTGAAAGCCCCGCGGCGCAGTGTCCGGTATTGTATGCTGAACGGGGCCGGCGCACCGGAAGGCCCGGCATGGCTTTCTCCCTCGCCTACTTCCATCATGTCGCGCGTGAACACCAGCGAGCGGATGCTTCCGTCCGCGTTGCCGGTCTTGAGCGCATGGGCAAACATCATGGCCCAACCGTCCCGGCCCAAGTAGATGCAGGTCGTCCCGCTTCCGCCCATTTCGGCCTGGCCCGCCATCATGGCGTCCGAGAAGCGGTCGCAGATGGGCCAAAGCACCTCCAAGTTCTGCTCCAGAGCGTTCATCCGGCCCGCATCAATGCCGAGCGCCTCTGCCGCCGCTTTCATCCTGCTTGGCGTCAGCGGCTCGGACGAGACGAGCGTTTCCATTTCTGTCAGAATTCCTTGCAGTTCCACATCTGTCTTGGTGTTAAGTGCTTTCTCATACAGGCTCTTTATCTTGCCCGCGAATTCGATTTCAGCCGGCCCCACTTGGGCGGAGAAGATGTCATCCGCCATGGTCCTTTTTGTCGCGTTTGTTTCCGTTTCCGGCGCCGGCTTGTTCTTTTTCCACAACTGGTCCAGCTTCTGGCCAATTTTGGGGTCTTGCAGCTCCTCCGTTTTGCCGTCTTCGTTGGCCAGTACCCATCGCTTTCCCTTTCCCCTCTTGTTTTCAAAGAGAACATATTGCCCGTCCGGAATCCCGTCCTGCCCGCCGATGTTCATCCGCGGCTGGCCGTTCCTCCAGTATCCGGCATCAATGCTCGTCTGTTGTCCGGTGCCTGCTTCTTCCGTCCCACCCGCGGCCTTCGGCCCGATCCCATTCGTCGGTCCGCCCGTCCCTTCCGTCCCGCCGCCAACTTCCCCTTCCGCCCCAGTCGCGGGCGCCTTGATTTCCGCGCCCGTCTCCCCTTCCACTCCCTTTCCTCTCGGCAGTCGGATTTCCACGGTGGTCGGCCCGCCGCCCAGCTGCGGCCCGTCGGTAATCGCGACCGTGCCGCCCATCTTCTCCACGTCCAGCTTCACCGTGCTCAAGCCCACCTGCGACGATTTCTTGTTGCCGTAATTCTCAATCCCGCTCTTGAAATCGAACGCCCGCCCCACGTCCTGCGGCCTAAAGCCCGGCCCGTCGTCCATCACCCGGATTCTCACTTCGGTGGGGGTAATCTCGACTTCCATCCAAGCCTTGGAGTTGCCGTAGCGCTCGGCGTTGGAGCACAGGTTGCCCACCGCGCGGCGCAGCAGGGTGGGGTCGTAGAGGGCCGTGAAATGGTCGCCCGCCTCCCGGCGCGTCCCGTCGGGGCCCACTTCCAACACGCTCACGTTGGCCCCGAACTTGCTCCCGCTTTTGGAGGCCGACTTGAAATAGTTCCGGACTGCGGCCACGATGTTGTATTCGCCCACCTCCGGCTGGTGGACTCCGGTTTCGTCCAGCGCCCGCAGTTCGCCCAGCGCGCCATGCAGGTCGGCGCCGTTGTTGCGCAGGCCGTTGTTGAACATGCCGATGTCCGCCGCATCGGCCTCAGAGAGGGAATTCGCGTTCATGAGCCGGTCCACTTCGAGGTTGACTTCCTTCATCTTCGCCTCCACCTGCCGGGAGCGCACCCTCAAGTCGGCCGTCAGCCGCTCGCGGTAATCCGGGTCGTCCAAATCGGCCAAATCCCGGTTGATTTGGTCCAGCTTCTTCTGCGCCTCCTCGCGGTAGTCGGGCCCGATTTCGCCGAGTTGGCCGGAAATGTCGGCCTTCTGTTTTTCCAGCTTGGCGCGGTAGGCGGGGTCGGAGAGATTGCTGAGCTTGTCGAAACCCTGATTGATGATGGAAATGTCGGCCTCCAGCGCGCTCAGGTTGCCCTCCAGCGCCGTCCGTTCCGGAGATTCGGCAAACGCGTCCAGATACATCTGCAGGGCTTTCGTTGGCGTGTCGCAGGCCACCACCGCGTTCTTGGCGTCGTGCAGGATGGCCTGCTCCTCCATCTGCTTCTCGCTCAGCTTGGGCGCTTCCCCTTCCGCCGCCACGCCCGCGGCCGTCTTTTCCGCCGCAACCGGGTTCGTCTGTTCGGGCGTTATCTGGGCGGCCGGCTCATACGCGTTGCCCGTCGCGGCGGCCTTGCCGGTTTTCACTTCCGGCGTCGGGGGCTCGGAGCTTATCACTCTCACGTCCGAGCGGTTGGGGGTGATGTCGAACTCAAAGTAGCCTTTCGACTTTCCCATGTAGTTGATGTTGTCAAAGCCGGTGGAGCCGTCGAAGCCGGTCACGAAGTATTTGTCATATTTCTGCATGAATTTGTGGGCCAGCCCGCCCTCTTGGCCCAGCTTGCAGGATATCCACAGCACCGCCGAGCCGGCGGGCAGGTAGGGGTCGTAATTGCGGTTCAGAATCACGTCTCCCGTGTTCAGGTCCCCGTGCCGGCCCGAACCCAGTTCCCCGGAAAATCCGCTGCCGTGCATGTTGACGGCCACCGTCACCGGCTGGTTGTCGGGATTATACGCGCGCAGGGTGCGGCCGAAGCGGCTGGCCAGCTCCAGCTTGTTCCCGGCCTCCACGTAAATGACGTTGAAATCGTTCTTGAGGTTCTGAATCTTGCCGCTGTGGGTGGCGAACACGCCGTTGTGGTCATTGACGGCCGTTATCCACAGCAGGACGGGCTTGTCGGTCTGGGGCGCCTGTCCGCTCTGTTGGGCATATTGCTGGTTATCATGCTGCTGCGCCATCTCCTCGGCCGAATAGCGGTCGAAGCGGCGGATTCCAAATCCGTTGTAGAGGTCGGCCACCGCGCCGGGGCTTCGGGCTTCGAGACTTTGCATGGAGCGCAGGAGCTCCGGCACTTCCTGATAGGGGTACTTGTTGCCGGGAAACGGCTCGTAGTTTTTGAGGGGCTCGAACATGGAGTGCACGTCCCGGAACGTGAGACTTTGCAGGAAGGGCAGCTCCTGCCAGGCGGCCAGACAGAAGGCATTGGTGGCATGCGAGTTGTTGAGGGTGCGGAGCACCAAGCCGGCCTCATCAAAGGCATTGAAGCGCAGCAGGGCGTCCATGGCCCGCTCCCCTCCCATCAGCCAGGGCTGGGATTTCGCCAGTTTGGACACCAGCCACATGGGGGCCTGATCTGCCGGATAGTTGCTGAACAACTGCCCGATGCTCTGGTCGTTGAACAGGTCGGGCCGCTCGCCGGCCAGCTCGGCGACGGCGTCCCAGAGCCGGGGCGAGTCCTCCGCCGCCCCCAGCAGCTGCCGCATCCGCCTATGGCCCGGGTCGTCGAATATTTCGGGGGTCCGCCGGATGAGGATGGAGAGGATTTGGGGGCCGTATTCGCTTTCTTTGCACAGTTCAAGCAGGCGGACGTAATTCTTGGAAAACAGCTCCGGGGGCAGCCGGTTGATGGGGTCGGCGAGGGGGCTGGCGGGGTCGGTGTAGGTGGCCTCGAACTTTCCAACATCGCTAAGCAGCAGCTCGACCGCGTTCCACTGGGCCTGCTCTTCCGCCGTCAGAACCGGCCTAGGTTGCGTGCCGAGGTCGTCCCGCCAGCGGTCGAAGCGGCGCAGCAGATTTTCCGTTCCCTCAAACTTCTGCGCGGCCGGATTGCGGACATCCAATTCGTGGAAGGTCATTGCGTCGAACGCCTTGTACAACGACTCGCGGGCCTGCGGCAGGCCGGGGTCGTTCACCAGCCGGTCGATGAGCCTGAAGGCGGCGGGGTCGCGGCTGTTGTGCGCCCATTTGAGCAGCGCCTGCATGGGGGCCTCCTCCGCCAGAAGAGCCGGGTTGACCGAGAATATGTGCAGGGCCAGAGGGTAATCGAATTTTCCGCCTCCCTGCATAATCCGGGCGGTGGCTTGGCCGGACTCGTTGAGCACCACGGCCAAGGATGCGGGGTCAAGCAGCTGCGGTCTGCGCCAAGCCAAGTCGCGCGCCACTTCCATGAGCAGCGGATTGTCCTGCCCGGCCAGGACCAGCTGTCGCACGCGGCCTCCATCCGCGCTTTGGAAAAAGTCGGGCGAATATTTCGTCAGCCACTGCAGTTTCATGGCGGCCAGCTCATTGGTCTTGGCCAGTTCCACCAGCTGGTCGTAATTCTTTGAGAGCACGCTTGCGGGCGTGTTGTTGAGCGGGTCTGTCTCATTCACGTCCGGGTGCTCCCGTTCGTATTGCGCGTAGTCTTCCGCCGCTTTGATGCAGAATTCCCTGAATACTTCCCACTGCCGGGCCTCAACCTCGGTCGGAAGCGCGGTCGTCTCCTCTGCGCCCTTGTTGGCCGCTGCGTCGGTTGTCTTATTCGCTCCCAGCTGGCTCAGCGGCCGCTTCGCCGCATCCACATCCAGCCCCGCCACGGCCGTGCCCGTCTTGCCGGTCTCAAGCGAGGCCGTCTTGGTTTCCACTTCATTGGGCGCGGGCATTTGTGTTTTGGTGCCGGGCTCCTCCTTCACTTCGGCCGGCACCTTGGCGGTTTCCCCCTTCACTTCGGCTTTGCCGCTCACCGTTTTCGTCTTCAGCGCCTTGGCCGTGTGCATGATGCCGACGGGCAGCACCAGCGAGCCTATGCTGCCGATGTCGGAGCTGTAGCTGAAATAGCCCTCATTGATGCCTTTGTATATTTCCCACGCGCCCTTGCCCATGCCGGCATAGAGCACCACCTCGCCCGTGCGGGAGGCAGCCGTTCCCGCCCGCGTCCAGCGCAGGGCGCCGGCCGCCTCGCCCACCTCGGCCAGCCGCCCGGCCCGCGCCATCATGGCCGTGCCGGCGAAAGGCAGCAGCATGGCGCTGCCCATGATGATTTGCTCGGCATTGCCGCTGCGTATGCCCTCGTAGATGTCGTTGGCGGCCATGTAGGTGAAGCCGATGGCCGAGCCGATTTGCCCGCCCGGAATAAGCGACATGCCGGTGAACACCACGGTGCCGATGGCCGCCTTGTTGGCCACCGTCCAGCGGAAGAATTCGCTGTCCACCTCCATGCCGAAGAGGGTGGCGTGCCCGCCGGCCACGAACAAGTCTTGGGGCAGCTTTTGCATGGTGGCGTCGAACTGCTTCTGCAAATCCCGCGCGCCGTCCAGCGCGTCCACGATGTCCAGCTTGCCGGCCTTGAAGTCCTTCTCCAATTGCTGGTAGGCTTTTGCGATTTGGCGCAGGCGCGCCACGCCGCGCTCGGAGCCCGGCGCCGCGGCATAACTGTCCGCCGTCTGCTCGGCCGCGAAGGCGGAATTGAGCAAAAAGAAGCCCACGTCCGCCCGCTTCCGCGCGTCGCCGTTCCAGTTCATGCGCAGGCCGCCGTCGGCCAGAAAATGCGGGTCATTCACCAAATCCATGTAGCCCGGCACGTGCCGCGTGCCGCCGCCTTCCGTGACGGTGAGCGGCTGCTCGTATCCCATCACGCGCTGAAGCCGCGAGCGGCTTTCCAGTGCCTGCATCTCGTTGATTTTGGTTTGCAAATAATTCTCGCGCGCGGCCGGGTCCTTGGGCATGTTCTTGGCGAGGTTGGCGGGCGCATAGGGCGAGAGCGGGCCGGCCGGAATGTCGGGGTTGGGTTCCAGCACGGGCTTGCCGTTCTGGTAGGTCAGCCGATACGAGCTGATATTCATGGCGCGGGCATAGGAAAAGCGCGCCTCCGATTCCAGCTCGTCCTTCATCTCGTTGTATTTGCCCGTGAGGAAGGCCAGCATCTGCTCGCTGCGCACCGCCCCCTGCATGTTCGGGCCGCCCATCCCCTGCTTGGCCATCTGCTCAATGTCAATCACGAGCTGGCCTTTCTTCTCGCCCTTGTCATAGGTGATTTTCTGCAAATAGGTGCCCGAGACGAGGCTGAAGCCGTATTGGACCACTTGGCGGTACTGCTCCACGCTGGTGCATTTTCCAAGCGCGTCCGCAAAGAGCTTGTTGAAGGTTTGGGCGGCGGCCGTGCCGAGATTGGAGCCGGGGCTGGACAGATAGATGTCCACGGTCCGCTTCATGCGCTCCTGCAATTCGGGCAGGTCCAGCCCCTTCAGCCCCGCACCAAGCTTGAGAAGCGCGGGCTTGCCCTGCACATACGAAGAGGTCTTGGCCAGCTGCTGGCGAAGATAGTCCTTTTCCTCCCGCTCGAAGCGCGGGTCGGTGCCGATTTTCTGCACCAGTTCGGTTCTTTCCTGCGGCGTGAGGGCGGAGAGGATGGGCAGAAGGTATTGCTGGCGCAGCGAGCTGTCGTATTTTTTCTGCCCCGCCCCCGTTGTTTTCTTCCCGTCCATCTCCGTTTTGACGGCCCGAATGGCGTCCAGCGCGCTCTCCACGCCCGGTTTGGCCCTGAATTGCTCCATCGCCTCCTTGGCGCCCATCGGCACCGGAACCGCCTGCACTTCGGCGGCCTTCCACTTGCCGTCCTCGCCCATCGTCACATCCACGCGGTGCTCGTGCGTCGGGTCGTCGCGGTAGCGCTCCGCCAGCGTGCCGTATATCTGTTTCAAATCCTCGGCCTGCGCCGGGTCCATGGCCGCCATGCGCGGCCCCAGCTGCTGGGTGAGCACCGCATCGAGCACGTCCTCCACGCGCATGCCCGGGTCGACGGGCGGGAAGCGGAAGGGGAAGGTGGTGCCCGGCTGCACGTGGGTGAGCACCACGTCCTCGTTCTGTTTGGGGGGAAGCTTGCGCAAATACAGTCCCTGGTCGCGCACCTCCACGGCCACGTCGTTGCGGCCCATGCCGTCCAGCACTTTTTGCAGCGCCTCCTGCTGCTCCTGCGCGCCGAAGGTCGGCAGCAGGGGGGTGAGGCGCACCTGCCCGCCCCCGATCATGTCCATATTGTAGAGCGCGGCCTTGAGCATCTGGGCGAAAGAAGAGGAGGAGAACAGGGCGTCGGCGCCTCCGCTAGCGGGCTGGTTTGAAGCGTCCGGCTTGAGGGCACCCATCTGCAGGACAAACACGGGAGAAAGACCTTCTGATAGATTATAAATCTTCGTCGCTTATGCCCGTTCATGTCCTACTTGGCGCTGGTCCGCCACGGCCAATCCGTCTGGAATCTGCAAAACCGCTTCACCGGCTGGATTGACGTGCCCCTCTCCCCCCATGGCGAGGAGGAGGCGCACGCGGGCGCGCAGGCCCTTCTGGAAGAGGGCCTCATTTTCCAGCAGGCCTACACCTCAAGCCTGCTGCGCGCCCAGCAAACCCTCGACATCCTTCTTTGCGATTTGGAACAAGCCTCGGTGCCCGTGCTCAAGGACGCGGCCCTCAACGAGCGGCACTATGGCGCGCTGCAGGGCATGAACAAGGACGAAATGCGCCAAAAATACGGCCCCGAGCAGGTGCACATCTGGAGAAGGAGCTATGATGTGCGCCCGCCGAAAGGCGAATGCCTCGCCGATACGGCCGCGCGCGCATGGCCCTTTTACCAGCAAACCATTGTCCCCAAACTTGGGGCCGGGCAGAACGTGCTGGTGGCCGCGCACGGCAATTCCCTGCGCGCCATTGTGATGCACCTGGACCAGCTCTCGAAGGAAGACGTGCTCAAGCTCGAAATCCCGACCGGCGTGCCCCATGTCTACGAGTTCGACAAGGGCATGAAAATTCTGGCCAAAGAGATTCTGGATTGAACGGAGACCGGACGGCTTCACTTTCTTGTTCAGTCCCCGACCGGCTCGCCGCTCATCAGCATCGACAAGTCCGGCTTTTCCATGTTGCGGCGCACCAGCTTGTACACCGTCACTGTGTGCGCCCGGCGCACGAAGTCCTTGAGGTCGTCGCGGTAGAGGGGCCGGCCGATGTGGATGATTTGCCCGTCGCCCACGTAAATGCCCACGTGCGCATTTTGGGTGCGGGGATTGCGGTCCACGCCGATGAGGTCGCCGGGCTTGAGCGTCTTGAGGATGGCGTCCAAATCCTTGGAGTCATAGGTGTAGTAGACAAACGTGGGCCGCCCGGCCAGCTTGGCGTCCTTCTGGTCCTGACTCATGCGGTCCCAGTCCCGGGCCGGATAGCGCTTGATGCCGCTGGACTGCCAGTCGAAGCCGGACGGGCGCCCGTAGATTTTTTTCCCAAGCGTCTTGGAAAGCCCGGGCTCCAACAGCGGCCCCAAACCCTGATAGTAGAGCTTGAATCCGTAATGGCGGCAGTTGTTGCTCTTCTCCCTGTACGGGCCGTTCTGCTTGCGGAATCCGTCGGCTGTGAGCAGGTAATCCTTGTCGGCCTGCAGCGCGGCCGCGGCCGGGGCGGTGGCCGCCGCCAGCTCGTAGAGGAATTTTCTCTGGTTTTCGTCCAGTTTGTGGGTCTTGGCCCAGTTGTTGATGAGCGCATTGGCCTCGGCCTGTTTTTTCAGGTCCAGTCTGGTCAGATTCTCCAGCTCAGGCAGCAGGCGCACCTGATAATTGGCGTCGTTCAGGCCCGCCAGCAATTGTGTGAGGCGCGCAGAGGTCAGCGTTTCGGCCCCAGCGGGTGCCGGAACCTTGGCCGGAGGCGCGGCCTGCGGCTCATCCGGCCCGGGCCGAACCCATCCTTTCATGGCTTGAAAAAGCGCCGGAGCCATGGTTTCACCACAAGCCGGGCTGGACAGTCCAGCCGCATTCCTTGGCCTGCTCTTTCACCATGCTCGCGACCTTGTCCCGGCCCATGCCAACGGCCTTGGCATGCTCGATGATTTTACGCATCTTGTCGGGAGCCTGCAGAAGCTGCTCATACTTTCCGGCCCCGAATCGCGCGTCATAAGCCTGGCGCAGCTTGTCGGTGTTCTCGCCCGCATAGGCCCGCAGGAACTCCTCCGGCCCCACGAGCTTGGCGAAGAAGAATACGGCCGATTCGTCCGGCCCGGCCTTGTGGTCCCGGCGCACGGGAATGTCGGTGAGGGTGGAGGCCAGCAGGTCTCCCATCACCAATTCGTTGTTCACGTCAAAGGGCGTCTTTTCGCCAAAGAAGTTGTGCATGCACAGTGCTTGGCTGATGTGGATGGCCAGTTCATCGGTGAGCAACGGCCGGTCGGCGTTGAGCGTGATGGCCGAGCGCGAGGTGCTCACGTCCCGGCGCACGGACTTGCCCTCGCACTCGATGCTGTTGAACGGCGGGTCGTGCTCGATGCTGACCTCCAGCGTGTCGGGCAGGCGCTCGTAGCGCCGGCCCACCCGCCAGTTGGCCGCCAGCAGGGGGTAGCGGCTCGCGATAGTGTCCATGACCGCCTCGGCGCGCTCCCGCATCTGGTTGGTATCCAGCTTCTCGCTGCGGGCATACGGCAGCTTGCCGGTCTCCTGTTTCAGCTCGATGCCCGGCACCTTGAGCGAGTCTTCCGCCCGCTGGGCGGAAAGCCGTTGGGTGGACAGGGTGAAAACCAGCGCGGAAACCGGAATCAGAAGAAGGCCGGACGTTCCGACCTTGCGGATGAAGCTGCGCACGGCGCCGGACTGTTTTTCCTCATTTTTTTTGGCCGGTCGCACCCCGCCAAGCCCGCGCATGCCGTCCTTTGCCATGTTTTTCTTCGGGGCCGCGGGGTTTAAAATCCCACAATCCCCGCCCGCGTCCGTCCAACGCGATAGCCTCTCGCCCCCTCTAAACCCGTAAAAAGGTTGATGTCCAATACTCGAAGCAAGACAACCCATAATCGCATGAATATCCAAATGGAGGTCTTCGCATGTCTGTTATCAAGCCCCCCGTCCTGCAACTCTTCACCCCCGGCCCCGTGGCCGTGCTTCCGGCCGTGGCCGAGGCCCAGACTTGGAGCATGATTAACCACCGCGGCAAGGCCTTCCAGTCCATCTACGGCCCCATCCGCACCACCCTCGCCAAGCTCATGGCCTGCTCCGAGGCGCACGTGATGACCGGCTCGGGCACCCTCGCCATCGAGGCCAACGTGCAGGCCGCCCTGCCCGACGGGGGCAAGGTGCTGGTGCTCTCCAACGGCGCGTTCGGCGACAAATTAAACGAGCACTGCCGGCTCTATTACAACGCCGAAAAGAAAGGCGGCGACACGCGTTTCATCCGCCTCAAGGATGCGCAGGGCTGGAACCTTGCCCGCGCCAAAGAGCACATCGACCAGGCCGCCGCTGACGGATACAAGCTACTGGCCATGGTGCATCACGAAACTTCGCCCGGCATTCTCAACAAAATCGGCGAAATCTGCCCCTATGCCAAACGCATGGGCATGCTGACCTTGGTGGACGGCACCTCCGCCTGGCCGGCCTATCCCTTCAACCAGAAGCAGATGGGCGTGGACTTCTACTCCTTCGCCTCCCAAAAGGCGCTGGGCATGCCCTCCGGCCTCGCCGTGGTCGGGCTGTGCGAGGACGGCATCAAGGCCGTGGACGCCGCGCCGCGGCGCACCAATTTCATGAACCTCAAGGAATACCGCAAGAACGCGGAGAAGAACGAGCACCCCACCACGCCGGCCGTCACGCTCCTCTACTCGCTCGAAGTGGCCCTCGACCTCTATGAAAAGGAGGGCCCATCGGCCTTCGAGGCCCGCCACGCCAAGATGGCGGCCCACATCCGCTCGCGCCTCTCGGCCATGGGCCTCAAGCTGGTCATCGAGCCCGGCTTCGAATCCTCCACCGTCACCGCCTTCTACGTGCAGAAGAACTCCGACGTGAGCCGCGCGCTGGAGGGCACGCACAAAATCAAGCTGGGCGGAGGCCATGCCGACTGGAAGGACACGACCTTGCGCTTCTGCAACATGGGCGACGTGGACATGGCCCGCATCGACAAGGGCCTCGACGCGCTGGAGCAGGTGAAGAAAGAGCTGGGCGTCTAGTTTTTTCTTTTAAAGTTCTTTTTCCCCTTTTTCATCCGCGGCCGAGGTATTCCTCCGCCCGCGCCTTGTTGTTCACGAACGAGGCCATGGCGGAAGAATCGATGCCGAATGTGCGGGCCAGCGCCTTCACATACATCTCATATCCGTGGCTGCCCTTCTTGTCCTCCACATTGGCCATGTATTCCAGCTGGCCCACGGCCGCGCGGACCAGCACCCGCTCGCGCTCGTCAAAGCCTTTGCGGGCAAAGTCCCGCCCGCCCGCGCGCTTCATGGCCTCCGCGAGCGCCATGATGTAGTCCAGCTTGTCCTCGCAGGAGCCCGAATCGCGCAGGACGGAATTTTTCTCATCCGCCAGCCAGCGCTGCAAGTCGTCCGCGTTGATGTATTTGGCGATAAAGTAGTTGGCCTGCACGATGTTGCCGGAATTGTTGATGGCCGGCCACTTGGCGCGCGGGCCGGGGAAGGACTGGTAATGGGCCTTGCCCAGCGTGCCCCACTCCGATTGGGCCATCTGCGAGAGCATGACGGCCGCAAGGATATGCAGCTTCTGCCCGCAGTCCGCGCAATTGGGCTGGGCCTCGATGGCCTTTCCCATCATGCGCAAATCCCACAGCTTGGCCCCGGCCTGGCCGAAGCCGTTCATTCCCGAAGACGTCACGGCCCAGGCGCGCATGGCGAAGTCGGAGCCGGTCTCGCTCATCATGGCGGGGTCGGCGTATGGGGCGGGGGCGGCGGATTTTTGCGCGGGGGCTGCGGGTCCGGCCATGCGGCTCTCCACTTTTGGAATCCATATTAAGCTTTCTGCCTCCGCCCGTGCGTGTTATAAACCGCCTCTGCCTTCACATTTTCGTAAAACTCTCAGGTGATTGCAATGCCCTCTTTCAGCAAAATCGTCATTGCCGACAACATGGAGCCCTCCGTGGTGGAGGGCATCCAGGCCTTGGGCCCGGTGGTGCTCACGCCCGCCAACCTCAAGCAGGAGCTGGCGGACGCCGAAGTGCTGATTGTGCGCTCGGCCACCAAGGTGACCGAGGCGCTGCTCGAGCCGGCCTCCAAGCTCAAAATCGTGGCCCGCGCCGGCGTGGGGCTGGACAACGTGGACAAGGCCGCCTGCGAGAAGAAGGGCATTGCGGTGCTCAACACGCCCGGCGCCTCCTCCAACGCGGTGGCCGAGATGGCGGTTGGCATGATGATTGCGCTCCTGCGCCACTTCGGCCGGGCGCACGCGGCCATGAAGGTCGGCATATGGGACAAAAAGGCCTGCGTGGGCCGCGAGATTTCGGGCAAGACGCTGGGCCTCATCGGAATGGGCCGCATCGGCCGCCTGGTGGCCGCCAAGGCGGTGGCCATGGGCATGCGCGTGATTTACACCGACCCCAAGAAGGCCTCAGACGTCTCCTATCCCCATTACGCGACCGTGGACGAGCTGCTGCCCCTGTGCGACATCGTCTCGCTGCACGCCTCCATGCCGGCCGGCTCGCCGGCCATCCTCAATGCCGAGCGCATTGCCAAGATGAAGCCGGGCAGCTATGTCATCAACACGGCGCGCGGATTTCTCATTGACGAGGCGGCCCTGGTGTCCGCCCTGCAGTCCGGCCAGCTCGCGGGTGCCGCTCTTGACGTTTATCCGGCCGAGCCCTACACCGGCCCGCTGCTCAAACTGGACAATGTCCTGCTCACGCCCCACGTCGCGGCCTCCACCATCGAGGCGCAGGAGCGCATAGGCGATGATTTAATCGCGCAGCTCAAACAGAAACTTGTCGCGTGATTTCCATGCTCGACCTCAAAGCGATTCGCACCGACGCCGAGCCCTTCAAGGCCGCCCTGCGCCGCCGCCACGCGCCCATCTCCCCAATCGACGAAATTCTCTCGCTCGACGCCACTTGGCGGCAGGTCAAGTCCTCGGGCGACAAACTGAAGGCCGAGCGCAACAAACTGTCCATGGAAATCAACGCCGCCAAAAAGGCCGGGCAGGACATCGCCCCCATCATCAAGCAGACGCAGGAGCTGGCGGCCAAAATCAAGGTGCTGGACGAGGAAGCCGCCAATCTGGAAAAGCAGATGGAATCCATTCTTCTTACCGTGCCCAACACGCCGCACGCGTCGGTGCCGGATGGAAAAGACGAGAAAGACAATGCGGAAGTGCGCAAATGGGGCGAACCCAAGCGGACCTCGGCCGACACCAAGCCCCATTACGAAATTTTCCCCAAGCTTCTCGACTTCGAGCGCGGCGTCAAGCTCTCCGGCTCGCGCTTCACCGTGCTGTACGGCGCCCTCGCCAAGCTGGAGCGCGCGCTGGCCGCGTATATGCTGGGCCTGCACGAGCTCAACGGCTACCGGGAGGCGGCCGTGCCTTTGCTTGTGAACACTCCAACCATGGTCGGGACCGGCCAGCTGCCGAAGTTCGCAGCCGACCTTTACCAAACGGATGAAAAATGGGACGGACAAGGCGTCAAGCCAAACGGTTTGTGGCTCATTCCCACGGCCGAAGTACCTCTCACGAATTTGCATGCCGGCGAAGTGCTGGAAGAAACCGCCCTTCCGCTCAAATACTGCGGCCTGACGCCCTGCTTCCGGCGCGAGGCCGGCAACTACCAAAAAGACATCAAGGGCCTGATTCGCCAGCACCAGTTCATGAAAGTGGAGCTGGTGAAATTCAGCCTGCCCGAGCGCTCGTTCGACGAACTCGAATCGCTCACCCACGACGCCGAGTCGGTGCTCCAAGGCCTCGGCCTGCCCTACCGCACCATCCAGCTGTGCACCGGCGACATGGGCTTCTCGTCCGCCAAGACCTACGACATCGAGGTGTGGCTCCCCTCACAGGACACCTACCGCGAAATCTCCTCCTGCTCCAACTGCACCGACTTCCAGGCCCGCCGCGCGCAAATCAAGTTCCGCCGCGACGGCAAGAACGAATTCGTCCACACCCTCAACGGCTCCGGCCTCGCGGTCGGGCGCACGCTCATCGCTGTTTTGGAAAACTACCAAGACGAGTCGGGCGTGGCCATTCCCAAGCCCTTGCAGGACTTCATGGGCATGGAGAGAATCGACTTCTAGTTTCTTTCCTGCCCTCTCTTTTTCTCACGCCACTCCAGCGTCTGCGGCGCAAATCCGGGCATCGAGCAGGGTGAAATCCTTGCCCAGTTTCTCGAATTTCGGCGAGCTTTTGAACTCGGCCTTGGCCGCTTTCCAGAACGCGTCCAGAAATTCCCCAAACGTCGTCCATTTGGCGGTCTCCATCTTGTCCAGCACCGCGCGGGCCTGCTCGAAGCGGTCCGGCTCGTTGTCCACGTCCAGCCCCATCCGCACCAGCGCCTCTATTTTCATCATCTCGACATCCGCAATCTGGCCGCTTCTGTATTTCGTGAGCATGTCGTAGATTCCGCCGATGGTCACTTCGGAATAGGAGTCGACTTTCAGGGCGGACGCGTCAAGGCCGGATTTTTTCAGAAACGGGCCGAGGGCGAACGCGAGGTATTCGCCCCGCAGGCCCTTGAGCGTCTCCTCGTCCAGCCCGGCGAATTTTCCGCCGTATTTGGCGAGGTCGCGGATGCCGGCCGGGGAGTCGAACCGCTTTTCAATCGCGGCCGCGTCCTCCTTGAGCAGCGGCGGCGCGAATCCGCTTTGCGCCACATAGGCGCCGTATTCGCCCACCATGCGGCCCGCCGCGCCGGTCATCTTCGGGCGGGCGTGGGCATGCTCGTGCGCCCCCAGTCCGATGCCGAAAACAAGCGGCGCGATTTTCCAGTCGCGCTCCGCGCCCCAGTCATAGCGCTCAATCGCGATTTCGTGGGCTTCGGGGTTGTAGTGGTTGCGCGCTTGAGGCCCTTTCTTCGGGTCATAGCTTCCGGCCGGCCCCCCTGCCAGGTCGCTTTGGGACGGCAGCTCGGTTATTTTCGGGTATTGCAGCGGCCCCTTCTTTTCCAAATCCGCATAGCTGAATTTGGCCCCCACGAACACGCCGAAGGCGAAATCCAAATCCTGCGGGCTGCGGATTTCGTATTTAATGGAGCCGTCCGTGCAGCGGGCCGCAAACTCCTGCGAGAGCGCGTCCGCATTTTTGGAAAGATAATCCAGCAGCCTCTTCGCGCGGGGGTCCTGCGCATAGCCGGGCGCGTATTCGCGGATGCGGGTCTGCAGCTGCAGCAGGTATTGGCCGCTGCGCACGCTCTCCAGCAGCTCGCCGCCCTGCCGCATGGGGGCGTTTTCCACCAGAAGCGGCTTTTCCAAAAAGCCCTCCTGTGCGGCCGTCTGCCCGGTCTTGAATTGCATGGCTGTCTTTTCCCTCCCGGAATTATTAATCTCTTCTCTTCATCACGCCCGGGCCTGCACGCGCTTCACTTTCTGCTCGCGCGCCATCAGGTCGGCCAGCGCAATCGCCACGGCCGCCTCCAGCACCACCGGCACGCGCAAGGCGATGCAGGCGTCATGCCGGCCCGCTATACTGGCCTTCTTTTTCTCGCCGCTCTTGACGTCCAGCAGCTCCTGCTCCCGGGCAATGCTGGAGGTGGGCTTGACGGCGATGCGCACCACCAGCTCGTTTCCGTTGGTGATGCCGCCGTTGATGCCGCCCGAATTATTGGTGCGCGTGCGGCCCGAGGCATCCGCGAGGCTGTCGTTCATTTCGCTTCCCTTCATTTTTGCGGCCGCGAACCCCGTGCCGAATTCCACCCCTTTCACGGCCGGAATGGCGAACGCGATGTGGCTGATGAGCGACTCGGCCGAGTCAAAGAAGGGCTCGCCCAGCCCGGTTGGCAGGCCGGACACTTTGCATTCCACCACGCCCCCTACCGAGTCGCCGTCTTTCATGGCGGATTCGACCGCAGACTGGACGTCGGCCGAGCCGCCGGCCGAAACGAGGCGGGCCTCAATCCGGATGCCCTCTCCGGCTCCGGCCCCGCGCCGTCCGGCCTCTTCCGCCCCCGCTCCAGCCATCATTTTCTTGGCCACCACGCCGGCCGCCACCAGGCACAGCGTCAGCCGGCCGGAAAAATGCCCGCTTCCGCGGTAATCATTGAACCCGCCGAATTTCTGGCTGGCTGTCAGGTCCGCATGTCCGGGCCGGGGCGTGTTTTTCAATTTCTCGTAAGGCTTGGAGTCCACGTTGCCGTTGTGGAACATAATCAGCAGGGGCGCGCCGGTGGTCTTGCCATTAAACACGCCGCTCATCAGCTCGGGCTCGTCCGCCTCCACGCGCGGTGTGGTGCCCCTCGCCCCGGGCCTGCGCCGCCCGATATCAGCGGAAAAGTCCGCCTCGCTCAAGCTCACGCCCGCCGGCACGCCGTCCAGCAGCACGCCCACTGCCGGGCCGTGGGATTCGCCGAAAACCGATACGCGGAACAAACTTCCAAACGTGTTCATGCCCATAACCTCCCGTTCGCCGGCCTGCGCCGGCTTCTTCCTTCACGCCCTCGCTTCCTCCAAACGCTCGAAAAATGACGGGAATGATTTCGAGACGCAGGCCGCGTTCTTTATCCTCACGCCCTCCTGCGAGCCCAGCGCGGCCACGGCCGCGCTCATGGCGATGCGGTGGTCCCCGTTGGAATCCACCTCTCCGCCGCGCACCGCGCCTCCGAATATTCTCATCTCATTCTCCTCCGTCTCCACCCGCACGCCCAAATGGGCGAACTCCTCCTTGAGCACGGCCGCCCGGTCGCTCTCCTTGAAGCGCAGGCGGCGGGTGCCGCGCAAAATGCTGGTGCCCGGACAGTAGGCGGCCAGCACCACCAGCGGGGGCGCCAAGTCCGGGCATTGGGTGAGGTCGAATTCAAACGCCTGGAGCTCGCCACGCTCCACTCGGGTCGAATTCGGGCCATCCTTCACGTTTGCGCCCGCAAGGCGCAGCGCATCGAGAATGGCCCGGTCGGCCTGCAGCGAATCGGCATCCAGCCCCTCCACCGCCATCCGGCCCGCGACCGCTCCGGCCACCAGCAGGAACGAGGCGCCCGACCAGTCGCCCTCCACCTCATAGCTTCCGCCCCGGTACTGCTGCCGGGCCGGAATGTCGAACGCATCCAAATTCTCCGAATGCCCGATTTCCACTCCGAATTTGGCGGCCAGCTGCATGGTCATGCGCACATAGGGCTTGCTCTCCAGGCCCCGCGCCTCCACATGCGAATCGGCCTGCGCTTTCGGCAGTGCCAGCAGCAGCCCGCTCAGGGGCTGGGACGAGACCGAGGCATCCATCACCGCATTCCCGCCGCGCAGCGGGCCCTGCACGCTCAGGGGCGGAAGTCCATTTTTGCAGTGGCTCTCGGCTCCCAGCTGGCTGAGCGCGTCGGAGAGCATGCCCACTGGGCGGGTGTTCAGCCCGCCGGTTGCCGTAAATGTAAAGGGCTTGTCCTGCAGGGCCGCAATGGAGGGAAACAGGCGCATGCACAGGCCCGACTGGCCGCAGTTGAGGGTGTGCTGCGCCAGGCCCGCACCGGGGGTAATCCTGACGTTTGCTTCCGGCCCGCCAAATTGGCGCTCGACTTTGGCTCCCAGCCCTTCCACCACGCTCATGGCCGACTGCGAGTCGTCGCTGAAATCGGGATTGGTGATGGTGAGGGGCGCCTCGCTTAGGCTGCCGATGGCCACCGCGCGCTGCATCTGGCTTTTGGACGGGGGGGCCGGCACTTGGCCGTCTATTTCAGTTGGCAAGACCAATTTCATGAGCAATCATCTCGGCGATTTTCTTGGGCGTCCGGTTTTGGGTGCTGATGGCCAAATCACAGGCTGACGCATAGCGCACCTTGCGCTCCTCCAGCAGGCGGCGCACGGCCTCGCGCTTGTCGGGCCGGTTGAGCAGGGGCCGGCTGGTTTTCGAGCCCACGCGGGCCAAAATGTCCTCCTCGTCCGCCCAGAGCCACACGGTGTAGAAATGCGTCTGCAACAGCTCGACATTGCGCTCGTCGAGCACCACGCCGCCCCCGCAGGACACCACGAACTTGTCTTTGCGCCCCGCCAGCTCGCTTAGCAGGGCGGATTCCATTTGCCTGAATTTCGCTTCTCCCTCTTTTTCAAATATTTCAGCCACGCGCCTGCCGGCCTTTCTCTCAATCTCGGCATCCATTTCCACCAGCCGCAGCCCGGCTCCGTCGGTCAGCCTCTTGCCGACCGCGCTCTTGCCGCAGCCCATCATTCCGATAAGGGCAATCTTGTTGGCCTGCTTGGGTCCGGCCTGCTGGGCCGATAGCACGCCTTGCCGCATGGCCTCGGCCGGGGCTTCTCTCTTGGTGAAAAGCCGGAAGGCCTCCAGCCCCTGGTAGAGCAGCCAGTCTTGGGCTGACACGATTTTGCATCCGGCCGCCTTCGCATCGGCCACCAGTGCAGTGGGTTTGGTGTAATGCGCATCCAGCACCGCCAACTCCGAATGCAGCAGGCTGGGCTCGATGAAGCGCTCATGGGTGCTGGTGCAAGACACCAGTATGCTCGCTTGCGCCAGTTTCGGCCCCAGCTCGGCCGGCTCGAGCGTGCAGGTCTCACATCCAAATTTCTTGGCAAATGCCTCTATCTTCGCAACCGTGCGGTTGGCCATCACCACACTCGCGCCCGCTTTCTGCAAGGCCAGCACGGCCGCCTTGGCCGCCCCGCCCGAGCCCACCACCACTGCCCGTGCGCCCGAAAGGGACACGCCGGCCGCCGCCAGCGGGCCGCTCACGCCCAACCCATCCGTATTGTATCCAACGGCCTTTCCTTTTTCCAGCACCACGGTATTGGCTGCCCCCAGCTCACGCGCCGCGCCGTTCAATTCATGCACCAAGTGCGCCATCTCCTCCTTAAAGGGCGAGGTCACGCTCAGGCCGCGCAAGCCCATCGCCCGCGCGGTGCGCAGCACCTCGGCCGCATCGCCGCCCAGCAGGCGGAAGTAGGCGCCTTCTATTCCCAAGCTGGCCAGACCCGCATTGTGCAGGGCCGGGCTTTGGCTGTGATGCACCGGATTGCCGCTGACGGCCAGCAAAATGGGGGTGCGTGAAGCCGGGTGCTCCCCGTTCTCCGTCGTTTTCCCGTCCCTCGCGGCCTTCCCGGTCTCTTGCATCATTTTTTCCATCCTCTCTCTGCCCACCTGCCCCGGCGCGGCCGCGCTCTTTTCATCAAAGGCGGCAAAGGTGAAGGGGCTGCCCAATGAAACAATTTTGGCCCGGGCTTCCACTCCCATCGGACCCATGGCAATCGCCACGGTGCGCGGGTCGCACAAATCCAGCATTCGCTGCACGTCCTCTTCGCTTCTGGCCATACAGGCCAATTTCGCCACATCGGCCCCCTCTTCAAGGCAGCGGGCCTTAATCCCGGCCAGCTCCTGCCGCATGGGGGTTTTTTCGAAATCATGATGCGAAACAATGACCTTGCATCCGGCCTTTTTGGCCGCTTCCGCCACTCGTCTTCTCATTTCGGCCGGCGACTCCAGCTCAATATCCACAAAGGCCGCCCCGCCGGAAATGGCCAGAAGAAGCAGTTGCTCGCGCCGGGCGTTTTGTTGCTTGTTTTCCTTGTCCTTCGGCCTGCAGGTTGCAATCAATTTGACCGGGCTTGAAAATATTTTCTTCACGCCCCCCTCATCCAAATCCGAAATCAAATCCATCCGAATTTCGGCCAGCGAAACTTCTTTCAGCTGGGCCAAACAGTCGCGCACGGTGGGGCCGATGAGGCTAACGCAAATCATGCAAATCTCCCGCTAGTTTGTCCATTTGCACTGCCACCACTTTAGCTTGCCCGATTTTTTCCAGCAGCACCATATGGAGGCTTGCGCCCGCCCTTTTCTTGTCGTGCGTTACGGCTTGCAGCAGGGCATCCGGCCGTCCATCCAATTCGGTCGGAAGGCCATACGCGCGCAAAAGCGAAATCAGCCGTTTGCACTCGCCTTCTTTCATCATCTTTCTTTCCACCGACATCTTGGCCGCCAGCACCATCCCAATCGCCACGGCCTGCCCATGGCTTTTTTGCTGCGTTTTCTCAATCGCATGGCCCAGCGTATGCCCGAAGTTGAGCAGCCGGCGCACGCCGGCCTCTTTCTCGTCTTTTTCCACAACGGAAATCTTGACGGCCAGCGAGCGGAGCAGAATGGCGCGCAGCGCCTTCTCATCCAGCACAAGCGCATCTTTTGCGTTCTTCTCCAGCATTTCGAACAGTTGCGCATCCGCAATGGCGGCGTGCTTGATGATTTCCGCAAATCCGTCCCGCACTTGCGGCCCGGGCAGGGTCTTGAGAACGGAGAGGTCCATGAGCACAAAGCTTGGCTGGCAGAATGTCCCGACCTGATTTTTGTAGCCCTGCAAATTGACGCCGGTCTTGCCGCCCAGTGACGCATCGGCCTGCGCCAGAAGCGTGGTGGGCGCGTAGGCAAACGGCACGCCGCGCATGTAGGTGGAAGCCGCGAAGCCGGCCATGTCGCACACGATGCCGCCGCCAATGCCGATTACAAATCCCGTGCGGTCCAGCTCCTGCTGCATGAAGAATTCGTAGATTTTGCAGATGGTGTCGAGGCTCTTGTTGTCCTCCGTGGCCTCGATGGAAATGACTGGCAGTTTGGGCAGGCGCGGGCCGTGAAGCCTAAGCACTTCGGCATCCACCACCATCACGGCCTGTGTTTTGGGGGGCACGTGCTTGGACAAGTCCTCCAGCTTCGCATCCAGTAGTATGCGGGTGGTCCCGCTTTGCGCTCGGAGCGTCATTTCCTTCATTGCAATCCCTGCATCGCTTTGTGCAGCTGGCGCGCTTTTGAGGCCACCGCCGCGAACTGGCTGAAAGTGAGCTGCTGCTCGGCATCGGACAGGGCGCTGGGCGGGTTGGGATGGACCTCGATAATCAGCCCGTCCGCCCCGCCCGCCACCGCCGCCAGGCTCATGGCCGGAATAAGGCTGGGCCGGCCGGTGCTGTGCGTGGGGTCCACAATGACTGGGAGATGCGTCAGCTCCTGCACGGCCGGCACCGCGCTCAAATCAAGCGTGTTGCGCGTGTATTTCTCAAAGGTGCGGATGCCCCGCTCGCAGAGCACCACGTCCGGGTTGCCCTCCTTGAGAATATACTCGGCCGCCTGCAGCCACTCCTCGATGGTGGAGTACATGCCCCTTTTCAGCAGCACCGGCTTGTCGGCCTTGCCCACTTCCTGCAAAAGGGCGAAATTCTGCATGTTGCGCGCCCCGATTTGCAGCATGTCGGCATGCTCGCACACCCACTGCAAATTCTTGGCGTCCGTGATTTCGGTGACCACGGGCAGGCCGGTCTCCTCTTTGGCCTTTTCCAAAATCTTCAGCCCCTTGAGCCCCAAGCCCTGGAAGGCGTAAGGCGACGTGCGGGGCTTGAATGCCCCTCCTCTCAGCATGTCGGCTCCGGCCGCCTTCACCGCCTTGGCGGTCTCGACCGTCTGCTCCTCGCTCTCCACGCTGCACGGGCCGGCAATCAGGGCAAGGCCTTCGCCGATTTTCACCTTATCCACCCTGACCACGGTGCGCTTGCCCGAAGCGGCCACCAGCTTGAGGTCTTTCATGGTTGAAGCCATAGGTTGCACCCTCTACTCTTGCTTGAAGCTTTTCGCGAATTGGGCGATTTCGGCCAGAACGGCCTCTTCGCCCTCCACTTTCTTTCTGTCTTTGATATTTTTCACGTACATTGAAATGAGCTTGCTGCCCACAATGACGCCGTCCGCGCCGGCCTGCACGAATTGCCTGCCGGCCTCGGCATCCGAAACGCCGAAGCCCACGCACAAGCGGTTGGAAGAATTGTTGGCTGCGAGTTTTCGAATTCTCTTAACAAATTCCAAACTCTCATCGGCCACCTTCTTTCTTTCTCCCGTGGTGCCGGCCACCGAAACCAGATAGGTGAACGAGCCCGCGGCCTCTTTTTGCAATATTTTGCGCGCCCGCTCATCCGGCGTGTTGGTAGCAATGAGCTGGACTATGAAGAGGCCGTTTTTCTCCACCTCTTTCTCCAGCTCCTCATCCTCGCCCATGGGCACGTCCGGCACCAGCACGCCCTGCACGCCGGCCTCCCGGCTCGCCTGCATAAAGCGCGCCGTTCCATACGCATAAATCACGTTGTAATAGGTCATGAACACAAACGGCGTTTTCACGCCATCTGCCCTCAATTTTTTCACCATCTCCAACGCCTTGTCGGTATTCATGCCGCCGGCCAGCGCGCGCGAGGAGGCGGCCTGGATGGTGGGGCCGTCCGCAAGCGGGTCGGAGAAGGGAATGCCCAGCTCGATGAGGTCGGAGTGGGGAGCGAGGGCCTGCACCAGCTTTCGGCTGAATTCCACATCCGGGTCGCCGCAGGAAATGTATGGAATAAACATCATGGTCATCGCCTCGAATCAAGATTGGCCTGTTTCTTCTTTCTTTTCCCGCCTCGCGATTTGCTCCACGTCCTTGTCGCCGCGGCCCGACAAATTCACAATCACGACCGAATTCGGGGAGATTTCCTTGGCCAATTTCTTCAAATATCCCACCGCATGCGCGGATTCGAGCGCCGGAATGATGCCCTCCATTTGCGCCAGCTGCCGGAAGCCTTCCAGCGCCTCGTCATCCTGCAAGGACACGTATTTGGCCCGTCCGCTCTTCGCGAGCTGGGCATGGGCCGGCCCCACGGCCGGATAGTCCAACCCGGCCGAAATGGAGTGCGTGTCCTGAATTTGCCCATACTTATCTTCGAGCACATAAGTCTTGGTGCCGTGCAAAATTCCTATCTTGCCGTCTTGGCTGAAGCGGGCCGCGTGCTTTCCGCTCGAAATGCCCAAGCCTCCTGCTTCCACGCCAATCATCTTCACTTCCTTGTCCTGCAAAAACGCCCCAAAGAGGCCGATGGCATTGCTCCCGCCGCCCACACAGGCCACCAAATAATCCGGCAAACGGCCTTCGGCCTTCAAAATCTGCTCTCTGGCCTCTTTGCCGATTACGGACTGGAATTCGGCCACCATAGAGGGGAAGGGGTGCGGCCCCAAGGCCGAGCCCAGCATGTAATGCGTGTTCTTGAAATTGGCCGCATAGTCGCGGATGGCCTCGTTCACCGCATCCTTGAGCGTGCGCGAGCCGGCCTCCACCACAACCACTTTGGCGCCCAGCAGTTTCATGCGGTAGACATTGAGGGCTTGGCGCTCGGCATCCTCGCGGCCCATATACACTTCGCACTCAAGGCCCAAGAGCGCAGCCGCGGTGGCGCTCGCCACGCCGTGCTGTCCGGCCCCGGTTTCGGCAATCAGGCGCGTCTTGCCCATTCTTTTCGCCAGCAGCGCCTGCCCCAAACAATTGTTGATTTTGTGCGCCCCGGTGTGCAGCAAATCCTCGCGCTTGAGATAGATTTTCAAGCCCGTCTTCTCGCTCAGGCGCTTGGCGTAATACAGCGGCGTGGGCCTTCCGGCATAGTGCGTGAGATAATACTCAAGTTCGGAGCGGAATTTGGGGTCGGCCATGGCCTTGGCGAATTCCTGCTCCAGCTCTTCGAGCACGGGCACCAGAATTTCGGGCACATACTGCCCACCAAAGCTGCCGAAATGCTTTTGCAGGGCAGGGCTGGAGGAAATGGATTTAAGCTCCCTCACTTTTTCCCTCACGTCTTTGGCGGTCCACAATGCCGTGCCCACCAGAATGCCCTTGGCGCCCAATTTCTGCAAAAATTCGGCATCGGCCCGGCTCTTCACCCCGCTCTCCGATATGAGGGGCCGGTCCAATTTGGCTCCAAACTTTTCCACAATCTCCTGCGTGCGCTTCAAATCCACTTTGAGGGTTTGCAAATCCCGGTTGTTGATGCCCAGCACATCGGCATCGGTTTCAATCGCCCTTTTCATCTCGTCCGCATCATAGCATTCGAGCAGCACTTCCAAGCCCCGCGCATGCGCCATTTCCACGAACTTCTGCGCATCCAATTTCTGGCGGTCCATGACGCGCATAACCAAGAGCATGCAATCCGCGCCTGCCCGGCTGGCCGCCTCCACCTGTCTTTCATCCAGCACAAAATCCTTGAACAGCACCGGCAGGCCCACCTGTTTGGCCACCGCCACGGTCTTCAAATCTCCCTTGAATATCTTGGGCTCCACCACCACCGAAATGGCGTCCGCTCCGCACTCCTGAAAGGCGCGGGCCATCTTCAGGTCATCCACGCCCTCAAACGAATATTCCCCGGCCGGGGAGGCGTGCTTGATTTCGGAAATAAGGGAGAACGGATTGGAGCGAAGGCGCGAGGCCAGCGAGACTTTCTTCACCTGTGCTTTCTCCTTCACGCTCTCGTAATATCCGCTCTGGACGTTTTCCAGCGCCTGTGAAATGAATTTGTCCAAAATGTCGGCCATATGCAAAACCTTCCTATGCGAACTTTCTCATTTGCTCAAGCTTTTTCATGGCCGCACCCGAATCAATCGATTGCGTGGCCATTTCCATGCCTTTTTCCAAACTGTCCGCCTTGCCGGCCGCATAAATGGCCGCCCCCGCATTGAGCAAAACAATATCTCGCGCCGGACCGCTCTTGCCGGAAAGAACCTCGAGAATAATGCGGGAACTTGCCGCGGCCTCATCGGCCTTAAGCTCATCCAAGCTTGCTTTCTTTATTCCGAATTTTTCAGGCGAAATGGAATAGGTTTTGATTTTCCCGCCCTCCACCTCATGCACCTGCGTCTCGTCCGAAATCGAAATCTCGTCCGTATCGGAGGAAACCACCAGCGCGCGCTCCACTCCAAGCTTTTGCAGCACTTCGGCCATCTTGCCCGCCATCTTCTTGTCATAGACGCCAATGACCTGCCGCCTCACGCCGGCCGGGTTGGTGAGCGGCCCCAAGATGTTGAACACGGTCTTGAATCCCAAGGCCTTTCTCACGGGCCCCACATTTTTCATGGCCGGATGAAAAGCCGGCGCAAACAGAAAGGTGATTCCAATCGCTTGGAGCTGCTTCTCGCACTCTTGCGGCCCCAGGCCCACTTTCACGCCCAGCGCTTCCAGCGCATCCGCGCTGCCGCTTTTGGAGGAGCTGGCCCGATTGCCGTGCTTGGCCACTTGGCAGCCTGCCCCGGCCGCCACAAAGGCGGCACACGTGGAGACATTGAACGTGCTCCTTCCATCCCCGCCCGTGCCGCACGTATCAACCAAATAGTCGCCCTCTGCGCGGATGGTGCGCGCATTCTGCCGCATCACGCGCGCAAAGGAGGCAATCTCGCCTGCGCTCTCGCCCCTCATTTTCAGGGCGGTGAGAAAGGCCGCCATCTTCTCGTTCTCTATTTTGCCTTCCATCATCAGCTGCATGGCCAAGCGCGCCTCGTCCTCGTCCAGCTCTTGGCTCAGGACGGCCTTGTTCAAAATGGCTTGAAATTCCATGCGCTCACCTTTTGCATTGGGCCCGGAAATTGCCCAGCAGCCTAAGCCCATCCTGCGCCATGATGGATTCGGGGTGGAACTGCACTCCGAACATGGGATATTTCTCGTGCTGCACGCCCATTACCTGCTTGTCGTCCAGGCTTCGGGCCGTGATGCGCAGGCAAGACGGCAGGCTGGCCTCTTCTCCCACCAGCGAGTGATAGCGCATGACGGTGAGCGGGTTGGGCAGGCCCTCGAACAGGCCCCTGCCCTCATGCTCAATCTGCGAAGTTTTGCCATGCCTCGGCCTTGGCGCGCGCACGATTTTGCCCCCAAACGAATGGATGATGCCCTGATGGCCCAAGCACACGCCCAAAATGGGCGAAGACGGGCCCAGCTCCCGAATCACGTCCGCGCACACGCCGAAATCCTCCTTTTTTTCCGGCGTGCCGGGGCCGGGCGAGAGCACGAGCCCGTCATAATTCCCGGCCCTGATTTGCTGGAGCGTGATGGCGTTATTTCTTTTTACCTCCACTTCGCACTCCAGCTCGCGCAGGCGCTGGTAGAGGTTGTAGGTAAACGAATCGAAATTGTCGATTATCAGCAATTTGGTCATGGGCTCACCTCTTCCCCGCAATGGCCGCCTCATAGCGGTCCTCGCCCATGGCATGCAGCAGCGCCTTGGCCTTGTTCTCCGTCTCGTCAAATTCCTTGTCCGGCACGCTGTCATACACAATACCGGCCCCCGTCTGGATGAAGGCCTTCTTGCCGTTTGCAAACAGCGTGCGAATCGAAATGGCGAAATCCGCATTGCCGTTGGCCGAGAAATAGCCCACCGCGCCCGCATAGGGCCCGCGCCGCGCGCCCTCCAGTTCGTCAATGATTTGCATGGCCCGCACTTTCGGCGCGCCCGACACCGTGCCGGCCGGCAGAATGGAGGCCAGCGCGTCATAGGCATCCTTGCCCTCCGCGAGGGTGGCGCTCACCTGCGAGGCGATGTGCTGCACGTGCGAGAATTTGTGCACTTCCATCAGTTTGGGCACCTGCACGCTGCCCGCAGCCGCCACCTTTCCCACGTCGTTGCGCGTGAGGTCGACCAGCATGAGATGCTCGGCCCGCTCCTTCTCGTCCATCAACAGCTCCTTCTCCAACTTCGCGTCCTCCTGCACGTCCTTGCCGCGCTCGCGCGTGCCGGCGAGGGTGGCGAAGCTGGTAATCTCCCGTCCTTCCACGCGCACCAGATTTTCGGGGCTGGAGCCGATTACCTGCCGCTCCCCGAACTTGAGGAAGTAGAGATAGGGGGAGGGATTGATGGCCTTGAGCTTTTTGTAGAACGGCACCAAGCTGCCCGAATATTTCACGTCATAGCGCTTGGAGAGCACCACCTGGAAAATCTCGCCCGCCTCTATCATCTTTTTGGCCTGCTCCACATTTTGGCAGAATTTCTCGCGGCTGGTGTTGCACTTGGAATTGTACATCTGCATCGGCTCGGGGCTGAACGACGCGCCCATCACCATTTCTTTCAGCCGCTCGAGGCGGCTCTCGCCGCGGTGCAAATAACGCACCGCGCCCTCGTGGTGGTCGAACACCACCACGTCCTCGAAAATGCCGAACTCGAAATCCGGGAAGCCCGTCTCGTCCGCCAAATCGGTCTTGAGCGCTTCCAAATAGCGGGTGTATTCATAGGAAAAGTAGCCCACCGCCCCGCCCGTGAGGCCGGCATGGGGGTCGTCATCGGTACCCACCTCGGCCTTGAGCATTGCGAGCGGATTTTTCCCGGCTTCCCTCTCTTTCCCATTCACGCTGAACTTCCCCTCCTTGAGCACGATGTGCTTGGCCGGCTCGAAGCCCACAAAGGAGAAGCGCGCCAGCTTCTGCGGGCCGTCGCTGGATTCGAGCAAAAAGGCCTTGTCGCAGCGCTCGCACACGGCCGAAAACAGGTCCACCGGCGAGATGGACATGGCCAGTCTTTCTTCATGAATCATGGTAATGCACCTAATGTTTGGATGATTCAACTCCCCGTCGGACCTATTTAAATATTCGTGCTTATTTGTATGCATCTATACCAAAATGAACAAAAAGATGCAACCACACACCCGAAGCAGGATTCAGCTCCTTCCGATGCCCGCGCCTGCGCGCTTTAAATTCCAAGCCCGCGTTTTCCCATCCGGCGACCCTATCATGAGCGACACGCGAGACGAGAACGGCTATACTCCGGCCGAGCGCCAGCGCTCCAAGTCCGCCTCGCTGGCGGACGGCGCCGCCTGGTCGGTGATGGTGGGCGCGGGCGAGACCTTCGTCAATCCTTTCGCCATCAAACTGGGCGCGGATTCGGGTTTTTCGGGCATCATCCAAACCGTGCCCCAGTTCATCGGCGCGCTGGCGCAGATGCTGGTTCTTCCAATCGAGCCGCGCATCCGCAACCGCCGCCTGGTCTATGCCTCTGGGGTGCTGCTGCAAGCCCTCATCTGGATCCCCATTGCCCTTCTGGCTTGGGCCGCCGGCAGCGGCCTCTTCGGCCCCGCGCTGGCCGACTCCTCCTCCGCCCTGCTTCCGGTCTTGGGCCTCTACATTCTCTATCAAGTGTTCGGCCAGATGCTCAATCCCGGCTGGAGCGCGTGGATGGCCGAGCTGGTGACGCCCGGCGAGCGCGGCTCGTTTTTCTCCAGCCGCCTGCGGCTCAACGTGCTGCTGCAGATGCTGGCGGTGCTGGGCGCCGGCTGGATGCTGGACCACGCCGGCCTGCCCGGCACGCAGGCCTTTGCCATCCTCTTTCTCACCGCCCTCGCCGCCCGCCTCGTGTCGGGCTGGTTTCTCTCGCGCATGGCCGACCATCGCCCCGAGCAGGCCGTCCCATCCGGCCCTCAGCATGCCTCCGACTGGCGCACCTACCTCTCCTCGCCCGGCTTGGCCGAAGGGCGGCGCTTCAGCCTCTATGTGAGCGCCCTCATCACCGCCACCTACATCGCCGCGCCCTTCTTCGACATCTACATGCTCAGCGTGCTCAAGTTCGACTACTTCACCTGGTCGGTGCTGGTGGCGGTGCAGACGCTGGCCAAGGTGTTTTTCTACACCTATTGGGGAAAAATCATCGACCGCTTCGGCAACCGCGCCGTGCTGTTCGGCACCGGCTTTCTGGTGCCGGCGGTCGCCATGCTTTGGGTGATGGGCCACTCGTTCGAATGGCTTTTCTTCGCGCAGGTGTTCTCCGGCCTCGCGTGGTCGGGCTTTGACCTCGCCTGCCTCACCTACACCATCTCGATGCCCGACCCCTCCTCGCGCGCTTCGCAGTCGGCCGTCTACGGCCTCTCGAAGGGCAGCGGGATGCTGCTGGGCACCCTGCTGGGCGGCGCCCTGCTGGCCGTCTGGCCGCACGCCGGCGCGCTGGACCCGACGCCCTTTTTGGCGGTCTTTTTCATCAGCGCCATGGCGCGCTACATCGCCTCCGCCTACTTCCTCCCCCGCTTCTCGGAGCACACCTTCGAGGGCGGCATGAGCGGCGGGCGCTTCTTGTGGGAGGTGCTGGCTGCGCAGCCCAGCCGGCGCATGGGCCGCCACCTCATGGACTTCAGCGAGGCCAGCCTTCATCTCGCGCAGACGGGCACCCAGCACACGGTATGGGCGGCCGAGCGCTTGGCCGAAGTTCCAGCGGCCGGCGCGCGGATGGTGGAGCGGGAAACCCAGCGCACCATGCGCCTCGCGGGGGAGGGAATGGAGCGCTCGGCCCGCACCGCCCGGCGCATCGGCCAGTCCGTTCCGCGCGCCGGTTCCAGCCTGATGCAGTCCGGCCAATCGGCCGCATCCCGCCTTTCGCGCTCGCTTAGGCTCATGCAGGACGAATTCGAAAAGCTGGCCCGCGACCTCAAGCGCCGGCGCAGAAGATAAAAGAGCAATCGGGTCCGGGCCGTCCGGGGCCGTTCTGGCCTTTCCCTACACGCCCGGCTCGGCGTATTCTTCCTGCTGCTGGGGCTGGAAAGAATACACTTCCTCGCCGCCCAGCGGCCGGTACATGTAGCGGCTGGCCATGATTTTGGCGAATATCTTCATGGTCACCACCGTGAAGCTGGCCGCCATGAAAATCACGAGCTTGAAGTCGGCCTGCGAGGCGAAGAAGAGGTAGGCGCCCAGCACGAGCGGGGGCGTGTAGCCGATGATGGCGAGGTTGAGCACTTCCTCCACCAGCCCCGGCTCGACGTTGGGGTTGGCGGTCTTGACCTTGCGCAGGCGCGGCAGGATGCTCTCATTGGAGATGACCAGCACCAGCCCCAGTATGAAGAGAATGACGCCCAGCTCGAAATTGCCGAACATCATCACCATGGCACCCAGCACCACGAGCAGGCCCATGGTGAGGGTGAAAATCAGGGAGATAATGCGAATGAGGCGGTTGCCGTTCTTCTCCATGTCTGCACCGCATAAGCGCACGAGCGTGCCCTTAAAAAATCCCTCGGTTCAATGTGAAACTCAAGACACGCCCAGTCCGCGGGCCATGTTCGGCCCCGCTGCACGCGGTCTCTTTTGCGGTGTTTCCATGCTGGCCGACGAAATCCTTGAGCGCTTGCAAATCCTTCCCATCGACTCGCTGAAAATCCACGAGCAGACGCTGGAGGCCAACGAGCGCAACCTGCGCGAGAACATGCTCAACCTCGGCCGCCTCGTGGACCCCATCATCGTGGACCAGGAGCACCATGTGGTGCTGGACGGCAACCACCGCCGCGCGGTGCTCTCCTCGCTCAAGACCGAGCATTCGGTGTGCCAAGTGGTGGACTACCACTCCTCCGAAATCACCATCGGCGGCTGGTACCTCGCCACCAAGACCCTGCCGCTCGAGCGCATGGGCAAGGGCGAGAAGGTCGATTTCAAAACCGGCTCCGAGGCGCTGGAGAATCTCGAGGCCGCCTTCATGCTGGTCCAGCGCAAGGGCAAAGCGGATGCCTGCACCCTCTTCAAGTCCTCGGACCGCAAGCTGGTCACTGTGATTGAGGACCAGCGCCGCCTGGTTGGCTCGCTGCAGGGCGGAAACGGCCATGCGTTCGAGTCCAACGGCAACAACGGCGATTTGCACTTCGTGGAGGACAACCGCCTCGACTCTTTCCTGGACAACGGCTATTCGGTGCTGGTGCGCCGCAACTTCAAGAAAAGCGAAGTGATTGCCGAGGCCCGCGCCGGCCGGCCCCTGCCGCCCAAATCCACGCGCCACATGATTCCCAACCGCATCATCCGCCTCAACTTCCACCTCGGTTATCTCAACGAGACGCCGGAGACGGCATGGAAGTTTTTGGCCGACGCGGTGCGCAAGCGCGTGCGCTACGGCTCGGCAAGATACTACACCGAGCCGGTGATTGTGCTCTACTGAGCCGTCCGTTTTTCTGTTTTATTTTCTTCCCGACCGCCTTGTTTTTATTCGCCTCTTTCCCAATTCAGCCATGATTTCCCCCCGCGCGGCCTTTGTTCCCGGCCCCACTGTGCGAAAAATCGCGCTGGCCGCCGTCGCCCCCTTCTTCATCCTGTTCGCCGCCTCGGCCCTCGGCCTGGGTGCGGAGGCCTCCACGCTGGCCGTGGTGGGCTTTTTCGCGGGCATGGTTTTCCCCGACATCGACGTGCTCACCGGATTCATCCGCACCACGTTTCAGACCATGGTGCTCATCGTGCTCATGGGCTTCGCCATCCTGCTCTTTCCCGTCTTCTGGCCCATGGCGCAGGGGGTCTGCCCGGCCGCCGCCATTTCGGGCTTCATTCCCGGCCTTGACGCGTCGGCCGTGTGTCAAATCGGCCTCGCGATTGCGATGATGGCGGCCGCCTATGTGCTCTCCTGGATTCTGGTGGCCTGGATTCCGGACAAGAACGCCTTCCACCACTGGACCTCGGCGGCGGTGATGATGGGCGGCGTGGGCATGCTCAACCACATCATCCGCATCTCCGACAACCCCTGGCCCCTGAGCGCGGGCTTCGGCATCGGATACGCCCTGCACCTGCTGGCCGACTTCCCGCCCTCGCTGCCCTTTTTGCGCAATCCGCTGGACGCGCGGCAGAAATAATCTGCCCGTCCCTTTCATGCCGGCCTTTCGCTTTTGCATATTGTTTTAATTCGCGCCCCCGTTACATCCCATCTCTGAGGTGTTCCCATGGAATTTTCCGAAATCGTGAAAGCCCGCTATGCCACCCGAAGCTTTGACGGGAGAAAGGTGGACGACAAGCTCATGGACCAGCTGATGGAAATGGTGCGCCTCGCCCCCTCCTCCGTCAACCTCCAGCCCTGGCGCATCAAGGTCATCCATGACGCGCACACCAAGCAAGCCCTTCTGCCGCACTCGTGGAACCAGCCCCAAATCACCTCCTGCTCGCACCTGCTGGTGTTCTGCGCCGACACCGACTTGGAGGCGCGCGCCAAGGCGCTCTACTCCAAGATGAAGGCTTCCGGCATTCCTGACGAGGGCGTGGCGGGTTTTGCCAAGATGGTGGACGGCCTCATCTCTTCCATGCCTCCGGAAGCGCGCCTGCCGTGGGCGCAGAAGCAGGTCTATCTGGCCGTGGCCAACGCCCTCAACGGCGCCAAATCCTTGGGCCTCGACTCCTGCCCGATGGAAGGTTTCATTCCGGCCGAATACTCCAAGGTGCTTCATCTGCCCGCGCACCTCGTGCCCAGCGTGGTGGTGCCGGTGGGCTATGCGGCCGATACGCCAAGGCCGAAAGTGCGCTTTGAGAAAAAGGACGTGTTTTTCTAGGGTCGTGCCATGGCCGACCTGGGTTCGGGCATCGTCTTCGGGCTTTTGTCCATGCTGGGCTACGGTCTGGCCAACGCCCTCTACCAGCCTCTGGTGCGGCAAATCGAAATCTTCAAGACCGTGTTTTTCCGCAACCTGGTGATTTGCGCCATCCTGCTGGGCGTTCTCTTTTTCCGCCCACCCGCGCCCTTCTCCGCCTCCCTGCTGCTCATCGCCAGCATGGTCTCCGTCCTCTCCTACATTCCGCTGCTGGCCTATTGCAAAGCCGTCAAGGCAGGCCAAGTCGGGGTGGTGGCGCCCGTCTCCTCCAGCTCGGTCCTCTTCACCGTTCTCTTCTCCATCCTTTTCTTTGGCGAATCCTTCAGCGGAGGGCAGCTCTTCGCCCTGCTGCTCATCATTTTGGGCGTGCTGGCCCTCTCCTTCGACTTGAAGCACTGGCGCGCCTCCGGCCCCTCGATGATGGCCGGCGTGGCGCCGGCTCTTGTGGCGGGCGTGCTGTGGGGCGCGGTCTTTTTCCTGCTCAAAATTCCCGTCTCGCTCTTCGGCCCCATCCTCTCGGCCTTGATGCTGGAGGGCGGGGTGCTGGCGGCCAGCGCCCTGCACTGGGGCTGGACCAAAGCTCCCCTCTCCCTGCCGCCCAAAAAGCTGCTGCCCTCTCTTCTCTTCATCGGCCTGCTGGGTGCGCTGGGCACCCTCGCCTTCAACTTCGGCGTGGAGATCGCGCCGGTGAGCATCGTGGCCGCCCTCTCCTTCTCAAGCCCGCTGGTGGCGGCCATCTATGCCAAGTTTGCCTACAAGGAAAAACTGGGCGCCTGGCAGTGGGGCGCGCTGGGCCTGGTGCTGCTGGGCATCGTGCTGCTGCAATTCCCGGCCTGAATCCGCCTCAGCCCGCATCCGAGCTGCCGCGGTTTTGCAAAATGTCGTTCAGCCGCTTCTGCACCATGGTGCGCGCGGCATTGATTTTGGAATTGCTCGGCTCAATCGATTCGGCCTTGTCCAAGTCCGCCTCAGCCGACCGGATTTCGGCCCTCACTTCGGCCGTGGTCTGCAGCTCGCCGGCGTATTCGGCCTTGACGATGGCACGCATGACGTAGGCGTCCGCCATGTGGGGGTCGATTTCAACCACCCGGTCCAAATCGGCGATGGCGGCCGCGCGCTCCTGCAAATTGTCCAGCACACTGGCTCGGTTGTAGCGAATCAGCCATTCCTGCGGATAGAGGTCCAAGAGCTGGTAGCGCGGGTCGCTGCTGGGGTTGTACACCTGTTCCTGAGGGTAGTATTTCAGGGCCTGGTCGTAGTCCGCGCGCGCGGCGCGGAACTGCGCCAGCTCGGTTTCGGCCACGGCGCGGTTGTAGTAGGAGCGGCAGTTCTCCCCATCCAGGCGCACGGCCGTGTTGAGGTCAGCGAGCGCTCCGCCCATGTCGCCCATGCGCATCTTGATGGTGCCCAAATTGTCGTACGCCACGTCCATGCTGGCATTGAGCGCGACGGCCTGCTCGCAGTCGGCCCTGGCCTGCGTCAAATCTCCAGCATCCCGGCGCGCCAGGCAGCGGTTGGAATACGCGTAGGCGTTGCTGTGATTGGCCTCAATCGCCATGCTGAAATAGCGGATGGCCATGCCCATGGGCTGGCCGTAGGTGTAGGCCTGCCGGCCGGCCATGTTGTAACACTGGCTGCGCGCCCCGGCATCTGTCTCGCGCCCGCAGATTTGGTCATACACCTCGCCCTGCTGCTCCAGAGCCTGTACCTGCAGCTGCACGGCCTTCTGCGCGTCCTCCATCGCCCCGGCCTTGTCGCCGGTGAGGTTGCGCAGCTCGCTGCGCGCCTGATACGCCTGCATCAGCTCCGGGTCCATGGCGATGGCCTGTTCCAAATCGGCGGAGGCATGGGCATAATCATCCATTTTGGTATAAACGTGCCCGCGGTTGAGGTAGCAGATGGCGCAGTCGGGCGTGGCCTCGATGGACTTGTTGAGATAATGAATGGCCTGCACGTACTGGCCCTGCGCATCCAGCTGAAGGGCGTAGTCATTGTAATTCTTGGCCGCCACCCGGTCCATCGTGTCTGTCCGGTTCGCGGCACCGGGAGAATTGGAATAGGCGCCGTCTGCAGAAGCACCGTAATAGCCGGAGCCGTTATACCGGCTTCCCGCCCCGGCGCCGTATGCGCCCGCAGCGCCATGGCCAGTCGCGCTTGTGTTGGGTCCGGCCTTGAGCGCCTCGCGTAATTGCTGCGCCTCCTGGGTGCAGCCGGAGAGCAGAAGAAGGGCGGCCAGCGCCACCAGCACCAGAAGCAAGCTTTTTTCCATACTCCTACCCTCCCTTTTGGCGTTTAAATAATCCTGCCTCCTGCCAAGGGCCGGTAGTCTGCTTTTTATTCCCTGTCCGGCCTATCCTTTATGCGATGATGACACCGCTCCAGTTGGTTAGCTGCTTAGGCGATGACCATTCGGAGTAGCTTCTGAGCAAGAGCTTTTTCTTTCTCCTGCGGAGAAAGAAAAACCTCGGAAAAAGAAAGAGGGCAATTTGCTTGAGATGATTCCCATGTCCGAGCACGCGCATCCTCCCGCTTCCCACGCCCACAAGTGGCATTTCAACCCCGACGAGCCGCTCTCGGCCCAAACGATTGCGCGCCTCGAGAATCCGGCCCGGCAGCAAACTTTCAACCCCTCCAAATGGCTCCCTGCGCTCGGACCGCTCTCCTCCAAGTCTGTGGCCGACGTGGCCTGCGGCACCGGCGCCTTCTGCGGCCCCCTGCTCAAGGCCGTCGGGCCGGGCGGAAAAGTCTATGGCATCGACATCGACCCGCGCATGGTGGCGCATACGAAAGCGCGCTTCGAAAAAGAAGCCGCCTTCGCACCTGTTCTCTCCACCCGCGAGAACATCCCGCTTCCCAACGCCTGCCTCGATGCGGCCGTGCTGATTTCCACCCTCCATGATTTGGACGGCGACGCCACTTTGCGCGAAATTCGGCGCCTGCTGAAAGCCGGCGCCCGCCTCGTGGTCGTGGATTGGAAGAAAATCCGCCAAGAGGGCGGGCCGGCCTACGAAATAAGAAAAAGCGAGCCAGAAGCCAGGGCCATGCTCGAAGCGCTGGGTTTTGCCTGCTCGGTTTTCGAGGTTTCCGATTCGGCGTGGGGCATCCGTGCCGAGAAAACGGCAGACTGATTTTTCCAAGCCGCGCCTGCGCATGCATTAAAATAGCCCCCGTCGAAATCCCGGCCGGTGTGTATCCTGATGAAAAAGGAATCTTCCAAGCAGCCGACGTGGGACCAAATCGGAAAAGCCATCGGCACGAAAATCGAAAAGGAATGCAAGGACGGCGACTGCAAGTCCTGGCAGGCGGGCGGGTGCGCCCCCAAACCCGGCTGCGGAAGCGGCGGCGCTTTCTACGGATTGGGTTTCTTGGGCGCGCTGGTGTATTACGTGACCACGGCCAACGGCGCCTGGGCCATCATCATCGGAATCCTCAAAGCCATCGTCTGGCCCGCCTTCCTCGTCTTCGAGCTGATGAAGTTCCTCAAGATGTAGGCCGGAACGCGCGCAGCCATTCGAGGCCCGTTTTTTCCTTTTTTCTCTAATGCACAAAACTATACTCTTATATATCGCGCAAGCGTAACGGCGTTGAATGGCTGACGGGTTTCCGAATTGGGCGCTGGCATTCGGGCTGGTGGCCCTGCTGGCCTCGCTTTCTTCCGCTCTGGTAGTCCCGCCCGTTCCCAACCCCACTTGCGCCGGCGGCTGGAACATTCACGGCGAATTCGTGGACGCGGCCCACGGCGGCTGCTGCCACGGCACCGACTGCTGCCAGTATCCGGCCTTCAGCGACAACCCCTTGTGCGGCTCGACTCCCGCCCCCAGCGAGAACTGCAAGGGAATCGACTGCTGCCAATATGCCAAATACAAGAACACGCCCCTGTGCGCGATTTCCTCTCCTTCCAACCGCACGCCCGCTCCCGACAACACCACGTCTCCGCCCGCCCAAAACGGCACCGGGCCCGCCCCCAACCAAACCCATCCGGCCTGCTCGGGCCTTGACTGCTGCCAATACGACGAATACAAGGGCACGGCGTTGTGCGTCGTCCAGCCCACTCCAAGCGAGGAGGAATGCGACGCGGTTCCGCCCGAATGCCCCATCGGACGGGGAAAAGGCGATTTGCTTCCCATGCTGCTGGACCCGGCCCTCATCAGCGGGTCCAAGTGCCGCGGCGCCTGCGGGCCCGATTGCCCGGACTCTTGCGTGAGAGTGAAGGAGCAGACCCAGTGCATCACCGACCGCAAGGGATGCGCCTATGTTTGCCGCTATTCCAACGCGGTTTCCTGCGGCATCCACACCGGATGCCAGAAGCACGACGACTGCTATGACGCCTGCGCGGCAAAGGGCGAAACAAGGATGTGCCTGCCCTTTTTTGGCCTCTGCCACTGTGCCTGCGACTGGGGCTGCGTCTCCGAATTCGGCCCCGCCCAGTGCTACCAATGGATGAACGGCGGCGGGCCGGCGGACTATGCCCAGCTCTATTCCTCCCCGCCCCTGCGCTCGGGGCCGTTCAAGTCCTGCCCCGGCATCTCCAGCGGGCAGTAATCTTCATCTTTTCGCGCCCGCAAGCGTGCCCTCGGAGCGCCGGTAATGTTTTTATGCGCCCCGCGCGCATCAGGCCTTATGAACAAAGCGGCGCTGGTCCGAAAAGTCTTCCTGCTCTTCGCGGCTTCCATTCTCGTCCTCTGCATCATGTTCTTCCTGCCCGCCGGCACGCTGGACTATTGGCAGGCGTGGGCCTATCTGGCCGTGGTCCTGCTCCCGGCCGCGCTGGTGGTGCTCTATTTCCTCAAAACCGACCCCGCCTTTCTGGAGCGGAGGCTCAAGATGAGGGAAAAGGAGGCCCCGCAGAAGTTTGTCCAAAAACTGGGGGCCTTTATCTTCATTTTCGGCTTTCCGATTCCCGGCCTCGACCGCCGCTTCGGCTGGTCGAGCGTTCCGGCCGAATGGAGCGTGGCCGCCGACGCGGCCGTCTTTTTGGGATACCTTCTCGTGTTCCTTGTTTTCCGCGAAAACAGCTATGCCGGGCGCACCATCCGGGTGGAAAAAGGGCAGAAAGTCATCTCGACGGGGCCTTATTCCGTCATCCGGCACCCCATGTACCTCGGCATGCTCCTGCTCTATCTGGCCACCCCGCTCGCGCTGGGCTCGTGGTGGGCCCTGCCGGTGTTTTCGCTCATCCTGCCGCTGCTGGTTCTGCGCATCCTCAATGAGGAAGAGGTGCTGCGCCGCGGGCTGAAAGGGTATCCCGCCTACTGTCAAAAAGTCCGATACCGCCTCATTCCGCTTGTCTGGTAATCAGTGCAAATATTCCCACGCGTGCAGCAGGTCCGAGTCGTGCGACCACTTGTTCCCGATGTCGGTGCGGTAGAACAGGTTGGGAATCATCACGTTCTCCACCCGCTTGTACACCTGCTTCTGCGCGTCATCCACCGTGAGGCCCGAGCCGGTGATGATGAGCGCGTAGCCCGACTCGCCCGCGAGGCGCCAGTCGCCCTCCACCAGCTTGACGTCGCCCAGATGCAGGCCGTCCGGCATGGGCTTCTTGAAGATGATGGTGGCGTCCTCGGAATAGCGGCGGAAGGCCGAAATGTCCTGGAAGGGGAAGGGCGGCACCGCCACCACCACGCCGATTTGGAAGCCCTTCTTGGTCTTCAAATCCGCCGGCTCCCCGCGCGCGAGGTGGTGGAAGAATTCGCCCCACGGCGAGGTCACGCCCTCCATCTGAATCGAGATGGTGGGGTAGCCGAAGCGGGAGGTGAATTCGAGGGGGTAGATGCCCTTGGCGTTGACGATGCAGTTGAGGTCGATGTAGCCCACGTAGCCGCACGCCGCGAGGCGGCCCTCCATCCGGCCCAGCGTCTCGCGGAAGATGCGCGCGCCGGGGGTCCAGAACATCAGGGTGCCCATCTCCCCCGTATTGGGGCCCACCTCGCCGGGGAACATGCGCTTGTGCTCGAAATTCACGTTCACGGGGCCGCAGAACTGCTTGCCGTTGAAGAACGCGCCCACTGCCACCTCGACGCCGGACACGAATTTCTGCAATTGGAAGGAATTGAGCTTCTTCGACCAGCTCTTCTTGTAGTGCATCAGCATGTTGTGGATGTCGGCCCCGTCCTCCTCCTGCCCGATGAACAGCAGCTCCTTCTCGTTCTGGGCGCTGCCGTTGGGCTTGAGCACGTAGCGTCCGGGGTTCTTTTCAACAAACGCAATCGCCTCGTCGAAATCGGTGAAGTTCCAGTTGGGCAGCACGTTGACGCCGGCGGCCACCAGCTCGCTCTGCCCGAAGCCCCGCTCGTCCTCCAGCTCGTCGGTGTAGGGCGTGCCCCCCACCACGGCCTTGCCTTTTTTCCTCAATTCGTCCGCCACTTTCCCAAAGCCGATGTCGTCGAAGATGATGGTGTCGGCCCAGTCCACCTGCGCGCGCCACTCGTCGCACTTGTCCACAAACCCGTCGCACACGTCGCGCTCGGCCTTGTCGATGATGTGGTACTTGACCTCGTGGCCCTCGCGCTTGATCTGGTACGCCAAGTCGCCGATGAGCCCCTCGATGGATACAAACAGGAATTTTTTCGCTTTCTTTTCTTCGACGGAGGCCGGCGGACCAACGGTGCTGGGGGCGCTCATGTCCGCCCCTACTAATCGGACAGATATAATACATCGCATTATTTTTCCTGAAAAAAAGAAAAGCAAACAAAAGAAAAAGAATGGAAAAAATCGAAAAAATTCTCAGGACGCCTGCGTGCGGTCGCACACCACCTGCTCGACGCAGTTGTTGCCCAGCATCAGCATCCTGCAGGTTGGGCTCATCACGTCGGGGGCCACGATGGGGCAGCGCTGGGCGGTGCCGTCGGCCGAGTAGTAGGTGCTCCCCGCGCCGGGCATGTCGCTCACCACCTTGATGTAGGGGCCGCACACGGCCACCTGCGCCACATTGGTCCCGTTGCAGTAGGCTTGCGCCTGCTTGGCGAGGTCCGAGGCGGGGGCGGTGCAGTTCTCCTCCCAGGGGCGGATGCACTTCTGCGACACTTGGCACCACTCGTACCCGGCCGAGGGAATGCAGCCGTGCGCGTCATGGTCCGAGCCGGGCATCATGGCGCCCGTCTTGCCCGGGACCATGGCCGCCCCGACATTGTACTTCTGCACGATGTCGGCAAAGGTGCGGTCCTTCTGCATGGCGTCCAGCGCGTTCTGCCAGGCGTCCACCACCCGCTCGTCCGTCTGGGGCGAGAAGGCGATGAACACCAGGGTGCGGCTGACGGTGTAGGCCTTGCTGAACTGGCTCTCGTCCAGCGCCGCCGCCCTCACCACGCCGGAGAAGCTGGTGGTGGAGCCCATCCAGAGCGGGTCCGCCCCGGCCTGCAGCTCCCGCGCGCAGGTCGTGTCGTCGCTGACCAGGTCGAGGTTGGTGAAGTTGTTGGCCGCCAAAAACTGCGCCCGCGCGTCGTCCTTGACCGCGCAGATGGTGCCGGCGCTGCGTGCGTCATCCAAACTCGAGATGTTGAGTGTCGAATTGGCCGGCACGTAGAAGGCGAACTCCCACGAGCCGATGGGGCCCACCCACTTGAAGAGGCTCTCGCGCTCCGGCGTGCGGGCCACGGAATAGAGGGCCACGTCCTTTCCGGAAAGGGTGAGGTTGTAGGCTTTGTTCCATTCCATCAGCTCGATGGAATAGGTCTGGTTCGTCCGGTTCATGATGCCGCGCACCACGTCGCTGGACTGGCCGGCCGCCTGTCCGTTCTCATCCAGATAGTTGAGCGGCGGGAAGCTCTCGGTCAGCACCCGCAAACAGGGCGTCTCCCAGGGGCGGATGCAGCTGTTGCTGTATGCGCACCACGAATAGCCGGCTGATGGAATGCAGCCGTGCGCATCCCGGTCGTTGCCGACCATCATGCCCTTGTCGGAAGAAGCATTGGAATTGTTCATGGCCGCCTTGGCCGGGGCCCCGTTGGCCTGCCCGGCGCTTGGCGCATTGTTCTGCGCCGGCGCGCTGCCGGTGCAGCCGAGCGCCAGCAGGCCGACGGCCAGAATGGCGAAAACGACTGTAAACCACACCTTGTTCATTCAAACCCACCTCGTATGGCGGGCTTTCCAGCCGGAGGGTATTAAACCTGCCGTCCGCGCCGGGTTTCGAAACCCTCTTTTTGTTCTTCAGCCGCCGTGCGGCTCCATCAGCGCGCCCACCACGACCACGAGGAGGATGCCGCCCACGAAGCAGGCCAGCTGCATCAGCGAGCGGCGCGTGTCGCGCTCCTTGTGCAGCTCGGGCACCAAATCCACGCAGGCCACGTAGATGAAATTGCCGGCCGCCAGCGGCAGCAGCACCGCCACCAGCCCCGGCACGGCCGGGGCGAGGAAGTAGGTCAGGATGGCGCCCGCCAGCGCGGTGAGGGCGGAGAGGAAGTTGAAGGCCAGCGCCTTTTGCTTGGAAAACCCGCCCCAAATCAGCAGCGAGAAGTCGCCGATTTCCTGCGGAATCTCGTGCGCGATGATGGAAATGGTGGCCAGCACGCCCAGCGGGAAGGAGGCGAGGAACGAGGCCGCAATCACGGTGCCGTCCACGAAGTTGTGGATGGAATCTCCAATCAGCACCAGATAGGTCGGCACCCGCTCCTCCTTCGCGTCCGCCTCGTGGTGGTGCTTGTGGTGGTGGTGCCAGTGCAAAAAGCGCTCGATGAAGAAGAATATGAGGATGCCCGCGACCACCAGCGGCATCACGGCGTCGGGGCCGGAGTCCTTGAGTGCTTCGGGCAGGGCGTGGAAAAAGGCCGTGGCCAGCATGCTGCCCCCCGCGAACGCGACGAAGAGCGGCAGCAGCTGGTGCAGCAGCTTGTCCTTGACTGCAAGGGTGAAGGCGCCGATGAGGGAGATGGCGCTTACGACGAGGGTGGCGAGCAGGATGACTTCCAAAACCATGGGTTCACAACGGGGGGATAGTTAATAATCCTGCCAAAAGCTCGCGCTACGTTTTCTTGGTAATTAATGAGAAGAAAAAATTCTGGACCTTGCTTGCTCATATCCTCATGAGCCGGTTCTTGTCTTCAAGTATCCGTGCGGCCTTGTTGGCGGTTGCCAGTCTGCCGAACGGTTCCCTCAAGCTGCAAGATCCTCTTGTTTCATGCTTTATTGCCAATATTACTCTATTTCCAATCACTGTATTCACCGCTAAAGCCGCTTGGTACAGGCTCGACCGATTGGTCTCCCTGTCGCTTGGGACTCTAACGTATTCCTACAATCCGACAATCTTTATAAAACTGCCCCCTTTGCAGGATTTTGGGTTCATATCCTGCCGTCTTTGAGGACGCCCAGCTCCCCGGCCAGCGCCCGCACCTTCCCCTCCACCTCGTCACGCACCCGCCGGTAGTCCTCCAAGGCCTTGCCTTTGGGGTCCTCCACCTCCCATGCGATGGTCCGCCCGGCCGGTGTGATGGGGCATTGCTCCCGGCATCCCATGGTGACGACGTAATCAAACTGCTTTCCCATGTGGGGCGCATAGCCGGCCGGTTTCTTGCCGCCCAATTCCAGCCCCTTCTCCCGCATCACTTCAACCGTTTTTTCGTCTATTTTCCCGTCCGGCCGGCTGCCGGCCGAAGAGGCCGTCGCCCCTTGGGCATAATGGTTGAAGAACGCCTCTGCCATCTGGCTTCGGCATGAATTATGGACACAAACAAACAGGATGCGCATGTTTTCACACCGTCCAGCCGACGCCCGGCCTTTTTCCGCCTTGCCGACCTGCCCCATTCCCGGCCTTTTAAGCCAGCTGGCCCGCGCCTTTCATGCTCAGCCGCTGCAGCAGCCACTTCAGCCCCAGCGGCACAATCGCGGTTGTCAAAAACGCCATCGAGGCGATGAGGGTATACTGCTCGGCCGAGAGGATGGCCTTGCCGCTTGCATCCATGGCGCTCAGGCCCAATAGGGCGATAATCAGGGCGATTTCCCCCCGCGGCACCATGCCGAAGCCCACCAGCAGGCTGTCCGGACCGCTCATGCCGAAAAGGCGGGCCGGCAGGCCGGCCCCAATCACCTTGGCCACGATGGCAATCAGGGTGAGCATCAGCACCGGCAGCAGGATGTGCGGTATCGCCCACACGTCCACCAGCATCCCCAGAGAGATGAAGAACACCGGCGTGAAGAGCACGTCAAGCGGAAAGAGCGCGCGGTTGAGCTTGTCTGCCAGCGGCGAGGCGGCCACCACCAGTCCAGCCAAAAACGCGCCCACAATGGCCGACAGCCCCAAGGATTCGGCCGCAAACGCGTAGAAGAACAGCATCGCCAGCAGGCCCGCCAGCGTGCGCTTGGACAGTTCCGGCTCATCCGCCGGGAAAAAGCGGCCCATGAACCAGCGCCCCAGCGCCAGGCCGGAGAGGATGAAGATGACGGCCACGGCCACAATCTGCCCAAAGGGCGCCAGCGCCTGCGCGCTCACCTCGGATGGAACGCTCTCAATCAGCCCCAGCACCAACAGCGCCAGAATGTCGTCGATGACGGCCGCCCCCAGAATGGTCTGGGCAAAGGCCTTGTCCATGAGCTTGAGCTCCTCCAGCACGGCCGCCGTGATGCCGACCGAGGTGGCCGTGAGCGCCGCGCCCACGAACAGCGAATAGGCGAAGCTCCCGCCCGCTCCCTGCGCGTAGAAGAAGCCCAGCGCAAAGGGCAGCACCACGCCGCCCAGCGCCACCATCAGGTTCTTGAAATTGAACACCAGCTCCAGCTTGGAGTGCAGCCCGATGCGGAACAGCAGCACCATGACGCCCAAATTCGCAAACGTCTTGATGAGCTCGCTCTCGCCCACCAAATTCGGCATGTGGCTGGGGTCGGGGTGGAAGCCGTAGGGCGAAACCAGCGGCGCGAGCGCCTGCGCCAGCGGCGGCCAGACTACCTGCAGCGTATAGGGCGAAATCACCACGCCCAGAATCAGCAGCACCATGACAAAGGGCTGCTGCCACTGCTGCACAAGCCGTTCCGCCACCACGGCAATCAGCAGCAGCAGCGTGATTTCAATCCAGATGTGCTGCCCGGACTCCACTTCGCCAAAAAAAGCGGTGCGCACGATGCCGAAGAGCATCAGCGCGCCCAGAAGGATAATCAAATAGCCCGGCCAGGTGTGGGGTTTTTTCACCACTTCGCGCGCCCCCGCGCCCACCTGTCCGCCCGTTTTCCAAGCCTGCCCGGCCGCCGCCCGGATGTGCGCGTGCGCGCGATGGACGGCATTTTGAATATCCTTCTTCATGCCCTCTCCTCTCGCCCAAGTTTAATATGCATTCTTGCCCCCATCCCCTCATGCTTGAACTGCTGGCCGTCGCCATCGGCGGGGCGCTGGGTGCCTTGTCGCGCTATGCGCTCGGCGGCCTCGTCCAGAACGGACATGTCTATCCCTGGGGCACTTTCAGCGTCAATGCGCTGGGCAGCTTCGGCCTGGGGCTGCTGATGTATGGCATCGAATACGGCCTGCCCCTGCCCTCCGAGGCCCGCCTGCTGATTGGCGTGGGTTTCATCGGGGCCTTCACCACCTTTTCCACGTTCTCGTACGAGACGTTCCGCATGCTGGACGGCGGCGACTATGCGGGCGCGCTGGCCAACCTCGTGCTCAGCCTGTGCGTGGGCCTCGCCGCCATTTACTTGGGCAAGCTCACAGCCATGAAAATTACCGGGGTGGTATCATGAGAGGGGAGGAAAAGGCCATTCGCCTGCGCATCTATCTGGGTGAGAGCGACCAGCACGGGAAGCGGCCGCTGTATCAGCATTTGCTGGAGTATTTCCGGCAGAAAGGCCTGGCCGGCTGCACCGTGATTCGCGCCCTGTCCGGCTTTGGCCACAGCAGCCGCCTGCACACCCTCGACGTGCTCCGGCTCTCCTCCGACCTGCCGGTGGTGCTTGAAGTGGTGGACAAGGCCGAGAAAGTCGACCCGCTCCTGCCCAGCTTGCGCGAATGGGTGCGCGGCGGGCTCATCACGCGCGAAGAAGTCCACATCCTGCACTACACCGGCGTGCGAAAAGGATAGTCCGGAATAATCCGGGGCCGAGTCCTTCTTTTTCTTGTTCCGTTTTCTCACATGCCCATGGCCTGCCCGGCCTGCGCCAGGAAGATGGCAATCAAGTATATTCCGTAAATGCCCAAAAACAGCAGCCCGCCCTGGCGGGTGAGGCGCTTGTCGGTGGCGGCCACATAGAAGAGCAGCACGTTGGCCACGATGGCGAACAGCAGCGCGATAACCAGCACCGGCAGCGTGATGATGATGGGGTTGATGGCCGCCGCCGTGCCCAGCACGAGGGTGAGATTGGCCATGTTGGAGCCGATTGCGTCGCCCAGCGCCAAACCGTACTGCTTCTTGCGAATGGCCTGCACGTCCACGCTCAATTCGGGCAGCGAGGTGCCGATGGCCACCAGCGTGGCGCCGATGAAGCTCTCGGCCAGCCCCAGCTCGGCCGCAATCTTGATGGCCGACTCCACCACAAAGCCCGCGCTGGCCAGCACCACGACAATGGCGACGCAAAACCACAGGAACGCGCCCAGCGCCTCCTTCTTGCTCACCTTCTCCCGGTCTTTCTTCTCATCCTCCACGGGCGCCTTGCGGCTCAGCACGCGGTAGATGTACACGGCGAAGAGCCCGAGCAGCACCAGGCCTTCGGGAAATGCCAGCGCGCGCTGGGAGATGGAGGCGGCGTAGATGATGTACAATGAGATGATGGTGGTAAGCACCAGAATCAGCGCGATGTCGGTCAGCTCGCGGCGCTTGATGCTGAATCCGTAGAGCGCGCCGCCCAAACCGAGGATGAGCAAAATGTTGGCAATGTTGGAGCCGAACACGTTGCCGGCCGCCAGCGCGCCGTCTCCCGACGTGGAGGACAGCACCGACACCGACAGCTCGGGCAGGGAAGTGGAAACCGAGATGAGGATGAGTCCGATGGCGAGCGTGCTGATGCCGAAGAAAATCGAGAGCTTGGCCGCCTTCTCCACCACCACGGAAGAGGATTTGGCCAGCACGGCGGTGGAAACCAGCAGCACCAGAAGCTCGAGCAGAATCATGCGTGTTCTGCTCGGATGGAGGATTAAAAAAATGCCTGCCCGCTTGCGGCCGCCCTCCGGCCTTTTTGCGCCCTCTTTCTCCTTTCCTTACGCCTCGAGGTCAATGGCCAATTCGGTGTTGAGCAGCCGCTCCACCTCGCGCCTGAACTCGTCGGCCGAATCCAGCGCCAGGCGCCTCGCGGTCTCCTCCTCCAGCCGGTCCTGCCCGTCCCAGCCCAGTTTGCGCGCCTGCTCCAAAATCACGTCCGACTGCGTGCGCCGCGTTTGCAAAATATTCTTGATTTTCATCAGTCCCGAGTCCTTCTGAATCGGGATGTCGCGCGCCACCAGCGCGTGCAGGGCTTTGGTGTAGCGATACACTTCCGCATCCGCCATGCCCGTGAGCGCCGACTTGTATTGCAGCACCTCGCTCAAATACGAATAGGGCGGCACATAGAGCCGGCGGCCCTCCAGCTTGAAGGGCTCCTTGATGCCGATGTCGGAGGGCACCACTTCCAGCTCCTCGCGCCTCACTTTTTTGAGCGCGTATTTCACCAGCAGGCTGGTCCCAATCAGGTTGGCGGGCAGGTTCATGTCCATGCCGCGGTATTCCAGCGTGCCCACGCGGTTGATGCGCAGCGGGCTCCAGTTGAACTGCAGCGGATGCTTGGATTCCACGATGTCCAGATATTCGGGGTGCCGCTCCTCCACCAGCTCCTTCCACGCCTCGTAGCGCTGCTCCACCAGCAGGATGAGGTCGGAGATGGAGGAGCTGTAGCGCGGCAGTCGCCCGAACAGGGGCAAATCATAGTAAAGCCCGCGCAGGGCATCCGGCCCTTTGCCGGTGCGCATGGCGCGGTAGAGGAACAGCCGCGAATCCTTGGCCACGTGCCGGCCGTCCACAAACGGCGAGGACTCCATGAAATTGCTCACGGCCGGGTCCATGGCCAGCAGCATGTTGTAGAGGCTGACGAGCTGGTCCTTGTATTTGGAGCGGAAAAGGTGGCGCAGGCTCTTGGTGCCCTTGTTGAAGGTGCCATAGGGCAGGCAGTAGTGCAGATGGAAGCCGCACACGTGCCCGGTGCCGTAGGTGTATTTGGGCGGGCCCAAAATGTCTTCGCACATGCGGTAATAGCGCTCGGTGTTGGGCACCGGCACGTGCGTGCCCGTATAGGTGCCGTACGGGTAGATGCGCAAGCCCGTCTTGTCGGCCATATCCATGAGTTTTTTCACGGTCTGCAGCCACACCTGCGCCCCGCGCGTCACCTTGCGGTTGGCCACGCTGGCAATCTCAATCATGTTGTGGGTGTAATCGTGGTGGATGGGATAGGCCAGCCCGGCTCCCTGTGCGGCGGTGATAAGCTCGTCCGCCCGGCTGGACACCACGCCGTTTTCCTCCAAAAGCAGCATCTCGGTCTCAAAGCCCACCAAGTGCCGCTTCATCGGCCTCGGCTTGCGCCGGGCCGGGGCAGAGGGGCCAGTCTCATAGGTGGCGCCCTCCGCGGCGGAGTCCGCCGGGGCCGCGGGAAGGGAAATGAGGCGCGCGGCCGAGTCCAAGAGGGCTTGGGCATTTGAAATGGGAATGCCGACGGCCTCGGCCAACGTTTGTTTCTGGCTCATATTGTAGAGAAGAGCGGGAGCCATAAATAGGTTCCGGTGAGAGGAAATTTTCCCCTCTTTTCCTGCCAGCCCCTCTCTTGCCTACCATCCCATCCTGTCGGCCGCCACATACGCCAAATGCTTGAAGTGTTCGGTGATGAACAGGAAGATGAACACCCAAATCCACATGCCGACCACTTCCACGATGCCCACCTGCTGCACGAAGATGCCCATCAGCGCCATGGCGGTGGCGATGAGCTGCGTGCCCACGATGGCGGCCAGCAGCGTGCGCGAGGGCGGCTTGCTTTTGAAGATGGGGCCGGGGCTGCGCGCATGGAACACCATCAAATGCCCGGCCAGCGAGAGCTTGAGAAAGAGCAGGGTCTGTATCACGGCCAGCGGCAGGTGGAAGACGAAATAAAACACAAACAGCAGCAGGCCGGAATTGAACAGGCCCACCACGCCCAGCATGGAGGACACGCCCAAGAGGCGCTTGACGCGCCATTTTTCCGGAGCTTTGGGCTGCTCCACGTTGTCGGTGGCCATGGCGAGGATGGGCACATCGTTGAGCACCGAGAGCACCACCAGCTGAATGGGCGTGAGGGGGAAGAAGCCCAAGACAATGATGGAGGCCGGCACGAGGAAAAGCACCCGGAACGTCTCGGCGAGGCGGTAGATGACATAGTGGTGCATGCGCTCGAAAATGGCGCGCCCCTCCTCCACGGCCTCCACAATGACGGAAAGGCCGGGCTTGGTGAGCACCAAATCGGCGGCCGACTTGGCCACCTCGGTGGCCCCCTCCACCGCCACGCCCGCGTCCGCCTCTTTGAGGGCCGGCGCGTCATTCACGCCGTCCCCGGTGACGGCCACCACGTCCCCATTGGCGCGGTGGGCTTTCACAATCTGGTATTTCTGCTCGGGAAGCACTTCGGCGAAAATGCCGGTGCGCAAAATTTCCATCCGCGCCTGCGCGGGCCTGAGGCGCCCCAGCACCGAGGCCGCCAGCACGCGCCCCTTGATGCCGATGTCATCGGCCACGTGGCGCACCACGGCCGCATGGTCCCCGCTCACCATCTTGACCAGGATGCCCATCTGCCCCGCCTTGCGCACGGTCTGGCGCGCATCCGGCCGCGCCGGGTCGGCCAGCGCAATCAGGCCTACGAACACGGCGCCTTTTTCCTCCTTGTCCGCGCCGCTCAGCTCTTTTTGCGCCACCGCCAGCGTGCGGTAGCCCTCCTGCGCGAATTTCTCCACCTGCTTCAGCGCGGCCTTCTTCTGGCCGGCGCCCATCCGGCAGAGCGCCAGCACCACCTGCGGCGCGCCCTTGACGGCCACGATGCGCCGCGTGCGCCCGCCCTGCATCCGGGCGAGGTAGGCAGTGGCGCGCTTGCGCACCGAGTCGGCCTGCACGAATTTTTCCAGCTTCCAAATCTCGCGCGAGCGCAGCAGGCCGTGGTGCTCAATGGCCTGGTCTATCGGGTCGTCGCTGTCCAGCGGCACGCACCGGCGCGCCGCGCGCAGCAGCTCGTCCTCGCTCACGCGCCAGGGCCAGAGCTGCTGCACCTTGATTTGGTTGAGGGTGAGCGTGCCGGTCTTGTCCGAGCAGATGACGTTGACCGAGGCCAGCGCCTCCAGCGCCGAGAGCTGGCGCACCACGGCATGCTTCTTGGCCAGATGCAGCGCGCCCATGGCCATGATGGTGGCCAGCACGGCCGGCATGGCGGCCGGCACCGAGGCCACCAGCAGCGTGAGGGCCAGGAGCGCCGTCTCGGCCAGCGTGTAGCCGCGCACCACGCCCACGCCCACCACCACCAGCGCGCCCAGCACGGACAAGAGGATAAGGAAATGGCCGATTTGCTCGATTGCCTTGTCGAGGTGGCTCTTGGGCTTGGACATCTGCGCCAGTTGCGCCGTGCGCCCGAAGGTGGTGTGCCCGCCGGTAAGCACGATGAGCGCCCGCGCGCGGCCCTTTCTCACCAGCGAAGAGGCGTAGGCCAGCCCCCGGGGCTGCAGGGCCACCGGCAGGCTCTCTCCCGTGAGCGCCGACTGGTCCACTTCGATGTCGCCCTCGATGAGCTTGGCGTCGGCCGGCACGATGTGCCCGGCCGCCAGCTCCACCAAATCCCCCGGCACGAGCGTGTCGGCCTCCTCCTCGCCCCACGCCCCGTCGCGGCGCACCCGCGCGCGAACGGCCAGCTTTTTGGAGAGCGTGGCCAGCGCCACGTCGGCCTGCCGCTCGATGTAGAATCCGATGGAGACGTTGAGCAGCAGCAGGAAGAAGATGACGCCCGCGTCCGGCAAATCGCCGATAAAGAAGGAGAGGGCGGCGGCCGCGAAGATAATGATGGAAATGGGGGAGGTGAAATGGCCCAAAAACTTGCGCCAAGCCGGCACATGGTGCTCTTCAATGCGGTTGGGCCCGTACTGCGCGAGGCGCTCGCGGGCCTGGATGGAGGACAGGCCGCCGGGCTTGCAGGCCAGCCGCGCCAGCGCGTCGGGGACACTGCAGGTCTTGAAGTCAAAGGGGGCTGCCGGGGCTTCGCTCTTCTCAACCATGACGGGAAAACGGCCTGAACCATTAAACGGCTTATGGTCGGCCTTCCCGACAAAAAGAAGCATTTTTTCTCAAGCCCGCTTCTTTTCCTACCCCCTCTTTCTCAAGCCCGCTTCTTCTCTTTTCCCCTCATTTTCTCATTCGCATGGCGTCCGGCCGGGGCGGGAGCCGCTGCCGGCGGCTTGCCCATGCCGAACTGGCCGATGGTGGCCGCCACGTTGGTGAGGATGATGGCCGTAAACGTCAGCTCGACAAAGCCGGGAATGGCGATGCCGCTGGCGGCCGGCAGGCCGGCCAGCACGGCCGCCGCCAAGCCCCTGGGCATCATCCACGCAATGAATGAGGCGTCGGAAGTGGCGGGCAGCAGGGCGCGCAGGCTGAGGCGGCGGGCCAAGTAGAAGATGGCCAAGAGCGCAATCGACACGGCCGCCAAGGCCCACGTCAGGCCGTCCAAATCCATAATCATGCCCAAATACACAAAGAAGAAGGTGCGGGTGAAGAAGGTGGCCTCGGCCTGGAAGTCGGCGATGCGCCTATCCAGCTGGTACACCGAGGACAGGCCCAGCGCGCTGGAGATGCGCTTGGCATTGCCCAGCACCAAACCGAACACAAAGACCGAAATCGCGCCGTTGCCCCCGGCCGCCTCCACCATGGCGTAGAGCAGGAGGATGGCGGCGAGGGTGAGCATGTACATCAGGTTCTTCTGCGCCAGCCGGCGCAGGATGAAGAGCCAGGCGATGGAGGCCACCAGGCCCGCCACGATGGCGACCGAGAAAGCGGAGGCCAGCAGGCCCAGCACCGCCACCGGCTCGATATTCACCTTTGCCACGATGATTTGGATAATCACAATCGCCGAGATGATGCACAGCGCGTCGGTGATGGTGGATTCCAGCGTGAGCAGGTGGCGCGCCTCGGCCCCAGCCCTGGATTTCTCCACCAGCGCAATCACAATCGCCGAGCTGGTGCCGCCCAGCGCCGCGCCCAAGAGAAGGCCGGAAAGCAGGTCCCAGCCCATGGCGAAGTGGACAAAGAGCGAGACGCCCACCAGCGTGAGCAGGAAGGTGAGCAGGGTGAAGGCCACGGCCTTGGGAATGGTGCGAATCAGCTGGAACAGCGGCAGCGAGAGCCCGCCGTCAAAGAGCATGATGATGAGCGCCAGCGCCCCGATGAAGGGCGCGAGTCCCGCCAGCGCCGAGCCGGAGGACGAGTCCACCACGCGCAGCATCGGCCCCAGCACAAAACCCAGGGCCATGAGCACCAGAACGGGCGAGATGCGCGTGCGCTCGAATATGATGTTGGCCGCGAAGCCGGAGAAGAGGATGAGGCTCAGGACGAAGAACAGCTCATACATGGCGTCTCACGCCCTTGCATCGGCTGGATGGTTTTTATGCGTGCTGGCCCCCCGTCGTTGGCCGCGCACCGGGCCGGGAAAAGAAGAAGGGCCCGCGCCATCTTCCTTCAGGAGTCCCAAGCCAGCCGGACTTTCCCGCTCGCCAGCAGGCCCATCTCATACTGCCCGAATTTTTCCAGCAAAAGCGCGCGCACCTCGCCCGCGTCCTCCGAATCGATGGGCCGGATGGCCGCGGCCAGCTCCTTATGGCCGTGCAGCCGCAGCCAGCCGGAGAAGTAGTTGTGCCGCGAATAGTGCAGCAGCACCGAATCGGGCATGGCCTTGAGCATGACCTTGAGCTCATGGAGGTCTTCCACGATGAACGGCTCGCCAGAGCCGGGCACGAAAATGCGGAAAGCCCCAAAGCCGAAGAAGTCATTCACCGTCTGGCGCACGTGCTGCAGCAGCAGCGGGTCGTTCTTGTCGAAGCAGAACACGTCCGGCACCTGCTCATGCAGCGCATCCAGCGCCTGCTTGTCGGCCGACATCACGATGGCCGGCACCTTGCGCAGGGTGATGGGAATCTGCCCGCTCTTGCGCAGGAACTCCAGAAGGGCGAAGGCGGACTGGTCATGCCTGCCGTTGCGCGGGAACCACAGGTCGCTGATGACGCCGGCCAGGTTCTCCCCCTGCGCGCAGTCCAGGATGACGCGCTGCGCCTCCTCGTAGTCGCATGCCAGGCGCACGCGCGTGCGCTGGCGGTTGATTTCGTAGAATTCGGTGAGGAAGCGGCTGTAGTGCTTGGGCTTGTCGTCCACCACCAGCACCACGCTCTCCAAGTCGTTTTGGAAGTTGAGCCTGTCCTCGAGCAGGCCGACCATGGCGATGAAAAGCGCCTCCGAGCCGCGGAAGCTGAAGACCTGGTCGATGAATTGCGGCGCCGGAACGGGCGGCTCCGGGCCGTCGTATTGCGCGCTGGCCTTCTCCTCGCGCATCAGGATGGTGAAGGCCTTCTTGCCGCCGGCCAGCTTGACGTCCTCGGCCAGCCGCCCGGTTTTCTCCGGCCCAAGCCCGTTCTCGAATATCAGCACCGCCATGCCGGTTCCCGTGTCTCCCAGCGCGTTGCGCACGGCCGGACTCACGCCGTTTCCGGGCGTCAGCCCCGCCGGCAGCCTGAGCTCGGACACTTCAATGTCCGGCCGCGGCCGGTTCAGCCCATAGCAGACTTTGTCAAAAAGATGGGCGCTGGCGCCCGCCACCACGATTTTGCCGATCCGCTCGGAATTCTTGACGGGCTCGATTTTGTTTGGGATGATGGGAACGAAGCTCATGTCATCAGCCGCCTGCCGCGCGCCGGTTTGAATTTCTCATAAGGCACGAGAGACCATAAAAGCCTACTTCCAAACAAGTGAAAACACGTTCATATAAAAGTTCGTGTGCGTATCATTGCGTGGGACCTCAAAACTATCCCTCCCAGATTGTCCGCTCGGGCGAGCCGGTCGTTTTCCCCCAGCGGCGCGTGTTCTTCAGCGGGGAGGGCGGCGGCAAATGGCAGGGCACCCGCACCTTCTACAAGCTGCTCAAGGACCAGGCCGGATTTTTGCGCGAGCAATGCGGCGAGAACGTGTTTTTCGCCTGCCCGCTCACCTCTCTCATCCAGACCGACGCGTTCCGCGACTTCATGGACGCCAACCGCCTCTGGGACCAGGTCTATGCGATTGGCGGCGAGCGCGAGATGCTCGACCTCTTCCTCAAAGCCTCCTTCACGCGCGAGCAGAAGGCGCAGCTCTGGGAGCTGCTCAAGGGCTATGACGGCCCGGACGGCAGCCATTCGCCCATCGTGGTGCGCTCCTCCGGCCTCAACGAGGACAGCGCGCACAAATCCTATGCCGGCGCCTTCTATTCCATCTTCCTGCCCAACCAGCACCCGGACGACGGCGTGCGCCTCGCGCAGCTGGAAGCGGCCGTCAAGCTGGTGTATGCCAGCCTCTACCTGCAGCTGCTGCAAGAGAAATCCTACGGCGTGGCCGGCATGGGCGGCGACGAGCGCATGGGCGTCATGGTGCAGAACGTGGCCGGCCGCGCCTGGCCCTCGCCCTCCGGCCGCCTGCTCTACTACCCCGAAGCCTCGTTTGCGGCCTTTTCCTACAACTACTTCACCAAGGCCGACGGCTTCTTCCGCCTCGCGTTCGGCCTCGGGCCGGGCGTGGTGGAAAACCTCAAGGGCAGCGCCGTGGTGGTGGAGATGGGCGCCGACCGCCCCTTCGGCATGTTCACGCCGCGCGACATCGTCGAGTTCTCACCCCTGCATTTCTATGCCCTCGACCTCTCGGACGCGGGCCGCGCGCCGCAGGGCGAGAATGATTTTGTCCGCAAACACAAAATCTTCACCGACGCGCCCGAAGGGCTTTTCCTGCCCAACTGTGTGATTTACGACCGCGAGCTCAACGTCAAGCGTCCGCTCATTCTCACGCCGGACTATTCGCCCGCCATGCAGTTATCCAAATTCTTGGGCCGCAGCAAGGGCAGTTTGGGCCAGGCGCTGGAAGTGATGCGCGACCTGCTGCGCGAGGCCTTCAGCACCGAGATGGAGCGCATCGAGGTGGACTTCGAGGGCGCGGCCGACCGGGTGGACGGAAAGCTGGTGGTCTATCCCCTGCAGGCGCGCCCCATGGTGCTGGGCGCGAACACCCGCCTCCCCCAACTGCCCCAAGTGGAGGCCGACGACACGCTGCTCTCCGGCACCGGGGCGGCCGGCTGGGGCGGGCAATATTCCATCCGCGCCGTGGTGTGGGTGCCGAACCCGGCCGGGGGGCTGTACGGCGTGTCGTATGACATTTCGCAGGAACTGCAGGCCATCAACCAGACGCTTTATGGCGAGGGCCTGAGATCGCAGGTCCTCTACATCGTGCCGGGCCGCTACGGCACGTCGGACGGCGCCGAGGGCATTCCCGGCCCGCTGCTGCACACGGCCGCCGCCATCGCCGAGCAGCGCCGCTATGCGGGCGAGATGATGAGCGGGGGCACGCACTTTTTCCTTGAAATGATGGAGGCCAACCTCGCCTATCTCTCCATTGACGACATCGCCCAATTCAACTCCCTGCGCCTCGAGCAAATCTCGTCGCGCGTGGAGAGCGGCACCTACTCGCAGATATACCGCCTCCACGCGCCGCTGCACCTCTCCGTGGACGTCGAGAACCGCTTCCTGCTGCACCCCAACGGCGTGGCTTAGGGCGGGTTTTTATTTTTCCATCCCTTTGCGATTGCAGGTGCCTGCCATGCTCAAATCCATCATTTTCGACCTCGACAAGAGCTTTTTTTCGCGGAGCGAAAAAAACCTCGGAAAAGCGCCAACCCTCGGCAATGCCCGAACGACCACTGGGACGTGCATCTGATGCTCAAATCCATCATTTTCGACCTCGATAACACGCTGGTGAATTTCTGGCAGTTCAAGCAGGAGTCCGCGCGCGAAGCCTCGGCCGCGATGGTGGCGGCCGGCCTGCCCATGACCGAACAGGGCGCCTATAACCTGATTTTCAAAATCTATGAGCAAAAAGGCGTGGAATACCAGCTCGTTTTCACCGACATGATAAAGCCCTTCAATTTCCCCAAAGCGCAGTTCGAGAAAATCCGAGATGCGGGCATCGTGGCCTATTTGAGAAAGAAGGGGCAGGTGCTCAAGCCCTATCCCGGCATCCCCGAAACGCTGGCTGAGCTGAAGAAATCCTACTCTCTTGCCGTGCTGACCGACGCCGCCCGCGAGCAGGCCCACCAGCGGCTGAATTTCACCGGGCTGGCCGAGTATTTCGAGCAGGTGGGCACCTTTCATGACACCAACATCTACAAGCCCGGCACCGAGCCCTTTCTCTCCATTTGCAAAAAGCTCAACGTCCAGCCTTCCGAGTGCCTGATGGTGGGCGACAATCCGGGCCGCGACATGAAAGGGGCGCAGGCGGTGGGCATGAAGACCTGTTTGGCCAAATACGACCCCTATTTTGAGAGCGCGGGCCCGCACCCTGACTTTTCGATTGAGCAGCCGGCCGATTTGCTTGAAGTGGTCCGGCGAATCGGATGAAATATAACACCCCCCGTTCTAGGAATTCCATGTCCGAGGATTTCAAGGCCATGGATTCACTTTCCGCCCTTCAGCACTTGGGCTCGGACCCATCCTGCGGCCTGCCCGATTCCGAAGCGCTTGCGCGCATGCAAAAATATGGGCGCAACGAAATTGAAGAGCAGAAAAGCAGCCCGCTCGCCCTTTTCCTCAAAAAATTCTGGGGCCTCACGGCTTGGATACTAGAGGCCATCATCATCCTCTCCTATTTCAGCGGCAAATTATTCGACGTCTGCATCGTCTCCGCCCTCTTGGTGCTCAATGCCGTCATCGGCTTTGTGCAGGAACAGAACGCCCAGCGCGCACTCGAAGCGCTGCGCCAGAAATTGCAGGTGCGCACCCGCGTCCTGCGCTCTGCCTCCTGGCGCACCATTCCAGCTGCCGAGCTGGTGCCCGGCGACATCGTGCGCCTGCGCCTGGGCGACTTCGTGCCGGCCGATGTCAAAGTCGTTTCCGGCACCGCCTCGGCCGACCAGTCCGCCCTGACAGGCGAATCGGTCCCGGTGGAGAAAAAGGCCAACGATTTGCTCTATTCGGGCTCCATCCTTGCGCGCGGCGAGATAACCGGGCTGGTGGTGCTCACTGGTTCCTCCACCTTCTTTGGCCGCACGGCGCAATTGGTGCAAATCGCCAAGCCCAAGATGCATATCGAAGAAATCATCTCCAAAGTCATCTTCTACCTCCTCGCCATCACGCTGGGCGTGCTGGCCATCACTTTAGTTGTTTCCATCCTGCGCGGCGACTCGCTCTTTGGCTTGCTGCCCCTCATGCTGATTCTGCTCCTGGGCGCGGTGCCGGTGGCCCTGCCGGCCATGTTTACGGTGAGCATGGCCCTCTCCGCCCGCCAACTGGTGCAAAAGGGCGTGCTGGTGACGCGCCTCAGCGCGCCGGACGATGCCGCGCGCATGGACATCTTGTGCGTGGACAAGACCGGCACCCTCACCAAAAACGAGGTGGCTTTTGCCGGCGTGCTCCCCTTGCGCGGCGTTTCGGAGACCGATGTGGTGCTGGCCGGCGCGCTGGCTTCTCAAGAAGCCAACCATGACGCGATTGACAAGGCCTTTATCCGCGAGGCGCAAAAGCGCAACCTGCCGCTTTCCCGCTATTTGCAGAAGAGTTTCACGCCCTTTGACCCCCAGACGCGGCGCACGGAGGCGCTGGTGGTTTCAGGCTCGAAGCGCCTGCGCGTGCTCAAAGGCTCTCTCGAAACTCTCTTTGCCCTCTGCAAGACTTCCTCTACTCATCGCGCGCAATTGCAAGCCTATGCCGATGAATGCGCCCAGCATGGCTACCGCGTGCTGGCGGTGGCCAGCGAGGAATTGCGCGCCCGCCCCGCCTCTTCCCGCTCGTCCGCGCGCTCTCGCTCCTCCAAACTCAAACTTTTGGGTGCGGTTGCCCTCTTCGACCCGCCCCGCCCCGAATCGGCCGGCTTGGTGGAAAAGCTGCGCGCGCTGGGCGTTTCGGTCAAGATGCTGACCGGCGACGCGCTGCCGGTGGCGCGCGAAATCGCCACGCGCGTGGGCATCACGGGAAAAGCGATTCATGCCTCCGAGCTGAAATCGTCTGCTTCCATGCCGGCTTCTTCCAAATCCTTGTCTCTGGCCGAATCGGCCTCCGTGTTTGCCGAAATCTATCCTGAAGACAAATATTCCATTGTGCGCGATTTGCAGGCGCGCGGCCACATTGTCGGCATGACTGGTGATGGCGTCAATGATGCGCCGGCTCTCAAACAAGCGGAAGTGGGTGCGGCTGTTTCTTCCGCCACCGATGTGGCCAAGGGCGCGGCCAGCCTCGTGCTCACGCAGGAGGGGCTTTCCACTATTTTGGAGCCCATTCGCGTGGGGCGGGAGATGTTCCAGCGCATCCGCACCTGGATGCTGAACAAAATCACCAAAACCGTGATGCAGGTGGGCTTTATCGTGCTGGCCTTTTTCCTCACCGGCCAATACATCATTTCCTCCTCCGCCATGCTGCTGCTCATCTTCATGATCGACTTTGTCACCATCTCGCTCTCGACCGACAACGCCACCGGCTCATCCAAGCCCGAGTCTTGGGACATTCCGGCTCTGGTGCGCGCCTCGCTTATGCTGGGAACCTTGCTGGTGGCCGAAGCCTTCGGCCTCTTCTATTTCGGCCTCGACCACTTCCATTTGAGCGGGGCGGCGGTCAGCACCCTGAGCTTTGCCATCCTCTTCTATTTCACCACCCTGCTCATCTTCGTGGTGCGCGAGCGGGGGCGTTTCTGGAACTCCTCGCCCAGCCTGCCGCTCTTCTCCATTTTGCTTGTGGATATGGCCCTGGCGGCCGTATTCTGCGTGTTTGGCCTCTTCGGCCTCGCGCCCCTGCCGCTGGAGCTGGTGGGGCTGGTCATCGGTTATTGCGCGTTCTTCACGCTGGCGGTCAATGACTGGGTGAAAGTGCGGGTGCTGGGGCAAAAAGTGGCGACAGCCTCCTAAACTCGCGTCCGCTAGCTTTGGAAAATAGAAAAATAAGAAAAAATCAAACTACGAGCAGCCTGAAGTTTCGCCGCACTCGACGCACACTTCACAAGTCCCGTTCCTCTTCATCTTCATCGAGCCGCAAGCGGGACACGAATCCCCGGTGAAGCCCTGCGCGCGCGCCTCCTTGCGCTCGTCCGACAGGCCTTCGTCATCCGGGCGCGAGCCCATGCCGGTCATGGCTTTTTCCCCAACCTCGCCCATCTTCTCGCGCGCCAGCTTTTCCGCATCCGGGGCGGCTTCGCCCAGACGCAGCTGCTTCTCCTCCGGCTCCACCGCCGCATGGCCGTTGCCTCCCAGCGAATTTTCCGCCGGCTTGATTTGCACCAAATCCGTGCGGTGCAAATATTCGGCTCCCAATGCCCGGAACACGTAGTCGATGATGGAGGTGGCGTGCTTGATGTTCTCATGCCCCGCCACCGTGCCGGACGGCTCGAAGCGGGTGAAGGTGAAGGTGTCCACAAACTCGTTCAGCGGCACCCCGTATTGCAGGCCCTTGGACACGGCAATGGCGAAGCAATTGAGCAAAGCCCGGTAGCCCGCGCCCTCCTTGTACATGTCGATGAAAATCTCGCCCAAGGAGCCGTCGGGATACTCGCCGGTCTTGAAATACACCTTGTGCCCGCCCACGCGCGCCTACTGCACAAAGCCGCGCCGCCTTCCGGGCAGCTTGCGTCTTTGCAGGGTGGACACCACCGTGGTCTGTCCCAGCGGCGATTCCAGCACTTTCTCCGCCTCTTCGGCCAGCGCCTGCAAAGCCTGCAATTCGGCCTCATCCTGCACGGCCGCATTGAGGGGCTGTGACAGTTTGGAGCCGTCCCTGTACATGGCCATGGCTTTGAGCATGAGCTTGT
>CABMCD010000026.1 GCA_902384555.1 uncultured archaeon | reverse complement strand
TATGAGCCCGAGCAGTTCCCCGGCGCCATTTTCAAGCTCAAGGAGCCCAAATCGAGTTTGCTTCTCTTCAAGAACGGCAAAATCATCTGCACCGGATGCAAATCCGAGAAAGAGGTGCAGGCCGCGCTGGACAAGACGGCCCACCTGATGCAGGCTTTTGCTTCTCCATTGCCGAAGACGGATTAGGGGGGCCGAAAATTATTCATAAACCCAAAGCGTGAGCCCGATTATCCCTTCTTGCTCAAAACAGCCCGCGCCTGCTCCTGCAATTTCTCGATTTCGTGCTCCGACAATCCAGCTTCTTTGAGCCGTTCCTGCGGCGCGTCCAGCAGCTCTTTCACCAAAATGATGCCCGCCTCGTGCAATTGCAAAAACTGCCGCCTATTGAGCGCGTGCAGCACCGTGGTGGGATAGAGCTGGTGCTCCTCAATGCGCACCTGAATGCTCTCCTCGGCCGGGAAGCTCCAGCCCAATAATTTGAGTCCCATGCAGTCGCCATAGGCGATGGTGTCGGTGGTGAATTTGGTGTTGGTGGCCAGCCACACCGAATCGATTTCGGGATTCGCGGCCTGCACGTCCAGAAACCGGGCCCATGAATAAAGGGCGGAGGGCGCGTGGCAGCGCATGTAGGAGGCGTTGTGGAACTTGCACTCCACAATCGCGCGCGTGGGCGCATGGCCGGGAATGGCGGGCCTCGTCGCAATCACGTCGATTTCATGCGAGATGCAGTGGCCGCGCACGATTTGGCGCAGCTGCGTGGAGTAGCCGCGGCCCTTGAGCAGCGAGCCCATGAAGGTCTCGAACGGGTAGCCCTCCGGCCCGAGGCGCAGGAGGGCCGATTTGAGCGCAAAGCGCGCGGCCGCGCCGGGCCGCAGCTCGCGCAGGGCGGAAAAGGCGAGGGAATAGATTTCGGAGGTGGTGATGCCGGGATGGATGGAGGACTGGATGGATTCGATGACCTCTTCCGCCAAGCCCCGCGAAGCCCCGGCGCGCGTGAGCGCGTCGCGCACCTTCTCGTAATTGAGCGGTTCGAGAGAGCCGTCGGCCTTCTGGACCAGGAGCGCCGTCATGCTTCAGCCAACAGGCGGGAGGCATAAAAAACAGATGCACGAAAGAGGAATGGAGCGCGGACCCGGGCCGGAAGGCACGGCGGGCCGATGGGGGCCCAAGTATTATAAGTATGAAAAACGTATCATAGAACATCCAAGCCATAGCGTGTGGAAGAGGAGAAAAATGGCCAAAAAAAGCGAACTGAGCATCCGGGCCCTGCGCACCTTCATAGGGGACAAGCCGATTTTGCGCGGCGTGAGCCTCCAAATCAGGCCCGGCGAAATCCACGCCGTCATGGGGCCCAACGGCTCGGGCAAGAGCACGCTCTGCCACGCCTTGGTGGGCGACCCCAACTTCAAGGTGGAGGGCGGCGCCAGTTTGGATGGAAAAGACTTGTTGGGCTTGGACATCAACGAGCGCAGCCGGGCCGGCCTTTTCCTCTCGTTCCAGACGCCCCCGGCCGTGCCGGGCGTGAGCGTGGCCAATTATTTGCGCACCATCTACAACGCGGCCCGGGCCCCGGCCGCGCCCATTTCGATTGCCGAATTCGAGAAAATCGTGAAGCAGGAGATGGCCGCCCTGCGCATGGACGAGGCCTTCCTCGACCGCTACCTCAACGACGGCTTTTCGGGCGGCGAGAAGAAGCGCTGCGAGACGCTGCAAATGGCCCTTCTGCAGCCCAGATACGTGCTGCTGGACGAAATCGACTCCGGCCTCGACGTGGACGCGCTCAAGATTATTTCGCACGACATCATGCGCCTGCAAAAGGAAAGGAAGTTCGGACTTCTGGTCATCACGCATTACGCGCGCATTTTGCAATATCTCAAGCCCGATTACGTGCACGTGCTCAACCGGGGCAGAATCATCCAGTCCGGCACGGCGGCGCTGGCGGCCCGCATCGAGAAGGAAGGATATGACAAAATAGTTGGAAAAGAGGGGGGAGAAGGCGGGATGGCGGGCTTGGATGAAGAGGGGGCGTAATACGATGGCCCGCAAAAAAGAAACCCCAAACCCGCTCCCGGCCAAGGCCTCGGCGGCCCCCATGCCCATCCACGAGCAGACGGCCGAAGTGCAGGACATCGAGAGCAAACTCAAGGCCTATCATGAGAACATCCAAAACCCGCCCAATTTCTCTTTCAAGGTGGATGAGAAGGGCTTGAGCGAGCGCGTCATTCGCGAAATATCGGCAACCAAGGGCGAGCCCGACTGGATGCTGCAAAAGCGGCTCTTTTCCTACAAGGTGTTCAAAAGCAAGCCGATTCCCACCTGGTGGCCCGACCTCTCGCATTTGGATTTGGACGACATCACCAACTACGTCAAGCCCGAGGGAAAGAAGAACGCGAACAGCTGGGACGAAGTGCCCGACTACATCAAGAAAACCTATGACAAATTGGGCATTCCGCAGGCCGAGCGCGACATCTTGGGCGGCGTGGCGGCCCAGTATGATTCCGAGGTGCTCTACCACTCGATTCAGAAGAGTTTGGAGGAGCAGGGCGTCATTTTCATGGGCATGGACCAGGCCGTGAAAGAGTATCCCGAATTGGTGAAGCCCCATTTCATGACCACGTGCGTGCCGGCCGGCGACAACAAGTTCTCGGCCCTGCATGGCGCCGTGTGGTCGGGCGGCTAGTTTCTCTACGTGCCCAAAGGGGTGAAGGTGGAGCGGCCGCTGCAAATCTATTTCATCATGAACTACCCGCAATACGGGCAGTTCGAGCACACCCTCATCATCGGCGAGGAGGGCAGCGAGGTGCATTACATCGAGGGCTGCACCGCCCCGCACTACGACACCGCATCGGTGCATTCAGCCGTGGTGGAAATATTTGCAAGGAAAAATTCGCGCGTGCGCTACACCTCGGTGCAGAACTGGTCCAAGAACGTCTACAACCTCAACACCAAGCGCGCCATCGTGGACGCGGGCGCGGTGATGGAATGGATTGGCGGCACGCTGGGCTCGGGCACCACCATGCTCTATCCCTGCTCGGTGCTTACAGGCCCCGGCGCGCGCGCCGACCATCTGACCATCGCATTGGCTGGAGAAGGACAGGTGAAGGACGGCGGGGCCAAAGTGATTCATTTGGCGCCCGACACCCACTCCAACGTGATTTCCAAGTCCATTTCCCAGCGCGGGGGCGTGGCGCGCTACCGCGGATTGGTGAAAATCAAGAAAGGGGCGCGCGGCTCGTCGGTGCACGTGCGCTGTGATGGGCTGATTTTGGACGGCCAGTCCGGCTCAGACACCATCCCGCGCATGGAAATCGAAGAAAATGACGTGCACGTGGGCCATGAGGCCACCGTGGGCCGCATTTCGGCCGAGCAGCTGCTCTATTTGCGCTCGCGCGGCATTTCAGAGGAAGAGGCCACGCGCCTCATTATTGCCGGCTTTATCGAGCCGGTCATCAAGGCCCTGCCGCTCGAATACGCGGTGGAAATCAACCGGCTGATAGAAATGGAGATGGAGGGGCTTTGAGCATGGAAGCCGAGAGCCTTGCAGCCGTTCGCTCGCGCTATGGAAACTGGGCGTCCATTTCCTCAGCAGATGGAGATTACCGCAATTTCGCCAAATTCGAATTTGAAAGAGTGGAAAAAGAGGGCATGGGAAAAATAGAATTCGAAATCCTCGGGACGGAAAAGAAGGAGAAGGAAAAAGGAAAAAGCAAATCGTCCCGCCTCTCGCTCGCCCGCTTGGGCGAAATCAGCACGGCGTTTCTCTCGCCCTTCCTGCTCCAAGCGCCCGGCCTCCCGCCGCAAAAAGAGCAGGACAAGCTGCTGGCCTGGCATGGGGCCCATGTGCAGGACGGCTGGGTGCTGCGCGTGCCGGAGAATACGGATGCGGGCTTTGTCCATTTGCGCACCCGCGCGGCCGGCCATTCGGCTTTGCATCATCTCATCATCTTGGAAAAGGGGGCCAGCGCCGAAGTGATGATTGAATGCGAAGGAAAAAATACAACCTACATTAACCTCCATACGGATATTACTGAATCTATTTTGGGCCCCGATGCCCGGCTCACGCTGACCACGGTGCAGCGCTATCCGCAAAAGGACTGGTCCTTCAGCCACCATGACCAGCGCCTTGACAAATTTTCCAAGCTCACCCACACGGCAGCCGCCTTTGGAGCGGCCGTGAGCCGCACGCGCACCCTCAACCGTCTTGCGGGCGACCATTCGCAGGCGCACGCCTACCAGCTCTTTATCGCGAACGGGGAGCAGTTCATGGACATGGAAACCGCCTCCCAGCACGAGGTGCCGGACACGCAGGGGGAGATGACCTGCCGCGGGGCATTGGACGGCAAAAGCTTGGGTGTGTACCGGGGCCGCATCCGTATCGAGCGCGCGGCCCCCAACACCATCAGCCACCAGTCCGGCTCCGCCCTCCTCCTCTCCGAGGATTCGGCCGCCAACATCATTCCCTCCCTGCAGGTGGACAACGACCAGGTGGAAGCCGGGCACGGGGCGACGGTGGGCGGGCTGGATGAAAAGGAGCTGTTCTATCTGCGCAGCCGGGGACTGGATGAGGAAAAGAGCCGCCGGCTCGTGATGGAAGGCTATTACCTCGCACTTATTGCGAAAATTCCGGGCGAGAAGACGCAAGAAGGCCTGCGGGCGCTGGTCAGACAACACTTGCCCGCCTACCACCCATCCGTCAAGCACAGGCAAAAACTGACCGTGGTCGCCAATCCGGGCCTCGAGGCCCGCCCGGCCGCGCACGAAGGGATAAGGGATGCAGAACTGAAGAAAAATGAAGGAAAGAGCACGAGGCGATAAAAATCGAAGAGAGAACAGAGATTGAACTTGGGGCGATGTGCCCTTGCGATAGTGGAAAAACCTATAGAGAATGCTGCAAAAAGAGAAAGATAAGGTGGATTAAAAACGAGAAAGGAGACACATATCGCGAAGTTAGAGTTAAACTCGAAGATGAGTATGCTCAGATTATAACTAAATTCATGAAAAGTCAGGAAATAAAATTTAAGAAAAAGTTCAAACGAGAGATGACGGGAGAAGATTATCTATTCTTTGATACGGAGGAGGACGAAAAAGAGATACTTGACAAGATGATAAAGGCCGCAAAGAAAGCTTGTGTAGAACCAGAGAAAATATATGCATTAAAAAAAACTAGATTCGTCCTTAGCGAGGTGAACTACAAACAAACTCCAACACCTCGAATAAAGGAATGGATAGATGCTATAAACGAGTACCGAAAACTGGTTGCACAGGGAATAGATCCCCTTGAAGAACCGGTTGCCCGAAAAGAGGTTGTGGAGTTATTTGAATGCCTTCCAAAAACAATAGATGTGCTTTCATACACAATAAAACGGTTGATATATAAGAAGGTGGAACAAGGCTCAGTTTATGACGAATATTTGATGTTCTATTTAGAAAAAACATGTCAAAACCTAAAAGCAACAATGAGTTTAACATACAATGAACTTGGACCAGATGCGCTTGGCATGACCAGAGCAATCTATGAAAACTATCTCTCGATTGCGTATCTAAAGAAAAATCCGGATAGAATGCGACAAATTTTTGAAGCAAAGTTAGGATTAGAGCAAGGAACATTCGAAGCGGGAGTGGTCCAGAATGGGAGACTGGACAAGAACAAAGCAAGGGAAAAGAAGACAGGTAAAGTAGTGACGCTGAATATTCCGAAGGGTGAGATGGCGCGAAATAGTGGATATACGGAAGATGGAGAGATTCACGAATCACTTTACTCGTTTTTGAGTGGATTTACGCACACGGATATTTCTGTGATGGGATCATATTTTGGAGATAGTGAGGTGCGAGGGATTCACGGTATTGAAGCCGTGATACTTGCATTACTATATACAACACTCATAATTGATGAAGCGGTCAAGGGAGGATACCTAACAGGACTATGCGAAAGAGACTTCGAAGTGTGCGTCAATGAGAATAAAAAGGTTCTGAAAAACTACTTTGGAGAGAACGCTAAGAGATATAGACAAGGTGGATTAATACTTAAACGAATTGAATTGATTGGCTCTAGTGATTAAATGGCGCTTGGAAAATCTATTCGAAAAGACTTTCCCATTTTCAAGAAAAAGGTGAATGGGCAGCGCCTCGCCTATTTGGACAGCGCGGCCACCAGCCAGAAGCCCAAAAGCGTGCTCAGTGCCGAGCGCGAATATTACGAAACCATGAACGGCAACCCCGGAAGGGGCGTCTCCACCCTCACGGCCGAGGCGGGAGAGGCCTATGAAAAGGCGCGCATGAGCGTGGCCGAATTCATCGGCGCCAAGGCGGAAGAAATCGTCTTCACCCGCAACACCACCGAGAGCCTGAATCTGCTTTCCTACTGCCTTCCTTCCCTGCTGGATGCCGACCATGCGCGCCCCGTCGCCCTCTCGGCCATGGAGCACCACTCCAATCTGGTGCCCTGGCAGCAGATGGCCATGCGCACCGGGCGCGAGCTGGCCTTTATTCCGTTTGAAACCAATCAGAGCATGGGGGCCGAAAGTCTGGAAAGCTTCCAGCCGGCCGCCAAGCCCGCCATGCTCACCCTCTCACAAGCCTCCAATGCGCTGGGCACCCTCAACGAAGTGGAGGGCATGGTGCGCCATGCGCGCGAGCATTGGGGCGGGCCGGTGGTGGTGGATGCGGCCCAGTCCGCACCCCACATTCCCATAGATGTCAAGAAAATGGATTGCGATTTTCTGGCCTTTTCGGGCCACAAGATGCTGGGCCCCATGGGCATCGGCGTGCTCTACATGAAGGGCGAGTGGATGGAGCGCCTGCCGCCTTTCCTCACCGGCGGGGGGCAAATCGGGCGCGTGGAGGATACCCGTTCCACTTGGGCGGAGGGGCCGGCCAAATTCGAGGCCGGCACTCCGAATGTGCCGGGTGCCGTGGGTTTGGCGGCCGCCATGGACTATTTGCAAAAGGCCGGCATGAGTGAAATTCTGGAGCATGAGCAAAAGCTGGTGAAAAAAACCCTCGATGCGCTGGAGTCCATGGAAGGCGTCACCCTCTACGGCCTGCCCTCCGCTTCGGGAAGAGTGGGCGTGGTGTCCTTCAATGTGGAGGGCGTGCACGCGCACGACGTGGGCTCCATTCTCGATAGACACGGAGTACAGGTGCGCGTGGGCCACCACTGCGCCCAGCCGCTGATGCGCAAATTGGGCGTGAGCGCCACCGTGCGCGCCTCGTTCTATTTGTACAATGACCGCGATGATGTGGTGGCGCTGGAAGAAGGACTGGATGATGTCAAGAAAATATTTGAAGGTTAGAAATATGGCCGAAACTCCTTCCGTTTCACCCGCCCGCGAGCAGCTGTATCGGGCCAACATTTTGGAGCATTACAAGCATCCCCACCACTGGAAGAAATTGGACAGGGCCGACTTGACGCATCTGGAGTCCAATCCCACGTGCGGGGACGAGATTGGAATCGAATTGAGGGTGGACAAGAAGGGCAGGATTAGCGAGGTGGGCCTCACGGGCGCCGGCTGCGCCATTTCCACCGCCTCGGCTTCCATGCTCTCCGACCGCCTCGTGGGCCTGAGTCTGGAGGAGGCGGCCAAAATTTCCAAAGAGCAGGTGTTGGGCGATTTGGGCATCGACCCCGGCCCGACCCGGATGCGCTGCGCGCTGCTCGGATTGGAAGGCCTGCGAAAGGCGCTCAAGGCCGGGAAGAAAGAGTAGGGGCGAGCGCAAGACCCCCAAGACCGGCCATTCTCTCCAAGCGCTCAGGCCGCTCGCGCATCCGCCTTGTTTTGAATCCGTTTGAAGAGCAGAAGCATCAGCGAGAGCACCAGCAGCAGCATCACGCCCGACACGCCCCACGCGGCCGCCATCAGCCCGCCGGCTGGCACCACCGTCCATTGGACGGCGGCGTTCAGGGCCACCGCAAGGCCGAAGGTGAGCACCAATCCCTTTTCCTCCCCCCGCGCCAAGAGAAAGAGGCCGATGAGCTGCGCCCAAGCGGCCAGCAGCATGCCAATCGAGAGCACCAGAAAGGGCGGCACGCTGGCGGCAAACTTGGGGCCAAAGAAGAGCAGCATGAAGGGAGTGCCCAGCAGCTGGAAGCCGGCAAATACCGGCAGCAGAAGGGCCATGCTCAGGCCCAGAAGAGGAAGGCCCTTGGAGCGAGCGTCGGAAGCATTCAATTTGGCGATTTTGGGCAGCAGCACCAGCCCGATGGCGGTGCCCAGAAACATCAGGATTTTGGCCGTGATTTCGGCCGCATTGTAAAGCCCGGCCGGCTCGTCTCCCAAGAAATATTTGATGGCGAACAGGTCTTCGTAAATCGAGACTTGGCTCAAAAACTGCCAGGCCAAGAGAAGCAGGAAGGCGCGGCCCAGATGGATTTCGATTCGCTCGGGTTTGGGGTGCAGGTGCGGGCGCAGCCACACGATGAGCAGGATGAAGAGGACGATGGCAAAGACCGGCAGGGCCAGCACGGCGCCGGCCAGCCCCCAGCCCAGCCACAAGAACAGGAGAAGGGCCAGCACCTTGAGCAGGTTCTGCCCCTGCTGCACAAGCGTTAATTCCAGAATGCGCTCGCGCACCTGCAGCCACGCATTGGACACCGACACCAGCACCATGGCCGGCAGGCCCAAGAGGAGGAGAGCGAGAAGCGGCTGGCCCGCGAGATAGGAGAGCAGGGCGGCGAGCATAGTAACGGCCAAAGACCACAGGCCGGTTTTTTTCAGGTATTTGAGCAGCACGAAATCGGCCTTGGCCGGCGCCCCGTGCAGTTTGGCCAGCTCGCGCACCAGCACCGAGGTGATGGCCGAGAGGGGCAGGGTGAGGCTGGACCAGATGCCCACCAGCACCCCCAGCACCCCATATTCGGCCAGGGTGAGGGTGCGCGCGCACAAAAATTGGTAGAGGTAGGCCAGCCCCATGCCGATGACGGTGCCCCCGACCGAGATGGCATTGAGCCAGAGGAACTGCAAATCCGAGCGGGATTTGAGCAAACGCTCGATGGAATCGAACATGATGAACAACAGAATAGAAAACCCCCAAGTTAATAAATGAAAAAGAAGCCGGAAAAAGAAAAAAGAAAGAAAAGAAGACGGGCTCGACCTACTCCTTCATGGCCTGCTCGATTTTTCCGGCCGCTTCGGCCAGGCTGGCCTTGAATTTCATCTTGTCGGCCTTGAGCTTCTTCTTGCCCTCCCAATACGCCATCGTGGCCTCGACCGCGGCCGCGGCCATGGCGTCCATCTTCTTGCCCTTGAGCTTCTCCATGTGGGCCTTCATCTTCTCCTTCATCAGGCAGGCCCACGCCTCGTCGGCCAAATCCATCAGCTCGTCAGTGAACTCGCAGCCGCTGCGCGAGCAGGACTGCGACGGGCACGCGCTTTGGGGGCAGGGGGGCTTGGCGCACGCGCCCATGGACGGGCAGCGGCAGGGGCTCGACTGGCAGGCCGGACAGACATTCTGGGTGCTGCAGGCGTTTCCTTGGCATTCTTGCATACGCTCACCTCAAATGATTTGTAAATCATATATTCGAAAAGGGGTTTATAGCCTTATTCCAAAATTTGGCGCAAGAGAAGGAGTGGGAAATAAGCGCCGGGGGCGAGATTTGAACTCGCACGAGGATTTCTCCCCAACAGGTTAGCAACCTGCCGCAATACCGGGTTATGCGACCCCAGCAAATAGAACCGGCACTTGTGATTGCGCATCGAGGATTTAAAAAACGAGGTTGAGACAAGATAGCATGAAAACCAAAACCCCCGGCCGCGAAACGGGTGGCGCACCGGGAGAGGCCTTGCGCACGGACGGCGCGGGCTTTTTGGGCCTCTCGCGCCGCTGGCTCTACGCCGGATTGGCGCTCACCGTCCTGCTTCTCCTTCCGCTAGTCTATTTCCAATACCTGCCGCTCAACGACTGGCCCAACCATCTGGCCAGCATGCACCTGCTCATTGAGCAGCAGGCCGGCATCGGCACATACATCGGGCCAAACCCGAACCTTTTGCTCCCCAACTCATCGGCATTCTGGGCCATGCGCCTGCTGGGCCCCCGGATAGGAGTGGAGAGCGCGGGACGGCTGATGCTCGGGCTCACGGTTGTCCTCACCATCTGGGGCATGGCCTACTTTTTCAGAAGCGTGGATAAGCGCCTCGCGCCGCTGGGATTGGCTTTGGGCGCGGCCTTGGCCTACAACTGGTTCTTTCTCATGGGCTTTCTCAATTACGCCCTTGCCTTGCCGCTCTTTCTGCTGGCGGGAGGCGGCTGGATGGAGAGGCGGGAAAAGAGAATGGATGGAAAAGGCGTGATGCTGGCCCTGATTCTGTCCGTCTTGGCTTCGTTCACCCATTTGGTGGCCGGCCTGGCCCTGCTGGCGCTTATCGGCTGGATGAGAGTGGCGGAATTGGCGCAGGAATGGCGGGAAAAGAAGGGGCCGGACTTGGCCTCGATTCGGGCCCGACTCACGCATGACTGGCCCTTCGTCCTGCCGGTGCTGTTGATGGGCGCGCTGGCGGCCCAGCCCCTGCTATCGGGGGAGGGCAACTCGGGCGCCATCGAGTGGGGCAGCTTGTTTGGAAAACTGCTTTACGGCGTGCTGGGCACGGCCGTGCCCATTCTGGCCGTGGTGTTCGCGATTGTGGCGGCCTGCTATTTGGCCCTGCGGCTGGGACAGCTGAAAAACGGGTGGAGACCGGACTGGATGTGGCTGGGCTTGGGCCTGCTGATGCTGGCCGGCGCGCTCTTTCTTCCTGAAAACACGGCCAGCTGGCAGTTCGCCGCCCCGCGCCTCTGGCCGTTTGTGTATTATTTCATGGCGCTGGCCATTTTCGCCCCCCTCGCGCGCACGCAAGAGGGAAGCGGCGTGGTGAGCGAGATGGCCGCGGCCCTGATGCTGCTGGCCCTTTTGCAGGGCGCGGTGATGGCCCATGATTGGCAGGGCTTGCAGCTGAATTTGGCGCAGGTGGCCGCCGTGGGCGCGCAGTTGCCGGCCCAGGCCAGCGTGCTGCCGCTGGGCGAGGGCTTTGCGCAGGCCGGCCCGGAGCCGGCCGTGAGCCCCTACTACCACGCGTGGGGCTATTGGGTGATGCAAAAGGACGTCTATGTGCCCTATCTGTTTGCCTGGAATTACAGCCCCATCCAATACAATGAGCCCGATGCGCATGGGCGGGAGCAAATCGGCAGCTGGATGGAGCGCTTGGCCGCCAAAAACTTTGCCTCGCCGCCCAATTCGACTTGCCAGTATTGGGGCGAGTATTATCAGCAGTTCAACTGGAGTCTGGTGGGGAGCGAATACCAGTACGTGGTGCTGCGCGCGGGCGAATGCGAGAACGGGAGCCTGGTGCCCCCGCCATTCGAGAGGATTTGGAATGAGGGCAATCTTTCGATTTTCAAAAACCGGGAAAAGGAATAGGCAGGTCATCCGGTCGTTCGTAGGGGAGGGTCAGAAGATAGACGTAGGAAATGGGGAGGGGACAATGTTTGGCGGAGGTTCCCCTCCGCGTTTCCTCGAGTGGTAAGAGCGGCTGCCATTGCCAGGCGGAATACGAACAGAACTCCAAAGTATCTGCTCCGCCATGTAACTGCACAGCACGAGGCTGGTCGCTTAGGGCTGCTCCTTCCGGCCTGACCCGATTCACTCTCAACGCCCGTCCGCGCAGGCAAGGCCTCGACGCTTCGCTTCGGCTCACGTTCGCGGCCCGCCGGACGCCGGCAACCTGTCGGTCCCGTCTGGAGGGGGTTTACGGTTGTGAGGGGCCCCTGGCCCCCCGACCACTCCTACCAGAAGAAATTGGGCGTTTTGGAGTTTAAATAACTGCCTAGGCCGGCCATATACGACGAAGCCCATCGCCTTTTATACTTCAAATTCCCCACCCGTCTATTCGATAATTTGCAGGGAAGGTGTGAATATGGCGAGCGAGGACGGAGCGCTCAAAATCGTGCTGGTGGGCTGCGGCGGCGCAGGCTGCAACACCGTCAAGCGCCTTGCCGACATGGGTGCGGGCGGCGCGCAGATGCTGGCCCTCAACACCGACAAAAAGCACCTCAACACCCTGCCCAAAGACGTCGAGCATGTGCTGATTGGCCCCCCCCTTACCCGAGGGCTTGGAGCGGGCGGCGACCCGCTGATGGGCGAGAAGGCCGCGATTGCCTCCAAGAAAGCCATTGCCCCCTACCTCAAGGACGCGGACTTGGTTTTCGTCACCGCCGGCATGGGCGGCGGCACCGGCACCGGCTCGGCCCCCGTGGTGGCCCAGATGGCCAAGGACCAGGGCGCGCTGGTCATCGGCATGGTTTCCATTCCTTTTGCGCTGGAGCGCGTGCGCGTGAAAAAGGCGCAGAAAGGCACCGCCAAACTGGCCGAAGCCTGCGACTGCCTGGTGGTGATTGAGAACGACAAGCTGTATCAGTGGGTGCCCAACATGCAGATTGAGAAGGCATTCGCTTTGGCAGATGAAGTGGTGGCCAAGGCCGTGTCCGGCATTTCACGCACCATTCTCGAGCCTTCCTTGATGAATCTGGATTTCGCCGACTTGAAGAGCCTGATGGAGGGCGGCGGGCTGGCCATGATTGCGCTGGGAGATGCGTCCGGCTACACGCGCTGCGAGGACATCGTTCCAAATGTGCTGGGCAACCCGCTGCTGGACGTGGATTACTCGCAGGCGTCTGGCGCATTATTGCATTTGACCGGCGGGCCGGACTTCAATTTGGGGGATGCGAACCTGGTTGGAGAGAAACTGACCGAGCGCGTGGGCGACGAGTGCAACGTGGTGTGGGGCTCGCGCGTCAATGCGGATTTTGAGAAAAGGCTGGAAGCATTCGTGATTTTCACGGGAATTCCGTCGCCATTGCTTCTGGACCCGGATGCGAAGATGAAGGAGTAGGCATGCGGTGAAAAGAGCTGGAAGGGGATTGAATGAGAATTTTGGTTTTGGGAATCGCATTGGCACTCATGCTGCTGCTCGCCGGCTGTGCGCAGGGAGGCGCGGCTGGGCAAAAAACCAGTGCCAAAGCCCATCTCATTGAACTGCTCGACCTTCAACAGAACTCGACTTGGATGGTTAATCGAACATATTATTTGACTAACAGTCAGGTAGTCTATTTCAAGAACAGCAGCAATATCCGGGCCGATGTGGGATTTCAGACCGCATATGTGCTCAATGGAACGACGTATTACTGTATGGAAGCAGGTGGAGCATATTCCTGCCACATGGCACAGGCAGATGACCAGACACTGCGGGCTCTGGTGAGAAACTCCATATTTTTCCTCAACCGTGACGATGTCGAGGCGATGGACGAGGCCGATGTGAGCGCCCTTCCGAACCTCCAAGTGGCAGGGGTGCAGGCTAGCTGTTTCAACGTGCCAAAAGGCGACTTGGCCGGCGTCATAAACGACACGCAGCTGATGAAGACTTATCTTGCCAGGCTTAACGGCAGCATAACAGAGTATTGTTTCGCCCCGGATGGCGCCCCGTTGCTCAAACAGTTCATATACAACCAGACCACATGGGTTTGGAGTCAAGCCACGCAGTATTCGAACCAGGTGAGAGACGAAGATTTGTCACTTCCTGGCCCTGTAGAAAATTAAGAATGGCGGACAGAGCTGGAGGCCCGCCCGCTTTTAGGTTCATTTCATCCACTTCCAAACCCGCTTCCCCTCAATGAAAGCCTCCACGACTACTTTCTCGCCCAGCACGCCCGTCTCCAGCCGTTTGGCCACGATTTCTTCCAACTGGAAAAGCCCGGCCTTGTCATTCAGCTCAAACCAGATGGGAAGCGGCTTTCCTTTTGCAACCGGGCCCAGATGCACGAAATCCACCGCCTGAGAAGAGTCGTGGAAGCGCTTGTTGGGGTTGGCCTGCGCGGGCGGCAGGCGGGAGCGGCCCCCCTCACAGTCCATGGCATCGGCCAGTTTCACAATCGAGCCCTCGAGCGAATAGGAACAAACGGCTGAATCGTGAGATTGCACCACTTCAAGGATGTTGAGAATCATTTTCTGCCGCACCGGCTCGCGGTAGGCGCGCGAGAGCAGGCGCTCCAATATCGGCTGGGCCAGCTGCACGCTGAATTCCCAGTGCTTTTCGCGCGCAATGGAGTTGCCCAAATCGTGCATCAGCGCGCCCAGCATGACCACGACAGCCGAATCGGCGAAATCGGGGGAAGCGTTTGCTTCTTTCTTGCCGAACGAGGGCTCCCAGCCCAAGGTTTGGCCCGCTTGCAGCAGCATCAGGGCATTGGTGGCCACCACCAGCGCGTGGGTGCGCCCATGGTCGGAATAGCCCATGCGGTTGACCACCAGCGCATTCGCGGCCTCCAAAATGGAAATATATTGAGGGTCTTCGATGAGGGATTGAGAGAGGGCCCATGCCTTGGGAAATCCGGCACAGGCCAGTTTGAGCTGGCGGTGCAGGGGAGGCCGCTTCTGGGGGCCCGGAGGGTGGAGGCCTTCGTCAAACATGAGGGGGAGCAGCAAGGCTAAACTTATAACGTGTCTGGGGGCGGGGCATCGGATAGAACGGCCGGGACGCCCGAGCCGAGACTAACCTTAAATAAAGAGGCTTCGAGGCAGAGGCCATGACCATGACTGGAAGGGAGGGGCCGGCGCACGCCCTGCCGGAAGAGGAGCTGTTGGCCGGCTTGGGCAGCGGTGGGCAGAACGGCCTAGGCAACTCGGAAGCGGCCGCCCGCTTGCAGAAAAACGGGCCCAACACCTGGAGCATCGAGCAGAAGGCCACCGCGCTCGACATCCTCTATCGGCAAGTTTCGAACATCCTCATTCTCCTGCTGGTGGTATCGTCCATCGTGGCCGCGGCCGTGGGCCACTGGCCGGATGCGATTGGCATCCTCATTGCCGCCATCCTCTCCGTCACGTTCGGATTTTTGCAGGAATACAAGGCCGAAGAAGCATTAGGCGAATTGCAGAAGCTCACCGCGCCGCGCGCGCGGGTGGTGCGCGAGGGCCGGGAGATGGAAGTGCCGGCCCGTGAGCTGGTGGTGGGCGATTTGCTCATCTTGCACGAGGGGGATTTGGTTCCGGCCGATGCGCGGCTCATTGCCGGCTCGCAGATGCGCACCGACCAGTCCACCCTCACCGGCGAATCGGAGCCGGTGCAAAAGCATGCCGGCGAATGCCCGGCGCATACCGCCATGGCCGAGCGCAGCAATTTGGTGTATGCCGGCACGCAAGTGGTGTATGGCTCCGGCCGGGGCGTGGTGACGGCCACCGGCCTTGCAAGCGAGTTCGGGCGCATCGCCCAGAAGCTGGCCCAGACCGAGTCCGAGCAGACGCCGCTGCAAAAAAGCCTTGGACAATTGGGCGACACCATAGGAAAAGTGTCGATTGGGCTGTGCATTCTCTTCTTTGCGATTGGGCTGGCGCGCGGCGAGCCGTGGGACGCGATGCTGCTGACTTCCGTTTCTCTGGCCGTGGCCGCCATTCCCGAAGGCTTGCCCACCGTGCTGGCCATCACGCTGGGAATAGGCGTGCAGCGCATGGCGGCCGAAAAGGCGCTGGTGCGCAAATTGCAGGCCGTCGAAACTTTGGGCTGCGCGTCGGTGATTTGCACCGACAAGACCGGCACGCTCACGGCCAACAAGATGACAGCTGTGCGCGCCAATCTGGCGGGAGAAGAATACGCCTTTGAGGGCGGGCCTTACGAATTGGGAGTTTCCTTGAGGCGGGCGGATGGAAAGGAAATGGGCGCGCCCGAGCGCAAGCGGGCGCAGCAGGCCCTGATGAGCGGCGTGCTGTGCAACGAGGCCGGCCTGCTGATGCGCGCAGACGGCCAGGTGGAGGGCATGCGCGGCGACCCGACGGAAGGGGCGCTCTTGGTGGCCGGCGCCAAGGCCGGACTGGATGTCGAGGCCTTGCGAGGCAGCCACGTGAAAGTGGCCGAGCTGGCGTTCGATTACCACCGCAAGATGATGACCGAGGTGCGCCGCGAGGGCGGCAAGCGCATCGCCTATGTCAAGGGCGCGCCGGAGCGCGTGCTGGAAAAATGCACGCACGTGATGACGGCCGGCGGGCCCAAGCCCCTGACACCCAAGCGCCGGGCCGAATTGCAGGCCTTGGTTCATGCTTACGCCAAGCAGGCGCTGCGCACCCTCGCGCTGGCGCAAAAAGAAGTGAAGAAAACGGCCAAAGGCCCGGCGGCGGACGAGAGCTTGGAGAAAAACCTGTGCTGGACGGGCTTGATGGGCCTTATCGACCCGCCGCGGCCCGAGGCGGCGGAGGCCATCCGCCTGTGCAAAAAGGCCGGCATCCGCGTGGTGATGCTCACCGGCGACGCGCCGGCCACGGCCGAAGTGATTGCAAGGCAATTGGGAATCATGGACGGCGGGCAGGTGATGATGACCGGCGAGGAGCTGGAGCGCATGGACGAGGAACTCCTGCGCGAGCGCATCGGGAATGTGGCGGTCCTCGCGCGCGCCACGCCGGAGCACAAGTACCGCATCGTCACCACCCTGCAGAAATGCGGAGAAGTGGTGGCCGTCACCGGCGACGGCGTCAATGACGCGCCCTCCATCAAGCGCGCCGACATCGGCGTGGCCATGGGCATGGGCGGCACCGACGTGGCCCGCGCGGCGGCCGACATGGTGCTGGTGGACAACAATTTCTCCAATCTGGTCAAGGCGGCCGAGCAGGGGCGCTCGATTTTCGAGAACATCCGCTCGTTCGTGCGCTACCAGTTCACCACCAACGTGGCGGCCCTGACGCTGATGTTTGTCACGCCCCTCATGGGTTTGGGCATGCCGCTGATGCCCCTGCAAATTTTGTGGATTAACATCATCATGGACGGCCCGCCCGCACTGGCCCTTGGGCTGGAGCCCGGAAGGCCGGACGCCATGAGCAAGCCGCCGCGCGCGAAAGACGCGCCGTTTGTGAGCGCGCCGTTTTTGGCCTCCATCGTCAGCAGCGGACTGTTGATGTTCGTGCTGACTTTGGGCGCATTTGGCTATTACTCCACTTCGCTGGATGCGGGCACGGCGGCCAAGGCCGGCACCATGGCCTTCTCGCTGTTCATCATCCTGCAATTGGTCAATGCCTTCAACTGCCGCTCCACGCAGCAGAGCGCGTGGCACAATCTGGGCGCCAACCGCTGGCTGGTGCTGGCGGTGCTGGTTTCCCTCGCCCTGCAGCTCGCCATTCTCTACACGCCCGCGATGGAAGAGGTATTCAACGTCAAGCCCCTTGGGCTTGGAGACTGGATGCTGATTGCGGCCGGGGGGCTGGCGATGCTGGTGTGGGAGGAGGCGCGCAAGCGCGTCTGGCCCAAACTCGAGGCTTGAGTATGGGGCGCAAAATTCGGCTGGTGGCGGTAGGCCGGGTGAAGGAGGCTTACCTCAAGGAGGGCATGGCCGAGTATGAGAAGCGGCTGCGGCCCTATTGCTCGCTCGAAGTGGTCGAGCTCAAGGACGAGGGCATGGAAAAAGAGGCCGCGCATTTCGAAAAATACCTCGGCCCCGGCACTTTCCTGCTGGATGAGAAAGGAATAGAAATGGGCTCGCCGCAATTCGCCAAGCTCTTCTCGTCCGACCCGGGGGTTCCGCTCACTTTTCTTATCGGCGGCCCGTACGGCACGCCGGCGGAATTGAAGAAGAAGTGCAAGTGCATCTCCCTCTCCAAGATGACCTTTACGCACGAGATGTGCCGGCTCTTTCTTTTGGAGCAGATTTACCGGGCCAGCCTGACCAATTCGGGGCGGAATTACCAGAAATAGAAGAAAATAAGTTGAGAAGAAGAAATTGCGTCCGCCGGGATTTGAACCCGGATTACTAGCTTGGAAGGCTAGAGTCCGAACCAGGTTGAACGACAGACGCGTGAACAAATTTGGACGGGGAGGAATAAAAACCAGAGCGCCCCACCCCAAAGCATGGCCAAAACCCAAAAAGCCGTTTTCGCGGCCGGATGTTTCTGGGGCGTGCAGGCCGCCTTTGACGAGACGCCGGGCGTGGTGAAAACTACGGTCGGGTATTGTGGCGGCAAGACGGCGAACCCCAGCTATGAGCAGGTGTGCTCGCACGCCTCAGGCCATGCCGAAGCGGTGGAAGTGGAATATGAGCCCCAGAAAATCAGCTATGAGAAGCTGATGCTGCGTTTCTTCGAGCTGCACGACCCCACGCAGGTGAACCGGCAGGGGCCGGATGTGGGCAGCAATTACCGCTCGGCGATATTTTACTCTAGTGAGAAGGAGAAGAAGGAGGCGGCGGCCCTTATTTCAAAATTGAATGCCTCGAAAAAATACTCCAAGCCCATCGCCACGAGCTTGGAGCCGGCCTCGACGTTTTGGGTGGCCGAGGATTACCACCAGAAATACTACAAAACCCACGACATCGCGTGCCACATCTAGAAATCCGTCAGCTTGTTTTGCCCTTTTTTCTTGGATGCAGAAGGAATGTGCCCCGCCTCCTTGAGCAGCTCGGCCATGGTCTTTTTTTGGGATGGGTCGGCCGGCTCGCTGGCCGTCGGCTCGCCTTTCTTTTTCGGTCTTCCCTTCGCATTGAGCACGCTCTTGAAATCAGATGGAGATGCCAGGGCAAGGCCGCCCACAATCTTCTTCATCTTGTCCTCTTTTCTCTTGGATGACCAGAAGAAGGCCTGGTCGCGCGTATTCGCCGTCATCAGGCCGAACATTCTTCCCAGTTTGGCGCGCCCGGCGCGCCCGCGTCTTTGAATATGGCGGATTTCGGAAGCAACGGGCTCGTAGAAAATCACGTTGTCCACAGATGGAATGTCCAGCCCCTCCTCGCCAATGGAGGTGGCCACCAGAATGTCGAACTTGCCCTCGCGGAAATCGGCCAGCGTCTGCTGTTGGGCCTTGGCCGTCACGCCCTCTTTTTTGCCCATAAACGACTGCGCCCTCAAGCCGGCAGCCGTGAGCGCATTCACCAGCACGGCCACCTGGTCGCGGTATTGGCAGAAGACAATGGATTTTTCAGAAGGAGGGCGAGAGCGCGCCAACTCCACCAGTTTGGCCAGTTTGGGATGCTCACCCGCGCTTTTGAGTTTCTCTACCATGGCCATGAAATGGGGATTGTGCAGCAGGCGCAGTTGCGCTTTGCTCGGCTCGCGCTCGCGCACCCGCTGCACAAAGCGCTGCACGGCCTCTACGCCTTGTGTTTCCAGCAGCTCCTGCACATGCACCAGAGAAAAGAGCGTGGCGTGGTGCGAGAGGGCGGAAAAGCGCAAAGAGGAGCTGGAGTTGAGGATGCGCATGCGCATTTCGGACAAGGATTTCTTGGACTGGAAGGCCCCCGCAAAGCCCATTTTTCTCAAGGTCTCGAACTGGGACTTAATCAGGTCGGCCAGCACTTCCTTGGCCTGCAACTGGGCAGGCGTCAAATCGACTTTTATCCACTCGATTTCAAGGGGCTTGATATAGGGCTTGACGTCCGCGTCATCGGAGGTGCGGATTTGAACGTGCGTGATGCCCAAGGCGTTGAGGATGTCGGTGATTTTCTTTTTGTCGCCGCCCGGCGAGGCCGTGAGGCCCAGCACCAGGGCGGGAGGAGAGCGCGAGGAGCCGTCCGGTGTGAGCTTGCCGTTCGCCGCATTGGCCACATAGGTATAGGCATATTTGCCCACCGCGCGGTGGCACTCGTCGAAAATGACTAGAGAAAAATCGAAGTTCAGGCGCCCGGCCTCCAAATCGTTGGCAATGGTCTGGGGCGTGGAAATGACCAGGCGTGCGGGCGGGAGATAGAGGGGGGCGCGTTTGGAGGCGGGGATAAGGCCAGAGATGCCGACAATTTCTTCTTTTTGGAGCTGCAACCACTCGCGGCACACTTTCTCATGCTGCGCCGCCAGAGGACGGGTGGGGGCCAGAAAGAGCACGCGGCCGCCCTCGTGCAGCTTGGCGGCGGCCACGAGAATGGCGACCAGCGTTTTCCCAAGGCCGGTGGGCAGCACGACAAGGGTGGAACCGTTCTTCAATACGGCATTTGAAATGGCGGATTGATAGAGGCGCGGCGCGGGCGCGGCTGGGGAGAGAAGAGGGGAGCGGGGCTCTTGGATAGGAAGAGGCGCGGGTGGAGATGGGCTCGGTTCTGTCACGGGAGAAAAACAACTCCAAGCAATTAAACGCTATCGGGAGGGAGATTCCGGGGAGAGAGAGGATTCTGCCACGCCCCAGAATCAGGGCCAGCCCGAGTCTAGCGCCGCTTGTGGCTCGAATGATGCGTCGGCCGGCGCGGGCCGTTGGGGCGGGAAGAAGAGCCGCCCTCGCGGGGATGGCCGCCCTCGGAACGGCCGCTGTTGCGCGAGGAGTGGTTGTCCGAGCGGCCCTGCCGATGCGAGGAGCGCTCCGCATTGGAGCGGCCCTCGTAGGAGCCCGAGTAGTTGGGGCGGTCGCCATGGCGCGAGCCGTAATGGGACTCTCGGCCCGACGAGCCGGAATTCGGATGATGGGAGCGCTCGCCCTCGCGGCCCGAAGAAGGACGGCTTTCGCCCGAATGGCCCCATCCGCCCCCGTGGCGGGAGCCGCTGTCGCGGCGGCCGGAATGGCGGCCCCCATGGCCCGAAGGCGAATCGGTGTCGCCGCGGTGGAATTCCATGCGCTCGGGCATGACGGCCTCGGCCGGCGTGAGCACCAGCTCCTCCATCGTGGCGCCCGTGGCGTTCTGGATGATGTCAATCGAGCGGTGCGGAGAGCCTGAAATAAAGGAGACCGCCACTCCATCGGCGCCCGCGCGGGCGGTGCGGCCGATGCGGTGCACATAAGTCATGGGGTCGTCGGGCAAATCGTAGTTGAAGACGTGGGTGATTTCGCGCACGTCGATGCCGCGCGACGCGATGTCGGTGGCCACCATGACGTCAATCTTGCCGGCGCGCAGAGCCGCCATGGTCCGATCGCGCGCGTTCTGGCGCAAATTGCCGTGCAGCGCGTCGGCATTGACGCCGTTCATGTTGAGCAGGCGGGCGACTTTTTTGGCGTCGTGCTTGGTGCGGCAGAATACCAGCGCCAAGAAGGGCTTGAGGGTGCGAAGCGCGGCCAGCAGCATGCCGAAGCGGTTGCCGCCGTTCACCCGCACATAGAGCTGGCGGATGCGCTCCACCGTGAGCGTGTCCTCCGACACCTTGACGGTGCGCGGCTCGTGCAGGTATTTGTGCGCGATGGAGGTGATTTCCCGCGCCATGGTGGCCGAGAAGAGCAGGGTTTGGCGCTGGCGCGGCGTGGAATCGAGGATTTTGGTGACATCGTGGATAAAGCCCATGTCCAGCATGCGGTCGGCCTCGTCCAGCACCACGGTGCGCACGTGGTCGAGCTTGATGCTGCCCTGGCGCATGTGGTCCAGCGTGCGCCCCGGCGTGCCCACCAGCACGTCCACGGGCGAGCGGAAGAGGCGCAACTGCTTGCGCATCTCCACGCCGCCATACACCGTCACGATGCGCGCGCCGCTGTTTTGGGCCATGTGCTGCAGGGAATCGTTGACTTGGGCCGCCAGTTCGCGTGTGGGCACCAGAATAAGGGCCGTGGGCATGGCGATGGCCGGCGCATAGGCGACCGGGTGGCGGGAGGTGTAGGGGGCACCCGAGCGGCTGATGTGGGCCGAAGGAACGGATGGATGCGCAGCCGGGCGGCCGTGGGCCGGATGGGCGCCCGCATGGGCCGGTTGGCCGTGGGGCGAGGCGGAATGCCCGGCCGGGTGGCGGGGCTTGCCCTCTTTGAGCCAGCGCTCCAGAATGGGAAGGCCGAATGCGGCTGTTTTTCCCGTGCCGGTCTGGGCCTGGCCAATCAAATCGTGGCCGGCCAAGAGAAGGGGGATGGCCTGCTCCTGAATGGGAGTGGGGGTGTCGAAGTTCATGGCGCGCAAGGCATCCAGCAGGGGCTGGGACAAGCCCATTTCGTTGAATTTCATTTTTTCACGCTCGGTTGTTTTTTTCCGCGGCCACGCTCGCCGGCTGAAAGATTTCAGAGGCAAGCAAACAGGTGGCAGGCAAATGACGCGGACACCGGATTACCGAGGATAGATAGAATTGGCGCGGTCGGACTACTAAAAGGTGCCGGTTGGCCCCAAAAGGGGAAAAAGCCAAAAAATTGAGATAGAAGTGGGAATCATGGCCTCGGTGGTGTGGTGCTAAGAGGCCATGATGGGACCCCAGACTTCCACCCGGAAATTTCCGGATGAAAGCGTCAGTAGAACGGCGGCGGCTTATATACGGATTTTCCCAAATGATTCCCAAATCCTAAAATTCAGCGGGCCCAGCCCAACGCCGCGATGCGCAGGCGCTCGGCCAGCGTCTTGAGGTGCACGAAGCCCAAGAGCAGCAGCGGGGCCAGCAAAATGAGCAGCGAGCGCTCGGAGAGCAGCAGGGCCGCGAGCCACACGGCCATGAGCAGGCCGGCGAAGAGGATGGAGGCCCCGAAATGCACCAGGCCCTCGATGCCCATGCGGCCCGAATTGCGCAGCAGGCGGGTGTAGATGCGCAGGGCCGAGGAGACATTGACCAGGGTGAAGGTGGCGAGGATAAAGAAGCCGAAGAAGAGCACCAGATAGAAGAGCGAGGGCGGGGAGTCGGGAATCGGCATCAGGAGCCGCCACGCCATGAGGAAAACGGACGCCAGCACGCCGAAGAGCGCGGTGTTGGCCAGCGCGCGCCCCAGGCGGTCATGCGAGGTGTAGGCGGGCGCGCCGACGGAGGGGATGCGGCTGATGATGCGGTCATAGCGCGAATTCTCCTCCACCGCGCGCTGCATGCCAATCGAGGTGGAGCGCAAGGACGACATGTTGCGCAAGACCAGCGAGGGCATCACGTCGCGGCCCATGTTGTAGACCTCGCTCTCGCGGCCCACCAGCGCGACCGAGGTGACGGAGGTCAGCACGATGACCAGCGCCAGCAGGCCCACCAGACCGGCCGGCAGCAGGCCCTGGCTGGCGGCGGCCGCGCCAATCAGCAGCGACAGCTCGCCCATGGGCAGCAGCGCGCTGGCCGCAAACGCGGCCGACTGGCCGGAGAAGCCGATGAGGTAGGCCGAGGCGGCCGAGGCAATCATCTTGCCCACCACCGCCACCAGCAGCAGGCCCAAGAGGAAGGGCCAGGCCTGCGCGGCCGCGCCCCCGTCCACCAGCATGCCGATTGAGAAGAAAAAGAACGACACAAAGAGCGCGTTGAAGGGGCGGATGAGCTCGATGATGCGCTTGGCTTCCGGCGTGGCGGCCACGGCCGAGCCGGCGAGGAAGGAGCCGACCGAGAAGCCGAGTCCGAAGGCCGAGCAGGCGTAGCTCACCAGCAGCACCATGCCCACCGAGAAGAGCACCAGCAACTCGTCCGAGTGCTCCACCATGGACAGCAGCCAGCGCATCAGCCGCGAGAGGGCCAAGTAAGCGACTACGAAGGCCACGGCCACCTTGAACAGCGACCAGGCCACGGCGTAATTGTCAGAAAGGCCGGTGTTGGCCATGATGCCCAAGAGCGCCACGGCCGCCAAATCCTCGAGAATGAGCACAGCGATGATGAAGGTGGCTTCGGGCCGGCGCAGCTTGCCGGAGCCCTCCAATATCTTGATGATGATGGGGGTGGAGGAGAAGGACAGCATGAAGCCCAGCAGCACCGCGGCCGCCGTGTTCATGCCCATGAAGGTGGCCACCAGATAGCCGGCCAGATAGGTGAGGCCCAATTTGATGAAGGCGGCCAAGAATACCGACAAGCCGGTCTTGGCCAGTTTCACGATGGAGAATTCCAGTCCGATGCCAAAGAGGATGAGCACCGAACCCAGCAGCGCGAACGATTCCACCGTGCTCGAATCCTGCAGCACCAGCGCGCCCAAATCCAGCGGGCCCAGATGCACGTCCTTGAGCGGGCTGGCCGGACCCATGAGGGCGCCGGCCATCAGGATGCCCAATACCATGGGGAGGCGGAAGCGCTCCATCAGCAGGCCGAAGAGCATGATGATGATGACTGATAGACCTACGACAAAGCCCGCATCCATCCGATCGCCTGTGGGGAAGAAAGAGGAGGGAGAATAAAAAGCATGGGGGCCGGCCGGGGTTATTGGAGCGAAATCCCCATGTCGGCGCGGGCCTCGGCCACCAAGGCCTTCAAATCCACCGGCTCGATGCGCAGGCCGTAGGCGGTGCAAAGGTATTGGATGACGGTGTCCAAGGTCTTGTTGATGAGGCGGATGTCCTCCGGCGTGGTGACGAGGCCGAACGAGTGGTTCAGGAAACGGCCGGTCGCGGAAAGCACGCGCTCGTCCTCAATGAGGTCTTTGACGATAAGCTCACCCAAAACCAGTTTGAGCACCTGCTGCGTGTTGTGGCGGCATTTCATGCACGGGAAGGCCGGGTGAGACGGGCCGGCCGCCTGCTCGGGCAGGTCGTCGGAGTAGGCCTTCAGCTCCATCAGCTGTTTGAGATAGAAACCCGGCTCGGCCTGTCGGCTCGCGCGGCAGCCGGAGTCTGGAAAGCAAATCAGATTGGAGGGGCGGCAGGAACCAAACAGGCCGGACTGGGGAAAACTTCCGTTCGGAGTCTGGGTATAAAGTACCAGAAAGTTGGCTGGAAGCGTCTTCAGACCGGGGCCGGCCATGTTGTTATTTGGCGTGGTTTGGGGTTAAAAAAAGCACCGGCGGCGATGGGACTATATGGATTGCGGGCGGCAAGAGAAGCATGCCCCGCACGCTCTCCAACTGGGAATACCGCCAATTGCTGAGCGAAGGCCAGAAGCTGATGGGAAGGCGGCTGGAAAAAGTCTATGAGCCCAATCCCGGCCTCTTCCGCTTTGATTTCTCTTTCGGAGATTCTCTTGTCGTCAAATTGGGCAAGTATTTCTATCTCACCCAAGAGCCCCCGGCTGCGCCGCAGAACCCGTCCGGATTCGCCATGTATTTGCGCAAATACTTGGAGGGGCGCAAGCTCGAAGCTTTCGAAGGGATGGGAAGCGACCGGATATACCGGCTTTCCTTCCGCGAGGCGCCCGTTCTTCTGCTCGAACAGTTCGCGGGCGGCAACCTCTTCCTGCTGGACGGCGAAGAGCGCATCATGCGTGCCTATCACGCCAAGCCCAGCGAGAAGCGGCAATACAAGAGCGGACAGAAATACGAATATCCGCCCTCCGCTTCATTCTCCTTCCCGCCCGGCAAAAAAGAGTGGGAGGCCGCGCTCCAAGACAAGCCGTCCGCCTCGCTCTCGTCGCTTTTGGGCCGCTGGCCGATTGGGAAAATTTACACCCAAACCCTGCTTGAAGAGCTGGGCTGGGAGGGCAAGAAGGCGAACGAGCTGGACGGGCGGCAGGTGGATGAATTGCTCGGACGGCTCGCGGACAGGATGGCGGCCGTCACGCCAAAGGTGTATGAAGAGAAAGAGGCGGAGGGTGAAGTGGCCGAACTCGCGCTCGTTGCGCTGGCCCGCTTTGAACAGCCCCCATGCACGCCAAAATTATTCCCCTCTTTCTCGCAGGCGGTTGAATATTTCTTCTCTCACGTGCAGACGGCCGGGCCGCAGCCCGAGAGCCCGCACTTCATCCGCCTGCGCAAGCGCATGGAGGAGCAGCAGGCCGGTTTGGAGAGGCTGGAAAAAGAGATTGAGGCCGGCTCGCAGGAAACCCGCTGGCTGGAAGAGAACCTCCACACGCTGGAAGAACGGCGGGAAAAAATACTGGGCGGCGAGACGGGAAAAGAGAAAGTGGATGAGAAAAAAAGAATTTGGAAAGTTTCGGATTAAGCGTTCGGCGGATGCGAGCCTAATCTTTTTCTTCGGCCGCCAATTTGATGTCTTCGGCCACCACGGTCTTGCGCCCCGCATGGTGCGCCAGCTTGTTGGCCTTTTCGGCGATTTGAAGCCCGGTTTTTTCCAAGAGCTGCGCCAGCTCCAGCGAGGCGTCATCGGCCACGCGCTCGGCGCCGGCTTTTCGAATCAGGCGCTCAACAGGCGCTTTTGGGAGAATCAAGATATCACCAGCCCCAATAGAGGAAATGGAGGTTTATTAGGGTTTGGATTTTGAAAAAAGGGAGAAAAAGAAGGATTTAGCCTGTCAGTAGAACGGGTATTTCTTTTTGGATGTCCAGGCTCATGGGCAAATCCAGCGACACGTTCAGCCGCCATTCGATGGGATAGGTCTGCGCCGGCGGAATGGCGCCCGCCAAACCGCCGAGCACCTGGCCCAAACCGCCCAGAGGCGAGGGAGCGGCCGGGGCCGGCAGGTTGAGATTGGGAACCACCACTTCGAAGGCGTATTCGCTGTCTCCGGCGGGAAACGAGCCCTTGGGCGCCAGCACTTTTTCCTGCGTGTGGAGCACCACCGTGTGCGGCTCGTAGTGGGCCGGCTTTTTGGCGGTGGCCCCCACCCAGCGCTGTTCGCGGCGCTGGGCATAAAAGCGCAGGCGCAGGCCATTGGCCTGCTTGGAAGATTTGAGGTGCAGCACGGCCTTGCCGCGCACGGTATCCCCGGTTTTGTAAGAGGCGCTTTCCAGCGCGATGTCCACCGAGCCTTCTCCGATGCCGAATACCATCAACACCACCGCTACGCCCATGCGGGCGCAGGGATAAAAACCGACCTGAAAATGTCCGGAAACTCAGTGCGACAGGGTGGCGGCAAAATGGACGCCCGCCCAGACCAGCATCCCGCCCACCAGCAGCAGCGGGACCGACCAGACGAGGAAGGAGCGCATGAGGCTCAGGCCGAAGGACACCCGAATGGCATGGGTGAGCATGAACAGGCCCCATGAGCCGACCAGAAAACCTGCCGCGGCATAGTAGAACTCGAAGGGGCCGATGCCGGCCAGGCCCAGGATGAGATGGTAGAGGCCGGGCAGGATGAAGACCAGAAAGGGCAGGCAGATGGAATAGAAATAGCTCAATTTGAGCAGGTCCCCATTCCCGCCCAGCAGCGAGCCGGAAAGGGTCATGCAGCCCAGAGCCAAAAGCGCGAAAAAGACGATGATGACCGAGACCGCCACCGGGGCGATGAGAAGGAAGCTCAGCCCGCTGGAGTCGTGGAAGCCGAAGCCGGACACCAGGCGGAAGTCGGCCAGCGAAATCACGACCAGCACCGCGCTGGCCGCGAGGCAGACCACCAGGAAGTGGTAGAACGCCTCGAACAGCCACTCGGCCGCGGAGCGGGAGCGGCGGGCCTCGTCCTCGAACGCGAGGGCCGGGTTGGCCACGGCCTTGAGCCACATGTCGCACAACGGGCAGGACACGGAAAGGGAGAGGGATGGGTGGAATAAAAACGGAGGGGTGAGAAGGCGCAAAAAGAGACAAAAGGTGAGGAGAGCCGGGAGTATAAAAAGGCGGGGAATGGGAGAGCGGCGCAAAAGGCCGGAGGGAGGCAAAAGGCTTGGGGGGAAATGAAAAAAGGCCGGAGGAGGAAAGGCCCCGTCAGGGCGAGGCTCCGAGGTTGAAGATGGTGGCGCGCAGGGCATGCGTTTTCTCAAGCTCGTCCGCCATCGAGTCCAGCAGCCGTTTCTTCACGCGCATATACTCCTCTTTGCCCACCTCCCGGTTGAAGATGGCGTAGCGCTTGGCTTTGGTGTTGAAGCAGAAGAGGCAGTTGGAGCAGTTCTCCAAATTGTGCGAGAAGTAGCAATCCTCGCAGCGCACGCAGTCGCTGCACTCCAGGCAGCGCGAGAGCCCGACGCCCTGAAAGCAGCGGATGCAAAACATGGAGCGCAGCACATTCGAGCAGCCATAGACATATTCCGACCATTTGGGCCAGAAGGAATAGGCGTTGTGTTTCGCCCAGTAGCAGAAAGTGCTTTTGTAGCAGTGGGTGGTCGGCCCGTAAGAGGCGCAGCCGACCGCGCCCACGTTCTCGCCCCACACCACTTCGGGGCTGGTGAGGCGGATGGGAGAAAGAACATTCGAGGCGTTGGACATTCGCAAGGAGCGCGCCTCTTCCGCCCCCAATGCCTTCTCTCCATATTTGAGAGATTCCTGCATCTCCAGCACGTGGCCGTTGAGCGGGGCGTAGAAATCGATGTCCGGCACCTGCACGGGACGGCCGGAGAGGGCGGAGGGGAGGGTGGCCACTTTGGCGTAAACGTCGGCCCAAAGCCAGTTCTCGTAAGACTCGAGGCCGTGCAGCTCGCGGCCCAGAAGCAGCTTGGAGGTGAGAACAAAGCCTTTCTCGATTTCCGGGGAGGGAAGGAGGGCGGAGGCAGAATGCGGGCAAGTTGAGG
>CABMCD010000025.1 GCA_902384555.1 uncultured archaeon | reverse complement strand
GGCTTGCTCAGCCCGCTGACCATGGCATAGATGATGAAAATCAGCAGCAGGATGAGCAGGACGGCGTATGGCAGGTAGGTTTGGAGGTGGTGTTCCATCTTGGAAGCCCACATGGCGTGCTTGAGCTGCTCCTTGCTCAGGGGCTTTTCCGGCTCGACGGGAAGTTTGGATTGCGCGGAGTGGGTGTGGGCCGCATGGACGTGGGCCGGAGCGGAAGAGGATTTCTCCGAATGCGGATGAGGGGCGGATGGCGAGGAAGCGGCTTGCGCCTGCGCGGAACCCGGCGCCTTTTCTCCTTTTGGCGGGTCGAGGCCGATGGAAGCGGGTTTGGAGGGGGCCGGTTTGGCGATGCCGGCCAGAATGTCCTGAATGTCCTTGTGGGCGGATGCCGGGATGATGGCCGGAGCGGGCGAGGCGGGCGCGCCCGAAGCCACGCCGGAAGCGGGAGAGGCCGGAGCCCCGGACGCCACGCCCGAAGCCGGAGCCCCGGAGGCAGACTGGCCGGCCGGGCGCCACGTGGCGCCGCCGGCCTTGATGAACCCTTTTTCGGTGAGCGAGAGCTGGACCTTGGCGGAGCGGATATCGTAGTCGATAAAGTCCTGCGTCTTGAGCTTGTGCAAATGGAAGGCGAGGTCGGGGGAGCGGATGTTGATTTGGCCCTGCACCGCGCCCACGTCGCGCGCGCCGGAGCCGATGGCCTTGAGGATGGCCTCGTCCAGCGCGTCGGCCGGCTCGGCCGCCTTCTGCATGGCGGTGGCCAGCGCATCCTGCCCGGTGCCGGTGAGCACCAGCGGCGACTGGCCGCCGATGGAGGACTGGATGTCCACCAGGCCCTTGATTTTCATGGTGCCCAAGATGTTGGCGGTCTCGAAAAAGGACGTGTTGATTTGGGTGCCGAATTTCTCTACGGTGGATTCGGCATCAATTTTACGCAGGACGAGCAGGTCCAGGTAGGTCAGCTCCTCGGACATGAAAGACGGTTAGGGGAGAAGGTTTAAGAACGAAACGGCGGGCGACGAAAACTACAGGATGAGATTGATTTTTTCCCCGCAGGCGGGACAGGCCGGAGGAGAAGCCGATTTCTTCTTGCCTTCAGTCTTTTTCTTTCCTTCAAACACGTTCTTCTCAATCCCGAAGCGGTCCCGCTGGATGAGCAGATGATTGCATTTGGGACAATGCGTGTCCTCAGCCCCCGGCAAATCGGTGTTGCCGACATAGGCGTAATGAAGGCCCGCATCTTGGGCGATTTTACGGGCCTGCAGCAGGCGTTCGGTTGAGGTGGGCGTTTTGTCCGCCATTTTGTAGAGCGGGAAAAAGCGCGAGAAATGCAGGGGGATGTCGGGCGAGATGGAGCGGATGAAGGAGGAAACAGCCTCAAAGTCATCGTCTGAATCGTTCTCGCCCGGAATGACGAGGTTGATGACTTCGAGGTGGACGGGCCAGTCCGCGTTTTGGCGCAGGGCGGCCACCCGTTTTATCGAGTCCAGCACGTTCTGCACCCGGCCGCCGCAGATGCGCCAGTATTTCTTATCATCCATGAACTTGAGGTCGATGCGAATGGCGGAGAGCAGGCGCTCGCGGACGACCAAATCGAGCATCTCTTTTGTGAAATAGCCGTTCGAGACAAAGACGTGGAAGAAATCGGGCGGAAGGCCGGGTTTGTTTTTTTCTTTTTTCTCTTTTTGCATTTTTTTGCGGCATGCCTGTATCGTATCATAGGCGTATTCGAAGAATATGGTGGGCTCGGAATAGGTGTAGGCCACGCCGTCCACCTGGTGCTTGACGGCCGAGGCGGCAATCATTTCAGGCGTAAGCAGCGGCGTTTGCAGGGCGCGCGGCCCGAGCTGCTTGACGGCCTGCGAGAGCTGCCAGTTCTGGCAGTTGAGGCAGCGGAAATTGCAGCCCGGCGCGCCGAAAGACAGCACGCGTGTGCCCGGCTTGAAATGAAAGAACGGCTTTTTCTCCATCGGGTCGACGGCCAAGCCTTCCGCCTTGCCCCAGTTGAGGGAATAGAGCTTGCCGCCCTCGTTTTTACGGATAAGGCAGGCGCCCACGTCGCCGTCCTTGATGACGCAGTAGTGGGCGCACAAGTCGCAGCGCAGCACGTTTTTCTGCGGCAGCTTGGGAAGGGAGTGCCATAGCCGCGCGGGACGGCTTTCGCCGGAATAGCCCAGCGCGAGGCGCTTCTCCCGCTCGATTTCAGCGGCGGAAAATCCCCCGTTTTCTGGCATGGTCAGTTATCGGTGTTGATGAACTGTATATTGGTTGGCCTGGCCAAATCCTGGTCGGTAACCGCGTAATCCTCGCAGGTGAGGGACATGCCCATGGCCGAGGCGTCCTGCGGAAGGCCTTCGCTCAGGAACTGAGACGGCGAGGTCGACACGCCGCCCGAGGGCATTCCGGGCATGAGGACATACGTTTTGTCCCCTTCCTGCCAGCTGGTGGTTGTGAGCTGTCCGTTGTAGTAGGTAATCATTTTGAAGTGGGACACGTCCCTGAAAAGATATTCGGTGGAGAGACTGCTCGAGTTGAATATGCACCTGCGGTTGGCGTAACTGATGACCTGCGGCCCGGTTCCCCCGGACCCGCCGCTTCCCGCCCCCGCGCCATAACCGCCCGAAGCGCCGCCCGCTCCGCCCGCGGGCGCACCCTGCCCACCGGCACCATAATCGGATGGCGGCGCAGACTGGCCCAAAGGCCCGGCGTTCGGATTGTACCCGCCGGCCGCATAAACCGTGTTGTTCCCCGCAGGCGGGCTTGCCGGATTCTGGGCACAGCCGGCCATCACCAGCAATGCGACCAAGATGGACATGGCGAAAATCGCGCGTTTCATGCAAAATCCCCAAAGGGGGTAGAAAGGAAAGAAATAAAAAAGCAGGGAGAGGCGGGAAAAAAGAAGATGGAGGGGTCCCTCAACGCAGGGTGGCTTTTTGAAGATTGGGATTGAAGCAAAGGCCCATGAGCCAACCGCCTCACAGCCCAAGCTCGGACAGAGCGGGAAAAGAAAAGCCTCTTTCTCCTTCAGAAGAGCCTTATGATTTGACCAAGCCGATTCGCGGGCTGGCAGGCAAATTCGGACCCAAGGATTTGCGGGCCAAAGTGGCGGTGCTGGCCGTGCTGGCGCTGGCCACCATCGCCGCCTTTGCATTCCTGCTGGGCACCGGCCTCTCGGCACTGGAAAAGTTCATGGGCTCGGCCCTGATTATGGTCATCAGCGGCGAGCTGGCCCGCGGGCTGATGGGCTGGGAGGGATTCGCCGGGCTCATTTTGCTCAAAGACCGCTCCACCCTCAACTGGATTGACCGACAGGCCCAAGCGTTTGCGCCCTTCTGGAGCGTGGTGGCGGACGTGGGCTTGGTGATGGGATACGGATTCGGCAGCCTGCTGCTCTTGGGGCCCCAGTCCAAAAAGCCCAAGACGCTCCTGCTCATCTTCGCCGTCGGCCTGCCGATGCTGGTCATCTTCTCGGCCGGCGTGATGCCCTCGGCCTATGACGTGCTGCGCTATTCGCTTTCCGGGAACGGGGATTTGGCGGCCGCGACCGCGCACATGCGCGCCACCGCCCCCTTGCAGGGCACATGGGACGTGATGATTAACGGCCAGATGGTGCATGTGCCGTTCATGACCATCTTGTCGGTGGTGGTGATTTTCGCCGGCGGCCTCGCCGCCAGCGTCACGCTCTCGCTGCTGCTGTACGCCATCTCCCTGCTGGGCCCCATCCTCGCCAAGGTGGGCTCGATGGCGTTCGGCCTGCTCGGGCAGGCCGCCCCGGCCGTGGTGGTGCCCCCGCCCGGCGCCTCGCCGCTGCTGCCGGGCGTCAACCTGCCGCTGGTGGAGGGCATCATCGCCATGGCAGTGCTCTTGGTGGTGCACGAGCTGTCGCACGCCTTCGTGGCCCGGGTTCACAAAATCCGCCTCGATTCAGCCGGCGTGGTGTTTTTCGGCGTGCTGCCCTTCGGCGCGTTCGTGGACCCGGACGAGAAGGAGCTGGACGGCGTGGAAGCCTGGAAATCCACCCAAGTCATCGTGGCCGGCTCGGCCATGAACATGCTCACCGCCACCGTGGCCTTCTGCATCTTCATGGGCCTGTCGGTGCTGAACTACTATTATCCTATGCACGGCATCGGCGTGGGATTCATCGCCCGCACGCTGGGGCTGGTTATCGCCCTCAACGTGCTGGTGGGCGTGGTCAATCTGCTGCCCATCACGCTGGTGGACGGGCATCGGCTGATGAAGGCGGCGGTGAGAAACGAGCTGGCGGCCAATCTCATCACGTGGGCCGTGATTGCGGCCTTTGTGGTGAATTTCCTGCCGTGGCTGTTCAGGTAAGAGAAAAAGGTCTCAAAGATTGCAGGTTTCACAGCTTGCGCCGGCCCTTTCCTTGGAGATAATAGGCCAGCGCAGCCAAGCCGGATATGGCCAGAACAATCAATGCGCCTGCGCAGATGGGACCGGATATATCCGAATAGGGAGCGGGCGCCGGGACCTGCGGGAGGTCGGGCTGGGAGACAGCGGGCTCGGAAGCGGACGGGGAAGATGCCGAAGGCGGGGCGGACGCGCCAGTGTGGGTTTTTGCAGATGAAGAGCCCGGGCCGGAGGAATTCGGTGCGGGAGATTGGCCGGAAGCGTCCGGGACTTGGGCCGGAGGCTGCGCGACCGGAGCCGGCTGGAGCGGGATGGCTTTGGTTTCACTCGACACGGCCGGTGTCGGGGAAGGAGTGGAGGATGGGCAAAGCGCCAGAGAGATGGGGGCCGGCGTGATGGAGGCCGAAACATACTGGCCGCTGGCCTCGCTCTCCACGCGGTAATCGCCGCTCTGGTGAACGGGCAGGTAGGCATGGCCCGAAGAGTCGGTGGAGGCGCTGCTCAAGAGCGAGCCCGAAGCATCCCGAAGAAGGATTTTGAGACCGGCGATGGGGGCCGGGCGCGCGGCCAGCACGTCCAGCGTGCCGCCGGAGCAGTTGAAGGAATAGGAAAGGGTGGGCAGCACATAGGAAGCCCCGCCGCCCTGCGAAACGGCGGCGGACGAGCCCGAAGACGAGGAGGCGAATTGCGTGGCCGCCGAGTGGTTGAGCCCGGTGATGGTGAGGGTGGTGCCGCTCAGGGTGCACGTGTAGCCGGATTGGCTGGTGCCGTCGCAGGTGAGCAGATGCTCGTTGGCGGCCGTGCAATTGGCGGATATGGCCGAATAGGTGGCATTCTCGGCGTCCAGCACGCAGACCTTGTTGTAAGACGGATTGGCGTTGGAGAGGGTGAGGGTCTTGCCGCCCACCACGCAGTCCGGGTCAACCCCGGAGATGGAGGCGTAGGGCATGCTGGAATTGGTCCCGGATTCGATGGTGAGGGCGGAGAAGTTCAGCTGCATGCCGGTGCCGAAGTCGTAATTGAACGACACGAGGGACGTGCCGGAAGCGGTGATGTTGACCAGCCGCACGCCGCGCTGCACGCTGCCATTCACCTGGCTGTCACCGCCAATGGTGGCCGACAGGTTGGTGAGGCTGACCGACGCGTTGATGGAAGAGCCGTTGCCGAACACGTTGACCTGCGTGAGGGTGTAGGGGAACCAGTCCTGCGGGTTGCCGCTGCCGCTGAAATTGCCGCCCACCGTGGTGGCGTTGAAGGGAACGGTTGAGCTGGAATTGGCCCACACGCTCCCGCTGGAGCTGCTGATGTTGAAGACCGACCAGGAGGGCGTGCCGTTGAAGAAGTAGTAGATGTTGCCGGCCCCCGTGGTGTTGTAGTAGTTGGGGCCGCCCGTATCGCTGACCCAGACGCCGGCCGTGAGGTTGTTGTAATAGAACGTGTTGTTCGAGCTGCCGGAGCCGACCGAGATGGCCGACACGGATGAGGAGTTGATGATGAGCGTATTGTTGATGGCGAGGGTGTTATTGGACTGTTGAAGGGAGATTGCCGACGGGGCGTTGGAGCTGTTGGAGTTCGAGCGGAGGGTGTTGAGGGCGATGTAGCCGTTGTTGGAAGTCGAGCTCTGGAGGACTCCGCCGAAAAAGCTGGTGCCGGTTGACGTGAGGTTATTGCTGCTGACGTTGTAATTGTTGCATGCCAGCACCATATAGATGGCCATGGCCGGGGAGGTGAGGTTGTTGGAGGTGATATTGTAGCCGGTGGAGTTCTCAAGATAGATGGCATAGTTGTTGGTTGTGACCGTAAGCGAATTGTATCTCAGGACATTGTTGGACGAGTGGTAGCCGGAGAAGGCGCGGGTGCTGCCTCCGGTGAGGTTGTTGTATTGCAGGACGTTGCCGCTGGCGTTGGGGCCGTAAATGGAGGCGCCATTGTCGTTGCTGGCGCTGAAGGTGTTGTTTTGCACCGAATTGTTGCTGCTGAGGTTCATGCACAGGCCGTAATTTCTGGAAGCCGAGCCGTTGTTGTATTGCAGCGTGTTGTTGTTCGCGCCGGCCGAGAGAGAGATGGCGTAGGAACTCACGCTGAGATTGTTGGAGCGGAGCGTGCAGAAACTGGCGCCGGACAGAACGAGGCCGCCCTGACCGGTGGAGTTGACGGTATTGGCGGAAACGGTCGAATAGCTGGCCCCGGAATCCAGATAGATGCCGGCTGAGAAGTTGGAGATTTGACAGTTCTGCAGGGTGCTGTTCGGGGCGTTGGAATACACGCCGTAGGTTTCGCTCGAGTTGTCGCCGGTGATGGAGAAGCCCCCGCAATTCAGCGTGACGTTGGCGGCCGAGATGTTGAAACAGGTGGAGCCGCTGAGGCTCACGTTCTGCGTCAGGTTGCTGGCCGTATTGGGCGCGGAGAGCAGGCCGCAGGCGCCCATGGCGCTGCCGATGCTCACGGCCCTCTGCTCGGTCTGGTTGGAGCCGCCCGCATCGGAAACAAACGCCTGATAGGTGTAGGCGCCCGTATCGAGGCCGGCCGTCGCGTTCTTGCTCTGGTTGACGTAGAGGTACCATTGCGTGGAATTGAATTTCTGGAGGTTCGAGGCATACTGCTCGTAGATTTCCGAGGCGTTCAGGGCCCGCTTCCAAATCCGCACCTCGTCGATGGAGCCGTTGAACCAGCTGTTTCCCAGGTATTTCATGTCGCCGATGGACAGGTCGTTGCTGGCAATGGGATAGGAGGCAAAGGCGCCCAAGCTGGTCGGGCCGCCGGCGGCCACGCCGTTGATGTAAATCCAGAGGTTGCTTCCGTCGTTCACGCCCACCACGTAGTTCCAGGCGTTAAGCGTAATCGTGCCGGTGGAGTCTAGGTTCATCCCGTTCCCGATGTTGGTCTGCCGCAGGCCCATGCTGATGGTCTTGTCCCCGTATATTTCCAAATTTTCGGTGTAACGCGCCGACGCGCCCAAATCCCGGCCCAGAATGAGGATGTTCTTGTTCACCACGCGGGGATAAATCCACAGGGCGATGGTGTGCGCCTGCCCCGCGCTGAAGTTGAGGTTCGCGCTGGAGGTGTAAATCGAGTTGTTCGACCCGTCGAAGACGATGGCGTTGCCGTATTTTCCGGCCCCCACGGCGGTCGGGCAGCTGGTGCCGGAGCAGGACAGGTTGGTGGAGGAGAGACTCGTGTCGACGAAGTTGGTGGAATTCTCCCCAATCGCGGAATTGTTGTCCATGCCCAGCATGAGCACCAAACTGCTGTTGTACAGGGTGAAGTTGGTGCCGTTCCAATTGAAGGCGAGCGAGGTGGGGCTGGAACTGTTGATGGAGAGGTTGATGGGGACCGAAGCGCCGGACACCCAGGAACCGTTGGAAAGCGTCTGGGCCGTGAAATTGATTCCGGGAACGGCCGGAGCGGCGAAAGAGAGGCCGACCAGCGCCAATGCTAAGAAGACACGCGAAAAGTTTTCACTCACATACCCACCGGATACACCAACGACGAAAAACATTTAAAAATATCGGGCGGACGGCGGCCGCAGCGCCCGGGCGTGAGATGGAGCAGGACGCTTAACGGCCGCAAAAGCTCGTGGGGGGCAGGGGGCTTTACGGGGGCGCGAAACGCATCTTTTTAACCCTCAGTCGGGAATAGGGGCCCATGTCAGACATAACCCTCACACTGCCGGACGGCAAAGCGCTCAAAGTCCCGGCCGGCGCGACCGTGCTCGATGCCGCCAAGCTCATCGGCCCCAAGCTGGCCCAAGTGGTGGTGGCGGCCAAATTAGACGAGCAGTTGGTGGACCTCTCGCACAAGGTCGAGCGCGACGCCAAGTTCGTGCTCTTCAAGCCCGACTCCGGCGCGGGCCTTGAGGTGTTCCGCCACTCCTCGGCCCACGTCATGGCGCAGGCCGTGCGCCGGCTTTATCCGCAGGCGCAGCTCACCATCGGCCCGGTGGTGGAAGAGGGCTTCTATTATGACATTGGCGGAATCCCGCCGCTTTCCCCCGAAGACCTCGCCCGCGTGGAGGCCGAGATGAAGAAAATCGTGGAGGAAGACCAGCCGTTCGTGCGCCGCGAGATGAGCAAGAAGGATGCGCTGGCGCTCTATCCCGACAACAAATACAAGCGCGAGCTCATTGAGGGCATCCCCGGCGACATGGTGTCGGTTTATTTCAATTCCAAAACCGCGAAAACGCCCTCAACGCCCGCTACGCAGGCCGCTTTCTTCGACCTGTGCTCCGGCCCGCACATTCCCTCCACCGGGCGCGTCAAGGCCTTCAAGCTCATGAAGGTGGCCGGCGCGTATTGGCGGGCCAACGCCGAAAACGACCAGCTTCAGAGAATTTACGGCATTTCATTTGACGACGAGAAAAAGCTCGCGGAATACACCACGCGGCTGGAAGAGGCTGAGAAGCGCGACCACCGCAAAGTCGGCTCGCAGCTGGGCCTCATCCATTTCTCCGAGCTGGCGCCCGGCATGCCGTTTTTGCTGCCCAAGGGCATGGCGGTTCGAAACGAACTGGAAAAATTCTGGCGCGAGGAGCACCGCAAGGCGGGCTATCAGGAAATCAAGACCCCGATTATCATGAACGAGCAGCTGTGGCACCAGTCCGGGCACTGGGACCACTACAAGGAGAACATGTATTTCACCCAAATCGACGAGCAGCCCTTCGCCGTCAAGCCCATGAACTGCCCCGGCGCCATGCTGGTGTTCGGCTCGACGGCGCGCTCCTACAGGGAGCTGCCCCTGCGCCTCGGCGAGATGGGCCTGGTGCACCGCCACGAGCTGTCGGGCGTGCTCTCCGGCATGGTGCGCGTGCGCGCCTTCACGCAGGACGACTCGCACCTGTTCGTGATGCCGGAGCAAATCGAGCAGGAAGTGAAGGGCGTCATCTCGCTTATCGACAAGTTCTACAAGACCTTCGGCTTCGAATACACGGCTGAATTGTCCACGCGCCCGGACAAGTTCATGGGCGAGCCCGAGACGTGGGACCGGGCCGAGGCCTCGCTGAAGGCCGCCATGGATTCCATCAAGCTGCCCTATACCATCAATGCCGGAGACGGGGCGTTCTATGGGCCGAAAATCGACTTCAAAATCAAGGACGCCATCGGCCGCTCGTGGCAGTGCGCCACCTGCCAGCTCGACTTCCAGATGCCGCAGCGGTTCAACCTCTCCTACACCGGGGCGGACGACAAGCCGCACACGCCGGTGGTCATCCACCGCGTGATTTACGGCTCCATGGAGCGCTTTATGGGCATCCTCATCGAGCACTACGCCGGCGCGTTCCCGCCGTGGCTGGCGCCGGTGCAAATCGCCATCCTGCCGATTGCGAAAGACCATCTCGCTTACGCCAAGGCCCTGCACGCCAAGTTCGAGCAGGAGGGCCTGCGCAGCGTGCTGGACGAGCGGGATGACACCATTGCCTCCAAGATTCGCGACGCGCAGATGCAGAAAATGCCCTACATGCTCGCAGTGGGCAAGAACGAAATCGACACCGGCCGCTTGGCCGTGCGCGACCGCAAGGGCAAGATTGTGCAGATGCAGGTGGACGAGTTCGTCAAGCACATGAAGATGATGATGAAGGAAAAGAAACAGATTGAGTGAGATACGCGGGGTGGCTTTGGATGAAGGCATTATTGGTTTTCGCATTGTTGGCCGGCGCGCTGCTGGTCTTGGGCTGCACGGGCAGCCAGCCGGCCGGCCCGAACGTGACCGAAAATGCCACCGCCCCGGGCGCGGCCGGCATGGACCAGTTCATCAAAAATGAGACTGCCCCGGTTGTGCCCGGCATGCCGGCCCTCAACAACAGCGGTCCGGCCATGCCCAGCGGGGACAATGGCCCGCAGGCGGCGCCCGCCGCCCCCCAGCCCGGCCCGAGCATGAGCGGCCAGCCGATGGTGCTCAACCCCCAGAACGCGCTCAAGATTTCCATGCTGCGCAAGGGCGACACCGTGTCCTTCGGCCGCTCGATGCTGCGCCTGGAAAACATCTACTACAAGAGCGGCCCGATGGCGCAATACACGCTGAGCGACCAGGACGGCAACAACGCGCAGAAGCTGGAGCTGGGCCAGAACCAGAGCTACCAGTTCACCGGCCCGGACAAGACGGAATATGCCGTTCGCGCCATATTCATCGTGGGCCAGGGCATGCCCAGCGGCGTGCAGACGCAAATCTACAGCGCCGCCAGCGCGGGGGCCAGCAACACCTCCGCCAAACTGGGGCGGCCTGAGAACGCCTACACCATCGCCTACCAATACCCGCCGGCCGTGGCGCTGGCCAACCGCACGCTCTCCGTCGGGGCGCGCGTGGCCAGCGCGGATGGAATCGGGGCCGAGCTGGCCGGCATTGACAAGACCGGCAAGCCCGCCAGCGCGGATTTGCGCGTGCTGGATGCGCAGGGCGCCGAAATCGGAACCGTGAACCTGCAGAACGGGCAGATGGTGCTGGTGACGATGGACGCGCAGAACCGCTTTGACGTGGTGCTGCAAAGCCTCGACACGGCCGGCGCGCAGGCCAGCGTGCAAATCTGGCGCGTGATGGCCTTCGCCAATGCCACCTACGGCATGGGCAAGGAGATGAACAGCAACTAAGCCGCCTTTTTTCCTTTTTACCTAATTTTTTCCGTTCTTTGTTTTCTTCTAACCCAGCTTTTCGGCCCGCTTCTGCGCCTCGGCCATGATTTTTTCCTCGTCCAGCGTGAGCAGCTTGCGCCCGCGCATCAGCCATTTGCCCTGCACCATCACGTCGGTGACATTCTGCGGACCGGCGGAATAGACCAGCCAGCCGGCATTGCTGGAGAAGGGCACCAGATTGGGGGAACGGGCGTCCAAAAGCACCAAATCCGCCAAATACCCTTTCTCGATTTTTCCGGCCCTTATGCCCAGCGCCTTGGCGCCGCCTTCCGTGGCCATGCGCAGATAATCTTCGGCCTTGACCGCACTGGCGTCAAATCGGAAATTCTTCTGCTCGATGGCCCCGACTTTCATGGACTGGAAAAGGTCGAGGGAATTGTTGGAGGCGGCCCCGTCGGTTCCAAGCGAGAGGTTGGCGCCGGCGGCCAGAAATTCGGGAACCGGAGCGGCCCCGCCGCCGGCCAGCTTGAGGTTGGAGACCGGGCAGTGGGCCACGGATGAGGAGCGGGAGGATACCAGCTTGACCTCGCTTTTGGAGGCATAGACGCCGTGCGCAAGAACGGTGCGCGAAGTCAGGCATCCGCAGGAATCAAGGTAATCGATGGGACGGCGGGCGGCGGAGCCTTTTTTCGTGAGGGCCAGCACTTCGGCCAGTTCTTTTCTGGTCTCGGCCGCATGCACGTGCAGCACGCAGCCCAATTTCCCGGCCAGCTTGGCCGAAGCTTCCAGCAGCTCTTTCGAGCAAGTATGCGGCGCGTGGGGCGCGATGGAGGAGGTGATGAGCGGATTTTTCTTTTTCTGGATTTTCTTGGCAAATGTTTCGGCGATGGCCAGCTCCTTCCTTCCCTTGCCCTCGAAGTCAAAGGCCACGCCCTCGCCGCTCTTGGCCCGGTCAATCATGGAATAACCCAAAGTGGCGCGCAGGCCGGCTTCCTCGGTTGCCTGCGCCACCAGGTCCATGTTGAAATACATGTCGTTGAAGCAGGTGGTGCCGCTGCGTATCATTTCGCAGAGGGCGAGGCGGGTGCCGAGCAGGATGCTGCGCCCGTCCATCTTCGCCTCGCGCGGCCACATGCAGGTGCGCAGCCACTCGAACAGCTGCAAATCGTCGCCCACCCCGCGCAGCAGGCTCATGGCCGCGTGCGTGTGGGCGTTCACGAGGCCGGGAAGCAGGACATGGCCGGACGCATCCACGCGCTCGTGAGAAGAGGAGGGCCGGATGGAAGAAGACACTTTCTCGATTATTCCGTCATCCGAAACGGCCACGTCGGCCGCCTTGAAAGAACCGGCGCCGCCCATAATTTTCGCGTTCTGGATGAGGATGCCCATATTTTCGCATTTTCCAATGCTTGCATTTAAATCCAGCCGTTCGCTCCAAAGAGGAGCATGGGCGACACGAGTGAATCCTCCCCCCCAATCCCAAGTGTGATTTCCAGCCCCGGACTTTCCAACCGTCACTTCTCCATTATGCTGGTTTTCATGATTTTGGCCGGCTTGGCCCTGCTCTATGCCTGGCCCATGGATTCGGCTTATTTGAAATCCAGCACCGCCTCTGTTGCCTTGATGAGGGAGGGACAGTGGGTGGCGCTCAGCGCACCCATTTCCAGCGTGGATGAGCGCGCAACCGGCACCTCCATTCAGATGTGTGATGAAAACAGCCATTGCGTGCGCGCCTTCGCCGCGCAGGGCACGGGGCCGCTGGAGCTGGCCGTGGCGCGGCCGGGACAGATGCTGAACGTGTGGGGCGAGGTGGCCGTGGCCACGGGGGGCACGCGCTTTGTGCGCATCCACCGCGCCAGCCTCAACGATGCTGGCGAATAGGCGCAAATCCGAACAGGGCTCTCTATGTTCATCGACCCGCTTTGGCTGGCCGCCAGCCTGATTTTTGGAATCGCGGCCGGCCTGCTGCCGGGCCTGCACCCCAATTCCATCGGCGCCATCCTGACGCCGTGGCTTGGGAATTGGGAGAGCTGGCCGCTGGCGCTGGTGGTGCTGCTGGGCGTGCGCCTCGCCTTGCAATTTTTGCCCTCCATTTTAGTGGGCACGCCGGCGGGGCAGACCGAGCTGGGCATGCTGCCCGGGCAGCGCATGATGAGGGAGGGGCGGGGGCTGGAGGCGCTGGCCGTGTGCGGCTGGTCGGTGGTGCTGGCCGTCGCGCTGGCGCTGGTTCTCTCGCCGCTGTTGATGCCCATTCTGCCGGCGCTGTTTGCGGCCGTCAAGCCGTGGAGCGGCTATTTGCTGGTGCTGGCCAGCGCGGCGCTGATGCTGGCCGAGATAAAGGATGGAAAAGAGAGCGGCTGGCTTGGACGCTGGCGCGGGCCGGCTTTGGCTTTGTTTGTTTTTCTTCTGGCCGCGGCCCTTGGATGGCTCACCCTCAACCTGCCGCTCACCGACCCGCTGTTCGCCCTCTTTGTCGGATTTTTCACCATGCCGGCCCTGCTGTCGGGAGAAGAGCAGAAAGCGGCGGAGAAAAAACAGCAAAAAGAGGGGCAAGAGAATCCGGCCTTTGTTGTCCGCGAGCTTCTTCCATTCATTCTGTTGGGCGTGCTGCTGGGCGGGCTGTCGGATTTGCTGCCCGGCCTCTCCACACCGGCGCAGGTGGCGACGCTGGCCACACTTGCCGTGCCGCTGGCGCAGCCGGCGCATTTCTTGGCGCTGGTGGCCTCGATTGAGGCCAGCCACACCACCTTCGCATTTGCCTCCGCCGCCTCGACCGGCATCGCGCGCGTGGGCGTGGTGGCGATGGTGGGCCAGATGCAGCCCATCACGCCGGCCGATTTGCCGGCCCTGTGGGGCGCGTTCGCCGTTGCAGCGGCCGTGGGGGCCGGGGCGCTGCTGTGGATTGGAAGATGGCTGATGCCGCGCTGGCATGCGCTGGACTGGAAAACGCTGGGCGGGCTGCTGGGGCTCTACTTGGCCGCCATGGTGTTTTGGCTGGACGGAGCGATGGGGCTCTTGGTGATGGCGCTGGCCAGCGCGATTGGAATGCTGCCCGTCTTGTGGGGCGTGAAGCGCACGCAGGTGATGGGCAGCCTGATTGGGCCGGCCATATTGCACGCGTTCGGATTTTGAGCAGGCAGGCATTTGCATGCGTTCGGAGTATGAAAAGAGGCAAAAACGAACATTTATCTAGTTGGCATATGAATTAGACGCATGCCTGAGGCTCAAAAAGAACTCTCCATCCGCCTGATTGATTTGGAGGACGAGCACCTGCGCGAGATTGGCGAAGCGCTGGATTTGCTGGACGCGGACGTGGAATTGAACGAGGAGCACACGCTGGCGTTTCTGAGCGAGCTGGTGGAGCGGGAGAAGTTCAAAGGCGAGCAGGCCAATGCGGAGGCAGTCGGCAAACTGGAAGGCGTCATCCTCTCCGCCCGGATATTTTCCTCACAGCCCGGTCCGGGGAACAGGCCGACGGAAAAAAAGGAGGGCGAAAACCGCCGCTTCTTCGGCCATTTAAGCGGAAAAATCACGGAAACCATCTCCAAAAAAATCGGCCCCGAGAAGAATTGGGCCCGGCTCGGCCAGACGCTCGAAAACGCGCTGGACAAGAATGAAATCAAAGACCCGTTTGCAAAAGAGAAAGGGGCGGCTTTGGTGAGCGCGGACGGCACGCTTATCGAGAAAATCATGAATGAAATCCACCGAAAATGCCCGGAGCATTACCAAGAGGCCATGCAGCGGGTGGAGCAAAAAAAGGCCGAGCTTCTGGACCGTTCGGCCCGAGGGGATGGGGCCGCCTTGTGGGCCATCAAAAGGAAGTTCCCCCAACTCGAGCCGGACGCCATCGGACGCATGAAGCGGGAGTACGCCAAAAATGAGAGAATACTGCGGGAACTGCTGAAAGAAGAGCCCGAGGGGATGGGATTGGCCGGCCTCAAGCGATTGGGTTACAGCCTGAACAACGTGCTTGGGAAAATGAAGCAAATCTCAAAAAATAACATAAGCCCCAACAACACCCTCTTGTACGAAAAGGATGTAAAAGAAAAAAACAGGGCCATACATGAAAAAGAAAAAAGGCTGGGAAGGTTGGACCACCTGACCGCGCAGGAGCTCGTCGAAGCGGGGCGCGAGGCGGGAATGGACCTGAGCAGGGACCCATGGGCGGAAATCTTCAGTGAAATGGCCCGGCGCCTGTATCCGGCCGGACAGGCGCAACAAACAAAGCCAAACCTTTTCGTGGATGCCGAAGAACTGAGGAAGATGACGGATGCCCAACTCGTCGAAATGGGGCGCAAAAAGGGCATGGACTTGGCGGGCGACAGGCGGACCGAGATTTTCAACGAAATGGCCAAGCGCCTCCAACACAGCGGGTCGAGCCTGTAAGCCAAAACCGGACAGGCGCGCGGATTGAGCCGGCCATAATGCACGCGTTCGGAATGTGAAAAAGAAGGGAGAAACGACGGCGCGCTTGGGCGCGCGCCAGCCGGATTTTGGCGCAAGGCTTAAAAACAAGCGAACTCCAAAAAGGCTCAACAACCCTTATTCGATGTCATCGAAGGTGTTATTCATGGAGAATTACCACAAGCCCCTCAAAGCCTCGGTTAGCGGCACCGGCGCCAAGCGCCACAAGCTCGCCGACAAGAAGCTGGCCCACTTCGGCCAGCCCCCGACCAGCTCCAAGCTGGGCAAGGAGGAAGTGAAGAAGGAAGTCCGCCTCACCAAGGACACGCGCGGCGGCAACATCAAGCCCAAGCTCAAAGTGGCCATGTTCATGAACCTGCTCACGCCCTCGGGCATGAAGAAAGTGCGCATGCGCAACGTGACCGAGACGCCGGACAACCGCCACCACGCCCGCATGAACATCATCACCAAGGGCACCATCGTGGACACCGAGGCCGGCAAGGCCAAGGTCACCAACCGCGTGGGGCAGGACGGCGTCGTCAACGGCATTCTGGTGAAGTAGGGAGCAGGTGCGGGGCGGCCCCATGCTTGACGCGGTCCGCTGCTCCTCGTCCCATCCCCTCCAGTCTATTTTTCCCCTTCTGAAAAATTCGGGCGCCAGCGCCACCCTCGTGGAGCCGGGCGCCATTTTCTCTTTCGACCATCTTCTTCTGGCGGCCGCGCTGGCCGAGAAGAGCATCAAGGACGGCACGGCCGTGTCGGACCGGCCCGAGATGGAATTTCTCCTGTGGCTCGCCTGCACGCCGCACGCGAAGAAGGCCATCGGGCTGGCGGGAGCCAAGAGCGAAAAGGATTTTGTGCTGGTCGTTTTGGGCGATGGAAAGAAGGGCGCGCCAAACGCGCGCGCGCTGGCAAAAAAGCTCGGGCTGGATGAGAATAAAAAAAACCATATCGGCTCGGAAACAGCGCTCTCCTTCTTCTCGGTTTCCAGCGCCGAACTGCTTTACGAGAAGATGGCCTTAAGCCGCCTGTAAGAAAAAGGCCGGCTCGTTTTGGACCTATTTCTTCTTTGAGAGCGTCTTGAAGCCGAACAGCGAGTAGAGCAGGCAGCTGCCCATGGCGGCCGTAAAGAGCAGGATGAGACCCACCAGGCCGGCCAGATAAGACAGCGGCGCCTGAATGGACGCCAGCAGTATGGCGGCCAGCAGCAGCGCGCCCAGCACGGCCCGCACGATGCGGTCCTCTTTTCCCTCGTTTTTCTCGAACAGCTTCATGCGACCACCCAAACCGCCCGCGGCGGCACTTATCCTTTTGTCAGATACCTAAATATCATGTCCCTGTCCACCGGCAGCTCCAAACCCAGAACGCGGTGCACGAAGATGAGGATATCGACCGCGCGCTGGGGCTCGATTTGGCTGTTTTTGACGATGTCGCGCAGGGATTCCACTTTGCCAATCATCTGGTAGATAATCAGCCCGTCGCGGCCGAAGCGCTTGTAGATGGCCAGCCCGTCGTCCCCGTAGCGGTGGCGCACCTCGGTGCGGGTGAGGGGCTTGAAAGAGAGCAGGCCGGACTTGCCCAAATCGCCGAGGATGAGGTCCAAATCGCGCAAGCTCAGGCCGGTCTCGACCGAGAGCTGGACAAAGTCCTTGTTGCCGTCCACGTGGCCCATCAAATCGTGGCCCACCTTGCCATGCTTCGCCGAGAGAATGGCCATCATCTGCGCCCGCTGGATGAGCGAGAGGTGCGCCGGCGGGACCGGCACGTCCACCGGAAGCGCGTCTGGCGAGAGCGCGC
>CABMCD010000024.1 GCA_902384555.1 uncultured archaeon | reverse complement strand
ATTTCAATGACTCCACTCGCCGACCGCCTTGATTTCAAAAACGAGCAGAAATGGCAGGCCCTCTGGGACCAGCGCCAGCTCTACCATTTCGACGAAAAGGACACGAAAAAGCCCGTCTATTCCATCGACACGCCCCCGCCCTTCACGTCCGGCGACTTGCACATGGGGCACGTGCTCTCCTATGCCTACTTCGATTTCGTCGCCCGCTACAAGAGAATGAGCGGCTTCAACGTCTATTACCCCCAAGGGTGGGACTGTCAGGGCTTCCCGACCGAAACCAAGGTGGAGCAGAAATACGGGAGAAAGCCCCCCGAAGAGTTCCGCCAACTGTGCGTGGAATGGACCGGCACCTGCATCGAGCGCATGCGCTCGCAGATGAAACAGCTTGGCTTTTCGGCCGACTGGCGCTACGAATACCAAACCATGTCGCCGACCTACCACAAGCTGGTCCAAAAATCCATTTTACAAATGTATGGCACCAACCAAATCTACCGCGGCGAGCACCCGGTGTTCTGGTGCCCCAACTGCTGCTCGGCGCTGGCCAAAACCGACACCGACGAGGCCGAGCGCTCCACCTTTTTGCATGACATCAAATTTGAACTCGAGCTGGGGGCCGGCCAGCGCCAGCCCCTCGTCATCGCCACCACCCGCCCCGAATTGATGCACGCCTGCGTGGCCGTGCTCTACCACCCCTCCGACGTGCGCTACAACCAGCTGCAAATCAAACACGCCGTCACGGCCTTGGGCAAGACGGTGCCCTTCCTACCCGACCCCGATGTCGACCCGGCCTTTGGCTCCGGCGTGGTGATGTGCTGCACCTTTGGCGACAAGCAGGACGTCGTGTGGATGTACCGCCACAAACTGCCGCTGGTGCGCGCCATGAACGAGCGGGGCAAGCTCACCAATGCCGGCGAGCTGGACGGCCTCTCCGTCACCGACGCGCGCGCCAAGCTTTTGGAGCGCTTCAAAGCGGAGGGCAAGCTCCTCGCCTCCAAGCCCTTGCAGCAGGTCATCAAGGTGCACGACCGCTGCAAAAAGCCCATCGAACTCGCGCTCTCCTGGCAGTGGTTTGCCCGCATCACGCAAAAGAAGGAGGAAATCGTCAAAGCCGCCCGCTCGATGAAGTGGCACCCCGATTTCGCCATTTCGTATTTGGAGGACTGGGCCAACTATGTCGAGTGGGACTGGGTGATTTCCCGCCAGCGCGTGTTCGGCACGCCGCTGCCCTTCTGGCATTGCCCCCAGTGCGACAAAACCATCCCGGCCGACGAGAGCGAGCTGCCGGTCAATCCGCCGACTATGGAAAAGAAGTGCCCTGCCTGCGCCTCGGCCCTCACGCCGGAAACCTCCACCTGCGACTGCTGGGTGGACTCTTCCGTGTCTCCGCTCGCCATCGCCAAGTGGGGCGAGGACGAGAAATTCTTCCGGCGCGCCTATCCGGCCTCCCTGCGCCCGCAGGGCGTCGAAATCGTGCGCACGTGGGCGTTTTACACCATCTACCGCTGCAACGAATTGACGGGCAAGGCCCCGTTCGGCGAGCTGCTGCTCAACGGCAACGTGCTGGCCCCGGACGGAAAGAAAATGTCGAAAAGCCTCGGAAACATTATTGCTCCAGACAAATTGCTCACCGATTACGGAGCCGATTCCATCCGCATCTGGGCCTCCCTGTCCGGCGCCATGGCCAAGGACCGGCCCTTCTCCTTCCAGGACATCCAGTACGCCAAGAGCTTTTTGCACAAATTGCTCAATGCCGGCAAATTGGTGCAAAAGGCGATTGAGGGATATGAGCCCAAGGAAGCCGACGCGGCGCACCTGCGCCCCATCGACCGCTACTTTTTGCACCGCCTCCATCAGGTAGTCTCGGAGGCCAACGACTCGTGGAAAGAATACGAATTCCACCGCCTGTCCAAGAGCGTGCAGGAGTTCTTCTGGCACGAGTTCTGCGACTACTATTTGGAATACGTGAAATACAGAATTTACGAGAGCAAAGGCGGCGATGCGGGCACGCCTGCTCCGGCCGCCTCGCCCGAATCCAAGCGCGCGGCCCAATACACGCTTCACACGATTTACTCGACCGTGCTCAAGCTTTTGGCGCCCGTCACGCCGCACGCGAGCGAGGAGATGTGGCAGATGTTTGCCCAAGACGCGAAGGATTCCATCCATCTCCAATCTTATCCGTCTCCCGACTCCCGTTTCGCCCAAGTGCCTTCCGCGGCGGCCGGCCTTCTTCTGGCCAAAGTGATGGCCGAAATCCGCCAGCAAAAAGCCTCCAACAAAAAGCCCCTCAACGCGCCGATTGCGCGCCTGGAGCTGGGCCTTTCCAGCGAGGAAATCGCGCAGCTGCCGGCGATTGACGAGGAAATCAAGATGGCGGGCGGCGTGAAGGAGCTGGTGGCGATGGAAGCCAAGGACTTCTCGGCCAAAGCGGAATGGGCCTGAGGCGCCCGGCGCACCCCCGTTTCCCATTCGCAAACGGTTTTGCTCAATCGTAGAATACGGTCGTTACCGAAGATTTGGCCGGAACCCAAATCTCGATAACCGAGGTTTCACCGGAGCCGTGCTCAAACACCGGGTCCATTTTCCCGCCCATCAGGCGCATGACCGTCTGAGCCGTGTAATGGGCGTTCCCGCTGCAATAGTTCCACGCGTGGTGCTCTGAGTCGAGGGGCACTTCCCACACCTTCTTCACATCCGGGCGGCTTATGCGCACTTTGTCGTTTTCAATGCGCAGGCGCACGCCATCTTCATCGGCGCTCAGGCTCACCCGCACCCGGCTGTCCGGCTCCAGATAGCTTTCCTTTATCGCCGTGTCCAGCGCATAGGCCAGAAATCCGGAATCGACATTCAGCGCATAGTCTCCGGGGCCTGCTTCAAGCGACACGTTGTTCCAGCCCTGCGGCAGCTGCCTGTATTTTTCCACCGTGATGCCGGCCACGCGCCGGGCATCCGTTTTGCGGATGCTGGGCGTGCCGTGCATCGAAAAGAAGCGGGAGAAGGAAAGGATTTTCTCAAGGTCCAGCTCCAGAATGTCGGCCGCCTTTTCCATCTCGGCGCTGTCCGCGCGCATGGCCTCAAGCGTGCCGTCCAGCCGGCCTTTCAGGCCCGGGGCGCCCTCCGCCCACTCCAGCGCCTGCCGCGCCTGCCCCGACACGTCCGCGTAAATCTCAAGCGCCCGATCGCGCAGGCCGGTCAGCTCCCAAGCCGATATCCAGCGGGCCTCCCCTTCTTCGACTGCGGTCCCCGTAATGAATTCCGCAACCTGGCGCATGCACGCGCCATAGTCCTTTTCCATCTTTTTGACGGCCGCGCCCATGCCGTCCCACTTCGGCTCCCGCGCGCCGTCCATCATTTCCAGCATGTCCTCCAAGTCCATGCGGATGCTGAATATGTCCAGCTTGGATTTGCTGAGCACGTTCTGAAGGTCAAACGCCGCCATAAGCCGGATGCGGGCGATTTCGTCGCGGGTCAGCATTATCTCCCCGACGGCCGCTTTTTTGCCGTCTTTTCCCGCCCCGTCTTCCATGACGCCCCCGACCACCAGATAGGTCGGCCGGGTCAGGAGCTTCCGGGCGTCTAAAATCACGGTCTTGCTTAACAAACTCGCAGCATGGCCTCTAATTGGCGTACGGGCTGCACCGCTGTCCATATCATGTTTGTATACTTGCATCCATAAAAAGTCTGCCTACTTCCCAAATCCCATGCCTCCGAAACGCCCCCGTCCGAGCCGAATCTTTCTCCTGACCTCCAACCGCCACAAGCTCGAGGAGGCCAATGCTATTTTAAAGCCCTATAACCTAAAGCTAATCCAGAAACCCGCCAAAGGAATCGAAATCCAGTCGGATTCTGTCGAGGAAGTGGCTCGGGTTTGCGCGCAAAACGCCTACCGCGTTTTACGCGTTCCGTTGATTGTAGAGGACTCGGGATTATTCGTGCAGGCTCTGCGCGGCTTTCCCGGGGTCTACTCGGCGGCGATATACACTCAAGTCGGCTGCGAGGGCATCCTTCGCCTGCTGGCCCAAGAGCGACAAAGATCGGCTCGTTTCGTGTGTGCCCTGGCATACGCGGACCGAAACGGCGTCCGCGTATTCCGCGGCGTGGTGCACGGCCGAATCTCTCCCCGCGTTTATCGGGGGGCAGGCTTTGGGTATGACCCCATCTTCATTCCGATGGGTTATTCCAAACCTTTTTCTGCTCTTCCCGATGTGAAAGCCAAGCTCTCGCACCGGGCCCGGGCGTTCGAGTCCTTCGGCCGATTTATGGCGAATAAAGCCAAAACGAAAAACAAACCCAAAAAGAAAAAAACGAGGTAGAAAATGGCCAAACTGCATTCCAAGAAGCACGGCAAATCCGGCTCCAAGCGCCCGATTTTCCGCGTCACGCCCGCGTGGGTGGAATACCCTCCCCACGAGGTCGAGGAGCTGGTGCTCAAGCTGCACAAGGCGGGCAACAACCCGACCACGATTGGGCTCATCCTGCGCGACCAGTACGGCATTCCGCTCGTGCGCGCCCTGACCAAGAAGTCCATCACCAAAATCCTGGCCGACGGGGGACAGAAAATCGAGTATCCCGACGACATGCTGGCCCTGATTCAGAAGGCCGTGCGCATGAACAAGCACCTGCATGCCAACAAGAAGGACGCGCTCAACAACACCAAACTGATTCACATCGAATCCAAAATCAAGCGCCTGGCCAAATACTACATCCTCAACGGCCGCCTGCCCCACGACTGGGTCTACAAGCGCGAAACGGCTGCGCTGATTGTCAAGTGAGTTTGTGATGTGATCCTATGGCAGAAGTTCAGCAAAAGAAAACCAAAGTGGTGGACACGTTCAAGCTCAAGACGTGGTACGCCGTGCAGGCCCCCGACTTCTTCGACAAGAAGGAAATCGGCTCGGTCGTGGCGCTGGAACCGGAGATGCTCAAGAACCGCGTCATCTCCATCGGTTTGGGCGAGCTGACCGGCTCGTTCTCCCAGTCCAACGCCTTCACCTCGGTGAAGTTCCGCATTTCGGATGTGCAGGGCAAGACGGCCTCCACCAAGTTCATCGGGCATGAGCTGGCGCCGGGCTACATCAAGACGCTCTTGCGCCGCCGCCGCTCCATCATCTACAGCGTGGACGACGTCACCACCAAGGACGGCCAGCAGGTGCGCATCAAGTCGGTGGCGGTCACGGCCTTCCGCACCTCGGAGAAGGTGCGCCACGGCCTGCGCGCGGGCGTCTCGGCCAACATCAAGGCCGCGGCCTCCGAGCTGGACCTCTCGACGCTGTCGCAGGAGCTGCTCTTCGGCCGCTTCGCGGCCAAGGTGTTCTCCAAGGTGAAGAACATCACGCCCCTGCGCCGCCTCGAAATCCGCAAGAGCGAGCTGACCGAGACCTTCCAATAAGGCGCGTTGCGGCCTTTTTTTCATTTTTCCAATTCTTTTTGGCGGTTTTTCATTTCTTTTTCCCATTCATTCTTTTTTCGATTTTCTGCCCTTTTTCCCGCTTTTCGCCCCTTCCGCCCTGCGATAAGCCTAAAACCTTTGCCTTATTTCACCTCTCAGGTGGTGATTTCTAATGGCATCGAAGCGCAATCCGATTGTGGCCTTGGTGATGTTCCTCATCCCCATCGTCAACCTCTACCTCATCTACTGCTGGTGGAAAGAGCTGAAAGCGGCCGGAAAATCCGACAAGGACCCCCTGCTTTGGACCATTCTGATGATTGTCCCGCTGGTGAACATCTACGCCCTCTACGTGCTCTTCACCAAGGTGGATGAGGTGGCGAAGGCGGCCGGCAAGCCCTCCTTCCCCCTCGGCGCGGTGCCGCTCTTCATCGTCGCCCTCATCCTGTCCATCTTCTGGGTGGGCATTCTGGTCTTCCTCTACATGGCCTACCAGACGCAGAACATCTTCAATGAGGCCGGGATTTAGGGCCAAAACAAGTTCTTTTTTTCTTCCCTCTTTTTCTTTTTGCGCTTTCCCTCTTTTGCGCCTATTGCCTGAACCCGCAGTGCGGGCAGCGCTTGACGCCATCCTTGACGCTCGCGCCGCAGCGCGGGCAGCTCGCGCCCCCGGCCCCCAGCTCCTTTGAAATGCCCTCGGTCGCCCCTTTTTCGGGCAATTGCTTGGGCCGTTTGGGCGCCTGCGGCTCCGGCGTTTCCTCGTCCCCGCCGCCCATCATGGGCGGCTGGCCGCCCTTGGGCGCGCCGGGCAGGGAGGGCGGAATAAGCGAGGGCGGCCCGGGCAGCTCCTCCCCCTTCTTGCCTTTGGTGGTGGCCTTCTCTTTGGGGAAAACCAGCCCGCAGCGGCCGCACGCGGACTGCTGCGAGAGGTTGCCCGCGCCGCAGCGGGGGCAGATGATGATGTTGCTGTGCTCCTTTTTGTGCTCTTTCTTGGGCCCGGCCTTTTTGTTAAGCATCGCTTGCATGCAGTGAAGTGGGCGCTTAGGGTTTTATTTCCTTGTCTGCCCCATTCTGGGCAGAGCGTGATTCTTATGATGCCCAATTTAGGCGGCATGGACCCCAAAGCCATGGCGCGCATGATGAAGCAGATGGGCGTGCAAAGCCAGGACATCGACGCCACGCGCGTGGTCATCGAGCAGAAGGACGGCACGCAACTGGTCATTTCCAGCCCATCTGTAGTCAAAATCACGGTGCAGGGCCAGGCCTCGTTCCAGATTTCCGGCTCGGTGAGCACGCAGGCGGCCATCTCCGAGGAGGACGTCAAAATGGTGATGGAATCGGCCCACGTCGATGAGAAGGCGGCCCGCGCCGCGCTCGCCGAGGCGAAAGGGGACATCGCGCAGGCCATCCTCGCCCTGCAAGAGGAAAAATAACCGACGTTTTTTTACTTCCAGCCACCGAATTCTTTTCCTTATTTAAATCTTATTTCCCCGAACCCTCAGCCCCGTTATTGGGGATGTGGGAGGTGAGGTGGAGCCGCCTCGGCGGTGTACCGCCTCCCTCTTTTATCGCCCCTTAATCCAAAGGCTGGAAAAAAGAGCGGCCCCTACTCCCGTCCGCCCGCTTTTCCGCCGGCCGCTCCCATGGCATCCTATTTAAGCCTGCCCGGGGTTTTCCCCATATGCGAAAATCCCGCACTCCCCATCCGCCCTCCCTCGCCGGCGTGCGGGCCATTCTGTTCGACATCGACGACACGCTCTTCCCCTCGTCCGAGTTCTCCAAACTGGCGCGGCGCAACGCCATTCGCGCCATGATTCAGGCCGGCCTGCGCGCCACGCCTGCGCAGGTCGAGCGGGAACTGGCCAAAATCGTCAAAACCAAAGGCTCCAACTTCGGCGGCCACTTCAACCTTTTGGTGCGCCGCTTTCCCTCGCCCAATCCCGACCGCATCGTGGCGGCCGGCATCGCGGCCTACCACAACACCAAATCCTCCATCTCGCCCTATCCCGACACCGCGCGCCTGCTTCTTACTTTGCGCGAGCGCGGCTATGTGCTGGCCGCGGCCTCCGAGGGGGTGGCGCTCAAGCAGTGGGACAAGCTCATCCGCCTCGGCCTCGACCCCTTCTTCCACCACGTCTTTGTCACCTCGACCGGCCAAGAGGGCAAGACGCCTGCTTTTTACAAGCGCATTGCCCGCAAACTGCGCCTGCGCCCCTCCCAAATCCTGATGCTGGGCGACAACCCGGCCAAGGACATCGTGCCGGCCTCTCATGCCGGCCTGCACACGGGCCGCCTGCTGCTGGGCAAGCACGCGCGCGAGCATGCCAAAGCTTCTTTCTCCCTGCGCTCGCTTGGGCCCCTTTTGCAAATCCTGCCCGGCCCGGCCAAAAAATAAGCCGGCATCCGCCCCGCATCGCTTCGCTGCGCCGCCCGCCACGGGTTGCCGCGCGCCTTTCGTCCGACTCTCCCCTTCTTTTTCGTGCCGCTTTTGCGCCCCCTGCTCGTCGTCAGCCTTATAATCCCCCCATGACATATGAAATCCATCATTCTTACGAGGTCATCCTATGTCAGACGATTCATCCGTATCTCCCGAAGTATCCCCGGCCGGCAATGCCGAGGAGGTGCGCGAGGCGCGCGCCAAGGCTCTTGAGTATTTCCGCCAGGCCGGCAAAATCGCGGCCTCCATCAAGAAGGACGCCGGCGGCCTGGTCAATCCCGGCGAGTCGGCCTTCGACATCGCCGAGACGGTGGAGAAGATGACGCGCGATGCCGGCGCCGTGCCGGGCTTCCCCTGCAACATCTCCATCAACGACGTGGCCGCGCATTATACTCCCGAAACGAAAGATTCGCTGCTCATTGGCGAGAAAGATTTGGTGAAAGTCGATTTCGGCGTGGCCATCAACGGCTGCGTGGCCGACACGGCCTTCTCCATCGACCTCTCCGGCGAGCAGGGCTCCCTGCTGGAAGCCTCGCACAAGGCGCTGGAAGACGCCGTCGCCTCCATCAAGCCCGGCGTGACCAACGGCTTTATCGGCGGGGTGATCGAGAAGCAAATCCGCTCGCGCGGCTTCAAGCCCATCGAAAACCTCTCCAGCCACATGATTGAGCCCTTCCGCCTCCATGCCGGCGTGGACGTTCCGAGTTTCGACAACGGCGACACCTACGAGTTCGCCGAAGGCGACGTGTTCGCCATCGAGCCGTTCGCCACCACCGGCGCGGGCCGCGTGGCCGACCAGCCGCAGGTGGAGATTTTCTCCGTCGTCGGAGAGGGCCGCCTGCGCATGAAGGCTTCGCGCGATTTGCTCAACAAGCTCGTCACCCGCTACTTCACCCTGCCCTTTGCCGAGCGCTGGCTGGTCAATGACTTCAACTCGCGCCTCACCCTCTCGGCCGCGCTCAAGGAGCTGCTCAATGCCGGCTGCCTCTATCCCTACCCGGTCCTGCGCGAGGCGGGCCGCGGCATGGTGGCCCAGTTCGAGAACACGCTCATCGTCACCCATGACGGCTGCGAAGTGATTTCGGGCTCGATTGACCCATGAGCGGGAAAGAGAAACTCTCGGACAAAAAAGAGCGCGCGGCGCGCGTGGTGGCGGTCTTTCGCCGCCTCTACCCCAAAGCGTGGTGCTCGCTCCACTACCAAACTCCTTTTCAGCTTCTTATTTCCACCATTCTCTCGGCCCAATGCACCGACGCCCGGGTGAATCTGGTCACCCCGAAACTGTTTGAAAAATATCCAGATGCAAAAGCAATGGCCGCCGCCTCCATTCCCGAGCTTGAATCCCTCATTCGCTCCACCGGTTTTTACCATTCCAAAGCCAAAGCCTTGAGCGAAACTTCGAAAATGCTGGCCGAGCGCTTCAACGGCTCCGTTCCTGCCGACATGGCCTCGCTGCTCACCCTGCGCGGCGTGGCCCGAAAAACGGCCAACATCGTGCTGTTCCACGCCTACGGCCAGAACGAGGGCATTGCGGTGGATACGCATTGCATGCGCCTCTCCTGGCGCCTGGGCTTCACCTCCAGCCGCGAGCAGCAAAACAAGATTGAGAAGGAGCTGATGGCCCTCCTCCCGCGCGAGGACTGGGGCATGTACACCAACTGGATGGTCCACCACGGGCGGGCCTACTGCACGGCCCTCAAGCCCGATTGCGCCGGCTGCCCGCTCAACAAACTGTGCCCCAGCGCCTTCAAGACGGGGAAGGAGAAGAAGCGAAAATAGCCTTCTTTTTCCTTCTCTTCTTGCCCATCCCAGCCTCTTTTTTCCACCAATAAATCGAAGTAGTCGGAACGCCGAGGGTTTGCGAAATAAAGTGAGCGGTCTTTCCCCCCTTGAGCAGCTCGAGCGCTTTCTGCTTTTTCTCCAAACCAAATTTCGCCGGCCTGCCCGCCTTTTTTTCCTCCACTGCCACGCGCACGCCCACGCCGTCCAGCGCGGCCCGCACCTTGCTCGGCACCGTCTTCCACAGCCCCGAACTAATCCTAATCTCTTTTACGGCCGTATGGTCCAAAAGGCGCAGAAAAAGCTGGCGGCTGGGCTTGGTCTTGATGCGCACGGCCGCCTCAGTCGAATGGGCGGCGATGGAGGCAAACATCTCCTCCCGCCGGCCCTGCAAGGTCCACATGTCCGAACCTCTGTTCATTCCTTCTTAAGCCCTTGCAGGAACTTCGCGCCCCGTCCGCCGGGCTGCGAAACCAGGCTTTCCACCACCGGCATCGCCTGCGCCACGGCTTCCTCTTCCACATGGAAATATTCGGCCGCCCATTTCGCGTCCTGCCCGCTCTTGAGCGCCATGAACGCCGGCCCCCAAGCCCGGCTCGGCAGCGGCGGCGCGCGCGCCTCCAGCGCCATCTTCTGCGCCAGCATCCGGTCGGGGTGTTTGAGCGCATCCTGCGCCGGCTGCAATTCGTGCATCACGTGCAGCAGCTGCTCGTCCGGCTCGGCATTGACGGCCGGCATGGCGCCATAGGACTTGCGCCCCTGCGCATGGAAGCACACGTAATACCAAGTGAGCAGTCCGTACACCGTCTCGCCCGCGCCATCAATGCAGAGGCGGCGGTATTTCGCGCGCCGCTTGTGGAGCGCCAGCTCCAGCTCCTCCTCCATCAGCAGCTCGCCGTGCACCTTTTGCGCGAATCCCCCCGCCAGCGCCTCCTGCCGCAGCGCCTCCATCCCTTCCAGCGCGGTGACGGGCACGTCGGGCACGATTCCGTGCTTGCGCAGCAAATCGTTGTAGGCCACCAGTTTTGCATCCGTCCCTTCCTCTTCCTTCATCTTCTGCCTTGCCTTTTTCTCGGCCCCGACCGCGGCGGCCGTGAAGAGCGCCACGCGGGTGGAATGATTGCGAATCAGCCCCTTGGGCTTCTGGGCGATGGCGATTTCCCGCACGCCCTTGGTCTTGCCCAGCAGCTCCTTCAAGTCGTGCGCCGCGTCTTCGCTGTTGGACAAATCCACCTCTTTGTGCTCCTCCTGCCCACCCGACACGGCCTTGATGACGGCCGAGGCGGCCGAGATGCTGAAGCGGCGGGGCAGAAAGAGGCTCATGAGGTAGTGGTAGGCCTCCGCCGCCATCTCCCCCCCGTCCGAGAGGGCCTTGACATAGGAGCCCCCTCGGGGCAGGTATTCCGCCATATTCGCGCGGCCGCTTTCCTGCATGGCCTGCGCGAGGCGGTGCGCCGCGAGGCTGACGCGCAGGCGGTTGAGGGTGAATTTCTTCAGGGAGGCGACATAGCGCAGGCGCTTGAGCTGGCGCGAGCGGTCCTTCATGTCGTCGGCCGTCTCGTCCTCCAGCTCGGCGCGCGCCTGCGCCACCATGGCCAAAAACGGCGCGCCAAAGCCGCGCTCCAGCATTTCGGCCTTGTAGGCTTCCAGCTGGGGAACGCGGTCCGCGTCGATGCGGCCCTGCTCGTCAATGGAGTCGAGAAAGCCGTTGACTTCGGCGACTAGGCGCAAGGAGTCTGACATTCGAATCAGCTAAAAGATGGATGGGAGAAAATAAAAACAAACTTGGACGGGCTTGGCGGGCGTGCGGCCCGGGGCCTAGGGCCGGATGTTGAACACGCCGCGCGTGACGTTGCGCCCGTCTGTGATGGTGTAGCCATACGTGCCCGCAGCCGGCAGGGCGCTGGAGTTGAGCATGAAGCCGTCTGCCGTCTTGTCCACGTAAATATCCTTCTCGGTCAGCTGCCGGCCGTTCACGTCCGTGATGACGACCTGCGCCGTGCCGGGGTTGGAGATGGCGAGCGGGATGCGCACCTGCTGCGAGCGGCTGAAGCTCAGCTGCCTCTGCCGTCCGGCCGGCGCCGGCTGTTCGGACACCGCGCTGGGCCCGATGACGGGAACCTCGCGCTTTTCGTACTGCAGGGTGAGCTTCTCGCCCGTGGAGCCTTCAAGGTTGAACTTGATGCCCACGCCGCCGTTGTCCCACTGGACGCGGTCGCCGCGCTTGTCCACAATCTGGTCCGCCGGCTGCCCGAAGTCCGACGCCCCCATGGGCTTGTATTGGGGCTTGTCCTCATGGAAGTCCATGTCGCTTCCGTTGGGCACCTTCTCGAAGGGGAAGCGCGTGTACTCGAAGTTCTTGAGGCTCCCGTCCTGATTGAGCTGCGTGATGTCGGGGCGCACGTTGGCGCCCAGGCCGATGTAACCGCCCACCGTGTCGATGTAGACGATGCCGCCGTCGCCGGCCACCGTGTGCGGCAGGGTGGGCGCCTTGCCCACCGTCATGTTGCCCACCGTGATGCCCTCCGGCATGTCGGTCTTCACCCAATAGCCCAAATCGGCCTGGTAATACAGCTCGTATTCCCCGCTCTGCGTCTGGCGGAGGTAGAACTTGGAATAGCTGCCCGAGGACACGCCGTCGTAGATGAGGCTGAAAATCTTGCGGCCGTCCGCCGACTGGATGGGGATGAAGCTGTCGGTAATCATCTGCCCGTCCTGCGTCAGGATGCCCTCGCGCACGGGCTTGAAGCTCATCTGCACGGTCTGCAGCTGGCTCACGCCCTCGTTGTAGAGCTTGCCCTTGTTGACCAGGTCGGGCCCGTCCATGGATTCGCCCTCGCGAAGCACGCTCAGGCCGTTGTGCAGCAGGGACGGGTCCTGGGCCACGAGGCTGAAGAAGGAGTTGGTGCGCTTGTAGCCGGCCGAGCTGGGGTCGGTGCTGCCCCAGCAGAACACGTAGTTCTGGCCCGGCCCGATGGCCGGGATGGGCGTCACCCCGTCCTGTTCGTATCCGTAAGCCGGGGTTTGGCCGTGCTGAAGCACATACACTTCGCTGTAAATGCCGATGTCCGCCGTTGCGAGGCTGTTGTCGGTGGTGTGGGAGGCATCGCGAATCTGGATTTGGATGGAGTGCCCGCTCACGGGGTCCAGATAGCCGGCGTCCACCGGGTTGGCGCCGGGCTTGAGGCTGAGCAGCACGCTGATGCCGGGGTCCTTCTTGTCGCGGATGCGCACGTGCGCGGTCTTGTCCTCGTCCACGCCCTCCAGCACGGCTTCGAACGCGCCGCCCTCGACAGCCTGCCCGACCTTGGCCTTGGCCTGATAGTTGTACTCGTATCCGATGGACAGCATGCCCTTGTTGTTGTCACGCTGGAGCACCACGAACTGGTCCTCCTCCACCATCACCTTGTCGCGGGTGGAGGGGTTGAGCTGGTCCATGCGCTTGCCGTTCGCGGGGGTGAAGGTCCAGGCCAGCGGGGCGTTGATGCTGGCCACGAAATCGCTATATGCCAGGCTTTCGTCGTAGTAGGCGCTGGCGTTGGTGGACAGCCAGGTGCCCTTCTTGTCATCCGAATAAATCTTGATGTCGTAGGCGTCGTTCTTGGTGGCGAGGGGCATCACCACGCTCTTCACGCCCGGCGCCAGCGTCTCGGACAGGAGCTGCTCGGCCCCCTTCTTCTTGATGGTCTGGCTCAGGTCCGCGCCCTTCTTTGCGGGCGCCCGGACCGGCTCCTCCTGCTCCTGCGGGCGGCGGAGGTATTCCGGCGCCTTGTATCGCGGTCCGGTTTGCAGCACGAACATTTTGTCACCCCAAATGATATGTCGTGTATTATCCCTTAGGCTATGCTTCACTGGGAAACTTTAAAAACAAATGCAAGGCGGCACGACGAGAAAAGAAGAAGGCCGGCCCGCCTACCTCCTTTCTCCTAGGGCAGGAACTTCTTTTTCCCAATTTTTTCGCGCAAATACTCGCCCACGAAGGAGAGGCTGGGGCCCTGCAGGGCGTCCTGCTCGATTTTCTTCTGCGTCTTGAGCACCACTTTGAGCTCGTTCACCCATTCGGGGTGGCGGTTAATCCATTCATAGCCCAGCATTTCCTCGGCCCGCTTGATGTCCACTTCCTTGGCCTTGATGGTGAGCTTGCCCAAAAAGTCGTAGTCCTTGATGTCCTGCATGGTCACCCCGACGAATTTGGCCTGCGGGGTGGCGATGTCGGTGGCGAGGTACGCGAGGTTCATCGAGCCGGTCTTGATGGCCCAGTAGATGTACCATCCCCACGCGTCGCAGTCGGTGAAGACATAGACCGGCAGCTTCTTGGCCGCCAGTTTGGAGATGAGGCGCCGGCAGCCGCGCGAGGCCTGCCCCTTGGGGGTGATGAGCACGCAGTTCTCCTTCTTCCAGAACTTGTCCTCGTTCAGCCTCTGCCACATGGCGTCCTTTTCCACCACGAGCACGTAATCGGCATCCAGCTCCTCGATGGTCATGCCGTTGTCCACGTCGGAGGGAATCATCCAGCCCGACCGCCCCTGCTTGGTGGCGTCGATGAGGGTTTCGTCCCCGCCGAACTTGTCGCGCAGCACCAGCGGGCCGGCCACCACGCCCTTGCGGTCGGTATTGAGGTTGAGGTCCTCTCTCTTCACGTCAATGGCCACTTCCAAATCCTCGATGAGGGGGTTGGACTCGGACTGCTCGGAGAAGAGCTCCTCGTCCAAATCCTCGCCAAGGCTGAACTTGAGCTGGTAGAACAAGCCTCTGATGGAGGTGTGCGAATTCTCGCGCAAAAATTTCTTGCACTTGGCCGCCACGGCCACGGTCTGCATGAACTTGCGCGCCTGGCCCACGTTGACGAACTTGCGCTGCTCCACCTTCTCGCCCAGGCGCAGGCAGCCCACGCCCTCGTCATAGAGCACGTTGCCTTTCGAGCGCAGGGCGGTGGTGAAGGAGGGCGTCTGCTCCTCGTCAATCTCCTTGAGCATGTCCAGGCCCAGCCCTTCCAGCTTTCGGGTGACCTCGCCGGAGTCGGCCTTGCGGTGCGCGGGGGCGGGTTTTTGAGTCGGTTTGGCTGCCATGTTCATCACCTACTCCTCTCCCTCGTCTTCCTCGTCCGCGTCTTTTTTCTTTTTTCCAAACCCGCTTGCGCCCGGGCCCGCGCCCTCTTCGGCCTCGTTCTTGCCTTCCATGATTTGGCTCATGTACTTGGTCTCAATCAAATGGGTGAGGCGGCCCGACAGCTCGTCGGGCTTGCCCTTGCCGGCCAAATCGGTCAAATCGCGTGACAGCTGCTGCACATAGCGCAGGATGGCCTTCCTTCGCTCGGCCTGCTCGTGCTCGCGCTTGATGCCGCCCACGTGCAGCTGCACCTTGCGCGCCACTTCCATAATCGCGTACTTGATTTCCTGATACACTTCGTCCTCGTCGGAGATGGCCTGCTTGCCGGCCGAGGTGTAGGGCACGTGCACCGACACCACGTTCACGAACACGGTGATGGGCGCCTGCTCGAAATCGGTGATGTTGTAGCGCTTCCAGTCCACGTCCTTGATGGCCTTGGTAATCGCGCAGCCCGATACGTCGAAGAGCAGCGGCGCGGCATTCGCGTAGCGCATGATGTCCCCGCCGCGCTGGTTGTTGGAATCCACATGGCCGGCGTTGCCGCCCCATGCGATGGCGGCCTCCACCAAAAAGGGAATGCCGCCCTTGTAAATCTTGGGCGGCCGCTCGGTGACGGCCGCGAAATCGGGGGCCAGGATGGCGGCCACCGCCTTCTGGATTTGCTCGGCGCCGATGGGGCGCAGGCAGTTGGATTCGGGGGCAATCCATTTCACAGATGGCAGGGCGAACGCGTGCACCAGGCCTTCCGCTTCGGGCCACGTCATCTCGCGCGAAGGCTTGTTGAAGTCGACGGCCGGCAGGCCGGGCGTCGTGCCGTTGAGCAGGCCGGCCAGCTCCGCCACCTTGGCATCGCTCACGCGCTGGAGGCGCTCGCGCAGGAAGAGCGAGATATTGGTGTTCGGGCCCTCGCGGTGCGCGAGGTCGACGAGGTCGGATACCGCAAGTCCCAGCGGGTGCGGCTGCGTCTCTTTGGGCTTCTTGGGCACTTCCTCCACCGAGCGCGGATAGGCGACTTTGTCGCCGTTGGGCTCGATGAGGGTGAGCGAAACATGGGGGTTGGCCAGCGCGGTGCGCTTGATGTATTCATAGACGCTGCCCAGGGAGCGGTCGTATTTCACTTCCCCGAACTCGCCCTCCAAGTAAAGGCCGTGCTTTTTTTCCGGGTTCTCCTCTTCCACCATGTCGGTGATGTTGGGCGAATTGGTCTTGATGTCCACCGAGATGTTTCCAACCAGGCGCTTGGAATCGTATTCGGAGACGAATTTGACGGGCTTGCCGGTGGTCACCTGCGCATACATGGTGCAGCCGGTGGCGCCGATGCCCTGCTGGCCCCGCTGCTGGGCGTAGCGGTGGAACTTGGTGCCGGCCAGCATCTGACCCAGCGCTTTTCCTATGTGCTTTTTGGGGATGCCGGGGCCGTTGTCCTGCACCGACACGCGGTAGCGCTCGCCCAGCTTGTCGATTTCATCCACTTTGACGGTGATTTCGGGCAGAATGCCGCCCTCTTCCGCCGCGTCAATGGAATTGGTCACATATTCGTGCACGATGATGGTCAAGCTTCGGGTTTTGCCCGAAAAGCCCAGCATCTGCTTGTTCTTTTTGAAGAACTCGGCCACCGAGTGCTCCTTGAAATTGGAGAATATCTTGTCCGTTTCCGTCGGCATGCTAACTCCTCTGCCACCTATTTTTCTGGTCGCCACTAATGCAAAGGGGCAAAGAGTTTAAGAAGGGTGAGGAATCTTCGGGGAGAAAAGGGGAAAAAACCAATCCGGCCGGCGCCGACGCCGGCCGTTTGGGTTTCGAGAGGCCGTTTTTCTCTCATTCTTTCGCTTTTTTGGGCTCTTTGAGGGGTTTTTTCTGCACCCACATGCCCATGCCCTTCTCGTCCTGCTCGCGCCGGCGGCGGTTTTTCTCCAAGTACATGAAGACGGCCGGGTGCGGCTGGCCCTCGATGAGCTTGAAGACGGCCGTGGTGGCGATGTCCAGCGTCTCAAGCCTTCCGATGACGCCCACCGTGTGGCCCCAAATCGCCAGATTGCATTCGCCCTCCTGTTCCACAATCTGCCTCGCCTTGCCCTTCTCTCCAATCACGCGCCCCTTGATGCGCGTCATGGCGTCGGGCTTGGAGGCATAGTCGCGCAGGTCAATGAGGTGGAATCCGTAGTCGTCCTTGAGCAGCTTGAGGGCGATGTGGGGCTCGAAGCCCCGGCCAATGGCGCGAATGACGCTCTTGCCGAAGAACTCGTCCACCGGCTCGCCTTCCAGCTCGACGTCGCCCTCATCACTGACGTCCATGGAGCACTTGAGCTTGCGCTCGAGCATCTGCAAGGTGGCGTCGCCGTCGCCGCGCAGGGCGGAGATGCGCTCGTGGGGAATGCGGACGATTTCGGTCATGTTATCACGATTTTGTTGTCAGAGTCAAGTCACGTCTTCATCGCGTCAGGCCGGTTAAAGCCCTCCACTCCGTGTCGTAAGTCTCATCATTCGTTCTCTATTGGTCTTTTTGGGAATTAAAAGGTTGGCGGTCCAACCAGAATCATTTCTTTATCCGGCGCATGAACTCTTATCGAAAGCCTAATCTCATCTGTTTTGTTGTATTTGTCCTCCTCTTGGATTTTCTTATAGAGTAGCAGTCGAATAACTTGAGCGTCATTTTCAAGAAGATATGGTGCCGCTTGGTCACTTCTATCTCTACTGAGCGCATCTAGGATTATTTTCGCTATATTGTCGACATCCTGTCTCGTGTATCTGCTCTTGTTAGAGTAAATTACAATCGCCAAATCTACGTCATTTTCTTTGAATTTTTTTCTCATTTCTGGATTTTCAAGCCATCTTTTGAGATTAATTCTCATTTCCTTTATGGTGTCTTTCCTTTTCGTAGTTTTTATCTCGATTAAATCATTTATGTTTACTGCCTCGGAATCATCCAACTGCAAGTATTCGCCCTTGGAGACTCGTCCAGTCTTTTTTTCCATGGGGCGCCCCATTTATCCGCCCACCAATAGCGCCGGGGCGAAGAGCAGCATGTATCCAAACGCCGTGAGCAGCAGGGCGCACAGGATTTGGGTAATCAGGGCCACTTTGGCGCCCAGTTTGCCCGACATCAGCACCATCGCCAAGCCCAGCATCACGGCGTCGAGCACCATGTACATGATGTTGTAGACAGCCAGATAGCCCAATTTCGCCCCGCCCGCGATTCCGGCGTTTGTCATGGCCTGATTATACACCGTCGGCACGGCGGCCGCGCAAATCGAGCCCAAGGAATTGAAGAGCACGGCCATGAGGGCCAAGCCCACCAAGAGGGCGATGATGACGGGGTTTTCAAGCAGCGAGCCGAAGGTTTCCTTCTCCGGCGGGGCGCTGAACGATTTGTGCGTTTTCTTTTCTCTCCCCATCCACGCGGCCCTGATTTGGTAGATGCCGATGAAAAGCGCGCACACGCCCATCGCCGTCATCACATAGCGCATGATGCCCAGCACGAAAAAGGGGCTGGCAAACCCGCCCACAAAGGCGAAATGCGCCACGGCGCAGAAGAAAACGAACGCCCCGACCAGCAGACCCATCTTTTTCCAGTCGTTGGCCAGCATCAGCATGCAAATAAGCGCAATCACGCCCCACACGGCGCAGGGGTTGAATCCGTCGAGAACGCCCAGAGAGAGCGAGAGCATGAGCGGGCTCATCTGTTCCGGGTGCAATTGGCCAACAAGAGGCAAATCGAGGGCCCGAAGCGAGAAAGGAGTGGAGGAATTGTTTTGTGTTTGGGGCGCAACCCTGCTCTCATTCCCCAACACTTCCCTTACGGCTTGGCGCATCTGCTCGGGCTGGCTTACGGGGTCGTAGCCCACAAACACCTTGTTCCCAATAATGGTAATCGGGGTGGCCTTGATGGGCGTGTAATTGCGCTCCATCATCATCTGCGCGCTCAAATCCTGCACCGCGCTTGAGCTCATGTCATGATAGCTCCAATTGACCTGCGGGAATTCGGCCGCCAATTTGTTGTTGAAATCCTCCTGCTGGCGGCAGTGCGGGCAGGTGGAGAGGTAGAAGAAATCAACGGTGGCCACCACCGGCTGGCCGGCGGGCCGAATGGGGGCGCTCACGTCTGTGAAAGCGAAGGAATAGAAGCCGGCGAAAATGACGAGCAGCAGCAGGATGCGGGTGAAATCGTTCGCCAGAAAGCCCGCGACGGGCTTGGGAAGGAAAGAGGGACTCGACATGGCCATCACTTCGGGCTTTCGCTGGGCTGGTTTTTAATTATAAACTAAAAAAGGCGGAAACTTACTCGAGCGAAATCTTCACGTGCACGGTGTCGGGCACCTTGACGCGCATAATCTGGCGAAGCGTTCTCTCGTCGCCGGCCACGTCAATCATGCGCTTGTGGATGCGCATCTCCCAGTGCTCGTAGGTGTCGGAGCCGTCGCCACAGGGCGTTCGGCGCGTCGAAATCTTCAAGCGCTTCGTGGGCAGGTAGATGGGGCCCGCCAAATCCACTCCCGTGGTCTTGGCAATCTCCTCTATCTGGTGGCAGACATCGTCCAATTCCTTGGGGTTCTTGCCGATGAGTTTGATTCTAGCTTTGCTCATTCTTTCACCAACGTTTTACAAAATTAAATGAAAATAAAAAAGGGGGAAGACCTTACGCGGTCTTCGGGGTCACTTCCAGCACGACGCCGGCCGCCACGGTCTGTCCCATGTCGCGGATGGCGAAGCGACCGAGGGGCGGGAACATCTGGAACTTCTCCACGACCACGGCCTTGACGGGCTTGATGCGCACGATGGCGACGTCGCCGGTCTTGATGTAGTCGGGGTTCTTCTGCTGCGTCTGTCCCGTCTTGGGGTCCTTCTTCTCGATGATTTCCGTAATCGTGCAGGCAATCTGCGCGGTGTGGATGTGGAAGACGGGGGTGTAACCCTTGCCGATGGCGGTCGGGTGCTCGAGCACCACGATCTGGGCCGTGAACTCGGAGGCCACCGTGGGGGGGCTGTCGACCGGGCCGACGACCTCGCCGCGCTTGATGTCCTTCTTGTCCACGCCCTTGACGTTGAAGCCGACGTTGTCGCCGGGGACGGCCTGCGTCAGCTCCTGGTGGTGCATTTCAATGCGCTTGCACTCGCCCTTCGCGCCTGAGGGCATGAACACAATGCTCATGTTGGGCTTGAGGATACCGGTTTCCACACGGCCGACCGGCACGGTGCCGTGTCCGGTGATGGTGAAGGCGTCCTGAATGGGGAGGCGCAGGGGCTTGTCGGTGGGCTTGGGGGGGCAGACGAGCTTGTCGAAGCACTCCAAGAGGGTGGGGCCCGAGTCCCAGGGCATGTTGGTGCTCTTGTTCTTGATGTTGTCGCCCGTGTAGCCCGAGTAGGGGATGAAGGGCAGGGTGTCGGTCTTGTAGCCGATGTTCTTCAAGAGCGTGGTGAGCGCCTGCTTGGTCTCGTCGAACTTGACGTGGTCCCAGTTGACGGCGTCCATCTTGTTGACACCGACGATGAGCTGGTTGATGCCCAGCACTTTCGCCAGGAAGGCGTGCTCCTTGGTCTGGGGCTGGATGCCTTCTTTCGCGGAGCACACCAGCACGCCGGCGTCGGCCTGCGAGGCGCCCGTAATCATGTTCTTCACGAAGTCCTTGTGTCCGGGGGCGTCGATGATGGTGAAGTAGTACTTCTGCGTCTCGAACTCCTTGTGCGAGAGCTCAATGGTCACACCGCGCTCGCGTTCCTCTTTGAGGGTGTCCATGGAGAAGGCGAACTCGAAGGTCGCCTTGCCGACTTTCTCGGCCTCCTCTTTGAGTTTGCGCAGCTGCTGGTCGGACATGGCGCCCGACTCGTAGAGCACGCGGCCGACCGTGGTGGATTTACCATGGTCGACGTGGCCGATGAAGATCAGGTTCATGTGTTCTTTCGTACTTGCCATTGCGACACCTCGTTTTTTATCAAGCCATTCGCGCTTGACCTCGTCTGCGATATAGCCAGCATCCTCGGTAAGCCGATGTTGGAGTTGGTATGGGCTTTTGATTTTATAAAGGTTCGCACGAGGTAAGCGCGCCGGACTTTTCAGCCGCAGGCGGGACTCGATGCAGCGCAAGTCCTAGTCTTTCACCGGCTTGTCATAAGAGAAGAGCGCCTGCTCGCCCTTGCTTCTCTTGCCCTTGCTCATCAAGCCCTGCAACACACCCAGCGCGTTGCCCAAATCCTTGGGCTCTATCACTAGTATAGTGTCCGGCCCGGCCGAAATCACTTCAATCACGTTCACTTTCTGCAAGGCCAGATGCAAAAGCAGGGTGGCCAATACGCCGGACTCGGTTTCCATGCGCTCGTCCGAGTAGATGGTAATCAGCACCAAATCCTCGCCCACCACCTTGGCCGCCTTGGGCACGCGCCCCTCCTTGGCCTCGTCGATGATGGAAATCACGCCGTTCTTGGAGGAGGCGACCGCAATCACCGGCATCTGCAAGGCTTTCTCGCTCTGCACCACCGTAATGCCGCTGCGCACTTCGAAGGTGGATTCGCCCAGCACCTCGTTTTTGCCGAACGGGTCGAACTCGCCCAAATCCAACCGGCGCGAGCGCAACAGCGCCGCGCGCAGGGCCGCCACCGGCCTTTTTCCGGCGGCAAATCCCTCCTGCGCCAGCCTTTTCGCCAAGGCGGTGTAATTCACCAGGCCCTCGCGCACCAGCCAGTGCATGAAAGGCTTTTGCTTCAGCCACAGCCGCACGAGGTTGGCGGCGGCCGACGAGCCGTGCGGGGCGGGTGTTTTATTGGAAACAGATTTGGCCATGGGCGTATGAAAAAGGGATAAAATAAAAACATGTTTATTTCGCCAGGTTCTCTACTTCTTTTTCTTCCCGAAGTTCCCGCGGGGTTTGGGAATCTTGAGCTGCGGGTACACTTTCGCCAAAGTTTCGGGCTCGAGGCAGGGGTCAAATCCAATCTCTTCGAGCAATTTCTTGACAAAATAGCTCTCGGCCAGCGGGTAGTGCGCCGGCGTGGGGCACGCTTCCAGAAGCGCGGCCTTCACCTCTCCGGGCTTGAGCGTGCTGAACACGGCCGACAAATTCGCGAAGGTGCGCCCCTTCTTGGCCACGCGGGCCACGTAGGCCTCCACCACCTCGGCCTTGACGCCGGCGTACTCGTAAGCTTTGCGCACCAGCGTCTTGTCAATCGAGGCCAGCGCCAGCGCGATTTCCTCCGGCGCGGTGTTCTGCTCGATGAGCAGCTTCTTGACCACCATCCAGTCCTTGTGTTTGGCGGCGAACGCGACTTCCTCGACAAATTCCATTAGACAACCTCTCAAAACATGAGTTGGCCGGACTTGGTCACAGGGGGTTTATATCCCTTTTTTTATCCGGCCAGCGCGCGCATGAAGTCGCGCAGCGTCCCGCGAATCATCCTGCGGCGGATGCGCTCGTAGAGCGCCCAGCCCTTCGGCGTGGTCTGATAGAGGCGGCGCATGCGCCCGCCGCTGCTGTCGAGGCGGCTTTTCACCAAACCCGCCTCTTCAAGCCGCTCCAGCGCCAGATAGACGGCCGAGGTCTTCTTGTGCCCGACGGCCATCTGTCGGATTTCCTGCATCAGCGCATAGCCGTAGGTCGGCCGCTGGTGGAGGCGCCAAATCAGGAAAAGCAGGTGGAAGCGCGCGCCGAGCGCCGGCTGGCCGTCCGCTTGCGGACAAATGCTTTTCGGGGTCGGCTTGCGCGCGTTCGGCATACCCTCCTATGGGGCGGGCGCAGGCTTATATACTTATTCCATTAATTGGAATATAACATAATTTGGAATATCGTCGAGCAGGCGTTCGCATGTCCTCCCCCTCCAACCCCTCAGCCGGGCGTTCCAGCCCCTACGCCATCGAGCTCAACGGCCTCACCCGCCGCTTCGGCAGCTTCATCGCCGTGGACGGCCTCTCGCTCAAGGTGAAGAAGGGCGAGCTGTTCGGCTTTTTGGGCCCCAACGGCGCGGGCAAGACCACCACCATCAACATGCTCACCACGCTGCTCAAGCCCACCGAGGGCAGCGCGCTGGTGGCGGGCTACGACCTCTCCGAGGAGGACGCGCTGGTGCGCAGCCGCATCGGCGTGGTGCCCCAGAAGTTCTCGCTTTTCGAGGAATTGACTCCGCTGGAAAACCTCTGGTACATCGGCGAGCTCTATTCCATGGACCGCTCCCTGGTCCAGCGGCGCTCCGAGGAGCTGCTCAAAATCGTCACCCTCTACGACAAACGGGACGTGCGCTCGGGCACCTTTTCGGGCGGCATGAAGCAGCGCCTTTCGGTGGCGGCCGGCCTTCTGCACTCTCCCGAAATCCTGTTCATGGACGAGCCCCCCACCGGCCTCGACCCGCAGAGCCGCATCGCGCTTCGCGAGCTGACGCAGACGCTCAACGCCTCGGGCATGACCGTCATCTACACCACGCACGACATGGACGAGGCCGACAAGCTGTGCGACCGCATCGGCATCATGGACCACGGCAAACTCATCGCGCTGGGCACCTCGGCCGAGCTCAAGTCCTCGCAGCACTATTCCCACTGCATCGAAATCGAATTCGAGCGCGTGCCGGAGCAGAAGCTGCTGGACGAGCTCAAGGCGCTGGTGGGCGCCATCTCCGTCTCGCTGGAGGGCCGCCGGGCGAGCCTGCCGGTGCGCCGCCTGCCCCCCGACCTCATCCACAAGCTTTCCGACTTCCTCTCGCGCCGGCGCATCTCCACCCGCGACTTCAAGGTGCGCGAGCCCACCCTGGAGGAAGTCTTCATCAACCTGACCAAGAAGGAGCTGAGGGACTGATTATGGCCAAAGAGCAGAACCCCGAAAAGAAGAACGGCGCCCACTCCCAGCCCGAGGCCTCTCCCTCCCCCAAGCCCGGAGCCCCGGCCGCATCCGCTTCCCAATACCAGCTCACGCGCGCCGAGCACAACGGCGCGGTGGAGCATCTGGTGGACCTGCCCAAAATGTGGGCCATTGTCAAGAAGAACTGGATGGTGCTCAAAGGCGACCGCGTGCGCCTGGTGCCCCTCTTCATGATGCCCATGCTGATGATTGTCATCTTCGGCTACGCGGCCGGCAACCTGCCCAAGCACCTGCCCACCGCCGTCGCCGACTACGACCACTCCACCCTTTCGGGGGAAATCATCGCCCAGCTCTCCTCCATGGAGGCCTTCTCCATCCGCTATCAGGTGGGCAGCCAGGACGAGGGCAAGCGGATGCTGGACGCCGAGCAAATCAAGGTCTTGTTCGTCATCCCGCCCGGCTTTTCCCAATCCGTGGCCGAAGGCCGGCCCGCCACCATCAGCCTGATGGTGGACGAGTCCGACTCCTCGGTGGCGGCCTCGGCCAAGGGCTCGGCGCAGGCCTTCTCGGCCGCGCTCTCGCAGTCCATCCTCTCCGGCCGCCTCGTGGAGCTGGCGGCCCAGTCCGACGCCGCCCGCGGCTCGCTCGCCCTCTCGCGCTCCAAGCTCTCCTCCATCGCCTCGGCCGACCCCTCTGCCCAGCAGCACCTCGTGGACGAGACCAACCGGCAGGCCGCCGACACCTCCTCGGCCTCCTCCGCCGTCCTCTCGGCCCAGACGCTGGAACTGCAGAACAGCCTCGGCCTGCTGGTGGACCAGAACCAGATTGCCGACAGCTTCACGCCATCCGCCGTGGGCGGGGCCACGCTCATCGAGCTGGCCACCGGCGACTCGCAGGCCTCCACCCTGCAGAAAATCGCCCTCTATCAGGGCCTGCAGGCGTCGCAGTCCGCGCTGGCCTCCGGCGTGCGCACGGTGTCCTCCCAATACGGCTCGCTGGCCGCCCAGACGCGCGCGCACGCCTCTTCCGCCCGCACGGCCATCTCGCTGCAGGACCAGGCCGGCCATGAGCTGGAGCTCATCTCCTCCGAGGCCAATTCCGGCACCGGCACTCCCATCCTGCTGCAAATCCTGCAGCCCTACGGCTACGGCCGGCGCGCCATCGACTTTTTGCTGCCCGCGATTCTGGCGCTCACCATCTTTCAGGGCGCCACCATGGGCTTGGGCCGCGCCATTGCCGGCGAGCGCCAAGACGGCTCGATGACGCGCGTCTTCCTCACCCCCACCTCCAACGTCACCATCATCTTCGGCACGCAGGTGTTCTACATGCTGCTGGAGACCGTGCGCTCATCCTTGGTGATTCTCGTGGCCATGGCGCTCTTCGGAGTCACGATTTCGGGCCACCTCATGGATTTGGTCGTCATCATCGCCCTCTTCGCCATGGGCGCGACCGGCGTGGGCATGGTGCTCTCGGTGATGGCCAAGACGCAGGAGCAGTACATGGCGCTGGCCATGATGGTGTCGATGCCCATCATCTTCCTCTCCGGCGCCTTCTTCCCGGTGCAGACCATGCCGCCCGTCCTGCAGTCGGTGGCCAACTTCCTGCCGGTGACCTACGCGGCCGACGCCCTGCGCGGCGTGATGGTGAAAGGCTTCTCGCTCTACCAGCTGGTGCCCGACTTGGTCGCCCTGCTGGTGTTCGGCCTCTTCACGTTCGTGCTCAGCCTGATGCTCTTCAAGCGCGAAATCGCATGATGATAATGATTATAGGTGATGTCGATGAAAACCCCGAACATGACGGTAAAAAACCAGGCCTTCCCCCTGTTTGCCCTGTCGCTCTTCTTTCTCCTCTTCCTCTCCGGAGCGGCCTTCTCTTCCGTGAATCCCAAGCTGCAGCTCATCAATTCCAGCCTCAGCGAGGTGCCCGCCCTGCCCGGCCACGTGGTGGCCCTCACCCTGCACCTCAAGAGCATGGAATCCGACAACTGCGCCGACCACGTGTCGGTCCAGCTCAAGGTCGCCTACCCGCTCTCCATTCAGGGCTCGGACACCCTCTATGCCGACAGCCTGTGCTATTCTGACCCCGAATCGGCCGGAACGTTCGTCTTCCTCCTCCCGGTGGACAACCTCGCCACCTCGGGCACCTATCCCGTTTCGGTGAGCACGGTCTACGAGAAGCGCTTCGCCAAATTCACCGAGGCCAACACCGTCAACGTGCGCGTGGGCGGCTCGCCCGCCTTCACGGCCGCCGTCACCTCCTCCTCCCCCGTGGACGTCTATGCGGGCGACACGGCGCAGGTGACGGTCACCTTCCAGAACACCGGCCCCACGCTGGTGTCCTCCGCGCGCTCGCAAGCCTCCAGCAGCGGGGTGGAAACCAAATGGTCGAGCCAGGACCAGACCTTGGGCTCCATCGCCGCCCGCGGCTCGGCCTCCGCCGTCTTCGCGATTGAGGCGCCCAAGGATTTGGCGCCCGGCGACTACCCGCTCCGCATCCACCTCGACTACACCGGCGAGGACCGCCAGAACGGCTCGGCCGACTTCCGCTTCATGGTGCCCGTGAAGCCCAAGGCCGACTTTGCCGCTTCCTACTCATCGCAGGCCGTGCTGCGCGCGGGCGCGGCGCAGGACACCGGCATCCTCCTCACCAACACCGGCTCGCAGGAGGCGCGCAAGCTCAAAGTGCGCATCCGCCCCCTCTTCCCCTTCTCCACGGACGGCACGGTGCGCTACGTGGATTCGCTGATGCCCGGCCAGTCGGTGAACCTGTCCTACACCATCACCGTGGACAAGGACGCCACCTCCGGCTCGCAGCTCACCGGCCTCGCCATGGACTTCGAGGACCCGCAGGGCAAGTCCTTCTCCGACACGGCCGACTTCGCCATGCCGGTGCGCCCGGCCACCCTGACCGAGGAGCTGGAGGCCTACGCGCCCCTCTTCTATCTCATTGGTGCGGCTGCGGCGCTGGTCATCCTGCGCCGGCTGTTCGGACTGGCCTCCAAATCGATGAAGAAGGAGGCCAAGAAGTAGGCCCCACGCATTTGTTTTTCTTTTTTCTCTCCAAACTCCTTTTTATGGACGAACTGGAGTCCGGCCTGCAGCCTTCATGGGATTCCACCTGCCGCATCCTCTTCGGCGCCGAGCTGGGCCCCATTGCCGACTACTATTCGTGGCTGGCCGAGCTGGTGGACCCCGTCACGGTGCGCCGCTCCAGCCTCTCCGGCCATGACGTCATTTATTCCATGTCCGATTATCCGCCAAAAGCGAAATGCATCGGCCTTGACGAAATAAGCGCCGACCGGCGCTTCGAGCCTCTTTCCATCAATGCCCTCAAGGACATCGAGTCCATCATATCGGCCGTGCAGGACCGCGCCTATTATGCCGGCTCCATCGTGCTGGGCAGCAGCCGGCACGTGCGCTCCAGCTCCAGCATCATCGACTGCTCATATGCGCTTCATTCCACCCTTTGCAGCAATTCCAAGCACATGGCCTTCTGCACCCAGTGCGAGCTGGACGACGGGGGTTTCGGGGGCAACGCCTTTTCCGAATCCTCTTTCTGCCTCAAATGCCACGAGGGCACGCGCCTCAAGCGCGATTTCGAGCTGTGGATGAGCCAGGACAGCTCGGACTGCCACTACTCGCACGGTTTGAAGAACTGCTCCAACTGCCTCTTTTCCTTCAACCTGCACAACAAGCGCCACTGCATCGGCAATCTGGAGCTGCCGCCCGACCAATACAAAAAAATCAAAGACAAACTGACGGCAGAATTGGTCGAAGAGGCGAGAAAGAACAAGCGTCTGCCCTCGCTCATCGAGCTGGTCGGGAAAAGCGAAAATTCGGCCCCGCCAAAATCCGCCCCTGCCTCACCGTCCGTGCCAAAGCCCGTCATTTCCGATTTTCATCCCTCGCCCGCTCCAGCCCCCGACAAGTCCAAAATCGAGGCCGCCTTCTCACAGACGATGTTGGTCCTCTTCGGCTTCAAGCCTCCCCACTCCATCGATGCCTACGCGCCGTGGCTTTTGAAGCACACGCGGGGCCTTGAGCGGCACCGCTCGGCCTTCAGCGGGCAGGACGTGTTTCTGGCCCAATACGGCAATTATTCGGATTTGCCGCACGATAGGCTGCTGACCTTGGAGGAGGCGCAGGCCTTCGGCCGGCAGGTGAAATGGAACCGCAGCGATTTGGAGGGCCTGTCGCCGGCCTCGGTTCCGGCCCGCCTCTCTCCTCTCGCCTTCTTCAACACCGACATCGCGGACGGCCAGAACCCCAACGACATCGAGTGCGCGGTGTGCATCGACGCCTCCAACTGCTACCGCACGGTGTGCAGCGCCTATTCCAAGCTGTGCGCCTACACCTTCTGGCCCCAGAGCTCGGAGCACTGCTTTGGCTCCAACATCCTCTTCTACTGCCAATTCTGCGTCAACTGCTACCAGTCCTCGCGCCTGAGCCGGTGCATCGAGATGGACGGCTGCAACTCCTGCTCGGACTGCCTCTTCTGCCACCACTGCGAGAACCTGAGCGACTGCATGTTCTGCTTCAACGCCAAGGGCCTGAAATACGCGATTGGAAACGTGGTCGTTGGGCCGGCGGAATACCGGCGCGTCAAGGAGATGGTGCTGGCGCAGCTGCGCGCGCAGTTGGAGAAAAAGCAGTCGCTGGATTGGGACATCTTCTCGTTCTAAGCCTCCGGAGAGAGTTGAACTCTCGACCTCCTGTTTACAAGACAGGCGCTCTACCACTGAGCTACGGAGGCATCAGGTTATTTTTTCATTTTCATTCTTCAGGCGCTCTACCATCGTCAGCCCGAAGGGCTGGCGATTAGACGGGCTCCCAAGAGCCCGGCGTACTGAGCTGCGGAGGCATATGGCGTGTCATGCGGCGGGGCGTTTTCCGCCTCTCGTCGTCAAGCTTGGGGCGCAGCTTTTTATATATTCATAACTCCATCTCTCTCAACATCATCCTTAGAGGTTATCACATGGGCAAATTCCCCGAAGCCGACGCGCTCATCGCCAAAATCGTCATCTGCCGCAAGTGCAAGTCCCGCAACAAGCTGGGCGTGGAGCACTGCCGCAAGTGCGGTTACAAGTACCTGAGGCCCAAGAAGCGCGTGAAGAAGTAAGCACGTTAGCGCGTTTCTTTCCTTTTTCAGTCTATTTTCTCTTTTCTATTTCCCATCCATTCTTTTCCTTTCTCCGGTTTTCTATTTCATCAGTCCGCCCAGCAGTTTTCCAAAGAACCCGCCCAGAATGCGGCTCAGCATGCCCTTTACCTTGGTGTAAAAGGCCAGGCTGATGCAGATTTTCTTCCATTTGGCGCGCAGCACCTGCTTGCGCCCCTCGTCTTTTTCTTTTCGCACGCGCTGCGCGAAGCTGTACTTGTCGCGCCCCGCCTTGCGGATGCGCGCGTCCACTTCGGCCACGAGCAGCCGGGCCCGCCGCTCGTCCACCTGCATCAAATCCAGCGGCCCTTCCTCCTCCTTTTTCATCACCAGGCTCACCAGCAGGGCGGGGCGGTTGTGCTCGAACGCCTCGTCGAGCGTGCGCCTGACCTGGCGGCGCGCCTCCTCATCGGTTTCGCTCGCGGGTCCGGCCATTCTGGCGTCCGGCCGGGCCTCCGCAATGCGGGCGCTCTCTTTCTCCATTTCCGGCTTTTTTTCGGCCTGCACGATGCCGGCCTGCTCCTGCAGTTTTTGCGCCGGCACCACCTGCGCCGTTTTGGCCTCCATCCTGCGCAAGGCGCTCTCTTTCTCCAGCCTTCTTTCTTTTTCCGCCTCCACCTGTGCGCCGTCTTGCGGGGTTTCGAGGCGCTCGATGCGGTCCAGCTCCTGCACCACGACCTTGTTCTGCCCCTCCACCGCCTCGTGTTTTCCGGACGAATCATAATGCCCCAAATCCAGCTTCTCGGTCCGGGTGGTCTCGCGCGTCTGCCGCCGCTCCACGGCCTGCGGGGCCGCGGGCTTTGGCGAGGCGTCCGCCTCCTTGGGCAGCGGGGCCTGAACGGGGGGAATGGGAGGCGGCGAAACCGGCTCTTCCTTGCGGACTTCCTGCCTCACTTGCGGGCCGGCCGCCTGCGGTTGCGCAGTCCGCCCGCTGAAGGCGTTGCGCTGCCTCTGTTCCATCTCGCGCAGGCGCTCCACCTGCTCCAGGCGCCGGCGCTCCTGCTGCAGCTCTTGCGTCTCCTCGTTTTTCTTTCGGCGTTTGGCCAGCAGCTCGGGCGCCATGCGACTGCTACCGGCCCACCTCTTTTAGATATTGCGCCCTCCCATTCTTTTTGCAGGGGTAGCAAAGCCTGGTCAAATGCGCAGGGCTTAGGACCCTGTGGCCTAGCGCCTTCATGGGTTCGAATCCCATCCCCTGCATTTTTCCGGCGCGCCGGCGCTGGAATACTCTTATAAATCCCCGATGCCTGCCCCATGCATGGCGATCGCTATGCGCATTTGGATGCTGCTCCCCCTTCTCTTGATTGGCGCGATGTTTATGGCCGGCTGCGCACAGTCCGGCCCCGCGGCCGGAAATCCGCCGGCCGCGCCTTCCGCGGCCGCTTCTCCCGCGCCCGCGCCCTCCGCCCCCCCGTCCGCGCCCGCTCCCGCCTCCCTCGACCCCTGCGCCGGCGTGTCCAGCGTGGGGGCGCACGACTACTGCTTCCTCTCGCTCGCGGCCCGCCAGTCCAACCTCAGCTACTGCGAGCGCATCTACGAGGTGGGCCAGCGCGACGACTGCCTCAAGGGCTTTCTGACCGACTCCTCCGACGCCTCATTCTGCGAGCAGTTCGTCTCGCCCGCCACCCAGGACGCCTGCTACCTCAAGCTGGCCTATGCGGCCAACTCCTCCGACCTGTGCGCCAAGGTGTCGGACGCCGCCAAGCGCTCCGTCTGCCAGTCCGCGCTGGCGCCCTGCTCGGTCGAGGCCAACCCGGCTGCGGCCGCGCGCTGTCGCGCCTTCCTCAAGCACGACCCCGCCCTTTGCAGCGACGATTCGTGCCGCTTTGATTTTGCCCTGCAGTCGCGCACCACCACGGCCTGCCCGCTCATCAAGGATGGGGCGCTCTCGCAGGCCTGCGTGGCGGTGGTGCAAAACAACGCCAGCGCCTGCCTCTCCGGCAACGCCACTTCGCGCGCCGACTACTGCTACGAGCTGGCGGCCCTCGCGCTCAACGACTCGAGCTGGTGCTCCTACGGCCAGCAGGGCAGCCCGTACCGCGACGAGTGCTACACGCGCTTCGCCATCCAGAACAAGAACCCCGGCGGCTGCCAGCAGGCGTTTTTGGAAACCAGCCGCGACCTCTGCTATCTCAACTACTCGGTGGCCACCGACACGCCGGGCGTGTGCGTATCCGTCATCAACAGCCTCAACCGCGCCAAGTGCTACATCCACACGGCGCTGGAGAACGGCGACGCGTCCTCCTGCAACACCCTCGCGCACAGCGACCGCATCATCTGCTACAACAACGTGCTCACCGGCCAAGTCCCCATCCGCGATGCGACTTCCTGCCTGAACATCACCCTGTCGGAAGCCAACGTGTGGACGCCCAAGTGCCTCACGGCGCTGGCGATTCAGCAGAAGGACGTTTCCATCTGCGGCCAAATCATCGACGACAGCTACCGGGCTTCCTGCCAGGCCAAGCTGTCCTGATTTTTTTGTTTTCCCATTGCGGCTTTTTCATCCACCCTCTTTTTCCCACGTTTTTTTCCTCGGCGAGCGCCAACCCCCTTTTTAAACATTGCTTTTTTACTCTCCTTCAGCGACCAGCGCCGTTTGATGCCCTTGGCGGGGCCTGCAAGCGGTTGAATCATCCAATATCCATCGGAGGGATAGGCCATGAACGCGGTTATCGGGGCTCCCCATTCAGCTCAAAAAACAGACGCCTGGCTCAATGCCCAGAAGGACGGGCAAGTGCGCCTGCGCCTGGAGGAGGAAGAGGGGGAGCGGCGGTCCGCCTCCCTGCGCCTTTCCGCCCCGCTCTCCGAGGCCATCTCCACTTCCGAGCCCATGCAGGGGCCCTCCATGGAGCAGCCGCCCCAGCACATGATGCCCCTGCGTTTGGGCCTGGAGGAGACGGCCATCTCCCCCTCCTCGGCGCACGCCATGACCTTCAACGTCCGCGCCGCGCTGGAGCTGATGTGGGACGATGTCCATGACCTGGAGGAGCGCGTCGAGCGCATCACGCGCCAGGCGCACGTGGGCATGCTGGTGGCCCACGTCAAGGCCAATTCGCGGCGCAAAAAATAAGTCCGATTACTTCTTTACCACTCTTTTGATTTTCTTCTTGCGCTCGTCCTGGCGGCAGCAGGCGCCGCAGGCGGAGCAAATCGACTGGTCCACGAGGCGGAAGAGGGGCTTGACGCGCTGGTTCTCGGCCTGATAGATGTGCATGCGCCCCTTCTTGCTCATTCTCACCAGGCGGCAGAGCGTGAGGATGCGAAGCGCGTGCGACACCTTGCTCTGCTCCTCGCCGGTTTCCTTCACCATCTCGTTGACCGAGAGCGGCTTTTTCATGAGCATGAGCAGGATGCGCATGCGCAGGGGGTTCGCCAAAGTCTCGAAAAACCACTCGTAGTGGTGCTGCATCTGGGCCAGCTCGGATGAAGGGGCGGTCATAGGATTCAAATTGGACAGAAAGCTTAATCAAGCTATTTTCGGCCCCCCTGCCGTCCGCTCGCCGCTTTTGTCGGAAGAAAAAAAGTCCTCGCCCTGGATCGGATTTGAACCGATGGCCTGCTGATTAACAGTCAGCCGCTCTAACCAGGCTGAGCTACCAAGGCTTGGTCTTTTCACTTGACGAATGAGAATTTAAAAACCCTGCCCGACCACCCCCCGACAAGGTGGTTGTTGCATGTGTTTTGAATACGTCGGACTGGCCGGCATGGTGCTCATCATCCTCGCCTGGATTCCGGAAACCATCCAGAACTGCCGCGAGAAGGGCCGCAACCTCAACCTCAAATTCGTGGCCCTCTACCTCTTCGGCTCGCTTTTCTTGGCCTACCACGCCCTCACCATCAACGACGAGGTGTTCCTGGCCCTCAACGGCCTCGCCACCCTCATCGCGCTCTTCAACGCCAGCCTGATTCTGTCGCATGGCTGTCCGCTTTCCTTCCTGAGCGGGGGGCGCAAGAAGAAGTAATTTAAGGCTCCAAAGGGCCTTTTTGGGTTGGTTATGATGTCCATCACACAAGCGGTCGTCCTGGCGGCCGGCGAGGGCAAGCGCCTGCGCCCGCTGACCTACACGCGCCCCAAGTGCATGATTCAGCTGGCCGGCCGGCCGATTCTCTGGCACGTGCTCTCCAACCTCCGCTCCGTCGGCGTGAAGAAGGCGGTCGTGGTGGTCAAATACATGGAGGAGACGGTGCGCGCCTATTTCGCGCAAAACCCGCTTCCCGGCCTCACGCTGGAATTCATCACGCAGGGCTCCAAATACGGCACGGCCGCCGCCTTTGCCGAAAGCGAGGGCAAAATAAACTCCACCTTCTATGCCGTGGCCGGCGACGTGATTACCACTCCCGCTGCCTTGCGCGAGCTGGGGGCCGGGCACGAGGGCAAAATCTCGGCTCTGTTCACCGAAGTGAGCGAGCCGGGGCAATACGGAATTGCCAAGATAGAGAAGGGCTACCTGTGCGGGTTTGAGGAAAAGCCCAAGCACCCGCCCAAGACGGCGCTGGCCAACTGCTCGCTCTATGTGATGGAGCCGGAAATCTTCAAGGCCCTCGCGGCGGTGAAGAAATCCCCGCGCGGCGAATATGAGATGACCGACGTGCTGAAAAGCGAGAAGGTCAAGGCCGTGCTCACGTCCGAATACTGGCTGGACATGGGCCTGCCCTGGCAGCTGTTTGACGCCAACAAATTCCTGCTCGAGCAGATGGGCGAGAAGAAGGGCATCGGCCAAATCGAAAATTCGACCATCAAGGGCAAGGTCATTCTCGAGCCCGGCGCCAAAATCATCGACTCCTATGTGGAGGGCCCGCTTTACGTGGGCGCGAACAGCGTGATTGGGCCCCACGCCTACGTGCGCGGCTGCTCCTCGATTGGCGCGGACTGCTCAATCGGCGACTCCACCACGGTGAAGAACTCCATCATCTTCGACCACGTCAATGCCAAACACCTCTCCTACATCGGCGACTCCATCATCGGCTCGGGCTGCAACTTCGGCTCGGCCACGCAAATCGCCAACTTCCGCTTCGACGCCGGGCATGTGAAGGCCAAGGTGGAGGACGTGGTCATCGACACGCAGCGCAAGAAGCTGGGCGCCATCTTGGGCGACGAAGTGAAGATGGGCGTTCTTTCTTCCGTGATGCCGGGCAAGATGATTGGCGACCATTCGTGGATTGGGGCCAACGTGATGGTGAAGGAGAACGTGGAGCGGAACACGCTCGTCGAGCTGGAGCAGAAATTGAAAATAAGCAAAATCAAGCAGGTCTAGTTTCCGCTAAGCGGCGCCGAGGTATTTTACCCAGTTCTCCTCTTCATTCAGCCTGAAGCCCGAGCGCTTGGCGCTGACGTCATAAATCACCCTGGCCCGCTCGTAGGGAAGGTGTTTCGGGTCCGTCAACGGGTTGTTTTTGGCCGAGCGGATTTCCACCTTTTCCAAGCCCCATTCCTCCGCCCAGCGGCAGGCGTAGGCGATGAGCGCCCGTTCCCACTTGATGGGCAAGAGCGTTTCTCTCACGCCTTTCTTGGCCTGGATTTGAACGATACGGATTCCGCCCTCGATGGCGTCGAACGCCACTCGCGCCATCTCGGTTCCGTTTTTGCAGAGCCGGAAGATGAACGGGCCGTCACTGAGGCGATGCGCTTTGGATGCGCCCGTGTAGGAAAACCGCCTGCGGCCGCCATCCAGCCTTATCTTCGCCCAGTCGTATTCCACGCTCCACTCCTTCAATTCAGCATCCGTGAGACTGGCGCCCTCTTTGACGAACTTGTTGAGAAACACGGTTCCGAATTCGGGATCCGAGCAGTTCGGGAAATTTTCCGCATGCTCTATCAGCCTTTTTTCGGGCCTGCCGCGGCCCATTTTGAGCGCCTCATCTTTCGCATTCACTCTTGAGACGATGTACCATCGGCTTTCTCCCTCCATGTAGCCTGCTGGACGTTGAACCGGGTCATTCACCAGCCTCAAACCGCGTTTTTGAAGAGTCTGCTCTTGGCCAAACGCCGCAACACCTGACTCGCGCCTGGAAAAAATGGGGGCGCGGCCCTTGTTTTCTTGCAGCCGAGTCTGCCCTTTGTTCGGCTGCCCCTTTCCGATTATGGCTGTAACCATCCCATCACGTCGCGTGCTTATTATATGTTAATATGTATATATTCGTGTATTTATAACCATTTTGCCCTCATACATGTTTCCCCCTTCTCCCTATTTTCTCTTAAACTCTTTCCGCCCAATGCCTTTCAATGCCCTATCTCATCATCGGCGTCGACCCCGGCCACACCATCGGCCTCGCCGCGCTCGACCTCTCCGGCCATCCGGTGCGCATCACCCACATCCAGCAGGGCGGCTTTGGGGCTGCCCTCTCTGCCCTCGAATCCTGGGGCACGCCCTCTCTTGTTGCCTCCGATGTCCGGCCCGCGCCCGAACTGGTGCTGAAATTGGCCTCGGCTTTCAATGCCGCCCTGTTCGTGCCCGAGCGGCCGTGGAGGGAGGACGACAAGCGCCAAGTGGCCGCTCAAATGCTGGAACAGTTCTCCTTTCCCGTCGAAAACGTGCACGAGCGCGACGCGCTCAGCGCGGCCGTGCAGGGCTGGCGGGCGCACCAGAACATGCTGCGCGGCAGCGCCCCGGCCGGTTTCTCGGATGAGGAAACCGACATTTTGCGCCACCTTCTCCTGCAGGGCATCCGCCACACGGCGGCGCTGGAGATGATAAGCAAATTGCGCCAGCCGGAGGCTGAAAAAGAAAGGATGGAAGAAAAACAAGTCCAGCCCGTGGCATCGGCCCCCGGCTCTTCTTCCCGCCGCCCCTCTTCCTCCCGTCCCGAGCCTCTTTCTTCCTCTTCCCTCTCGCTTGAGCGCACCGTCTCCGAATTGCGCAAGCGCGTCTCCTTTTTGGAGGCCGAGCGCGAAACGCTCATGCAGCGCATCCGCCTGCTGCAAAACGGGGTGGCGGGCGAGCGCATGGCGAACCATGAGCGGCTGAAAATGGCCGCCCAAATCCAGCGGCTGCAAAACCACATCCATTACCTGAACAAACGCCGCGGCAGGGGAAAAGAAAAACAATTCCGGCCATCTCCCTCGACACTTCCGGCCCGGCCCCAAACCCAAGTCCGCCCGTCCGTTCCAGCACCGAAGCCTTCCGCCCTTGCGGCCCCTCACCCGCCTCCCGTTTTTGCGAAAAAAACGCCTCCCGCGCCCCACTCTCCAGCCTCCACACTGCCCCAGCCCTCTCCCCCCTCGCCGTCCGCGCCGGATGGGGATTTAAAAAAGTTGAATGCTTTGCGTTTGCAGCGCATGATTGAGGAGTACCGCCTGTCGCGCATCTCCTCAAGCCGCTAAATCAGGTGCATCCCATGGACAACGAAAACCCCCAAACCCCCGCAACCTCTGCCGTCTCCGTTCCCGCCGAGCCGCGCCCTCCCGCCATCCGGGCGGACACCCGCCTCTCCGCCACCAACCTGCCGCCCATGCCGGCCACGCGGCCCGCCCTGCGCGAGGAAAACACCATTTTCGTCGGCAAAAAGCCCACCATGGGCTATGTGCTGGCCGTGGTGACGCAGTTTCAGACCGGCGCGCCGTGGGTGAAACTCAAAGCGCGCGGCCAAATCATCTCCAAGGCCGTGGATGTGGCCGAAATCGTGCGCCACAAGTTCATCACCGACCTGCGTGCCGACTCCATTCGCATCGACACCGAAGAGGTGGAGAACGAGGACGGCACCAAGTCGAAAGTCTCGACGCTGGAAATCATCCTCAAGAAGTAAGCCCATGCAGACGCCCATCTGCCGCCCCTGCGCGATTGGAGACAAGCTCTGTCCCGCCTGCCAGTCCAAGCTGGGCTCGGGCGCCATGTCCAAGCTCGATGTCGACATCTCGCGCATCCTCTACAAAATCAACGAGCAGCACAACCTCTCGATCGCGTCCTTCTCGCACGCGCTGGACGCGGGCGGGCAGGTGCTGATTTTCACGCCCGGCGAGCCGGGGGTGCTGATTGGCCGCGGCGGCAAGGTGGTGTCGGCCCTGGCGGCCGCGCTGGGCCGGCGGGTGCGCATTGTCTCCGAATCGGGCGACCAGCGCCGCTCATTGGAGGATTTGCTCTCCCCCGTCAAGGTCATCGGCATCAACGAGGCCTTCCATGCCGGCACTGCGATTGCCCGCATCCGCCTTGCCAAGGAAGACGAGAGCCGTCTCAAGCTGGACGTGCGCTCCTTGGAGCCGCTGGTGTCCAAATGGATGGGCAAGAAGGCCGAATTCGTGTTCGAATGAGAGGGGGCCGGAAATAGGGCTATAAATCGTTTCTTCCCATTATCCTCATCTTTGTCGTGATTTCCATGATGCTTCGCTCCCACTATATCTCCAGCGCCAAATCCCTCATCGGCCAGACCGTGAAGCTGGCCGGCTGGGTGCATGATTCGCGCGATTTGGGCAAAGTGAGATTTTTGCTCCTGCGCGACAAGACCGGCATTATTCAGGTGTTTGCAAAAAAAGGCGGCGTGGACGATAAGCTCTTCGAGCTCATGGCGCATCCGCGCGAGACCGTGGTGCAGGTGGAAGGCCAAGTGGTGGCCTCCAAAATTGCCACGGGCGGCGTCGAGCTGCTGCCCTCCTCGGTAACCGTTCTCTCCACCCCATCTGTGAAAATCCCCATCGACATCACCGGGCAGGTGCCGGCCGAGCTGGACGTGCGCCTCGACAACCGCTCGGTGGACATGCGCAAGCCCAACGTGGCGGCCATCTTCAAAATCAAGTCCCATGTGGCGCGCAATTTCCGCAAATCGCTTGTTTTTCAGGAGTTTGAGGAAATCCACCCGCCCTGCCTCGTGGCCGCGGCCACGGAAGGCGGCGCGGATTTGTTCAAAGTCCAATACTTCGAGCGCGAGGCCAATCTGGCCCAGTCTCCGCAACTGTACAAGCAGCTGTCGGTGGTGGGCGGCATGGACAAGGTTTTCATGACCACGCCGGTGTTCCGCGCCGAGAAGCACAACACCCTCTCGCACTTGAACGAAGTGCTTCAAATGGACGTGGAAATGGGCTTCTGCGACGAAAATGACGCCATGGATGTGCTGGAAAAAACATTTCTTGAAATCCTCTCCATGGTCAAGAAAGAGTGCGCTGAAGAGCTGAAGCTGATTGGAGTGGAAGACCTCGTGGTTCCCTCCAAGGTGCCGCGCCACACTTATACTTCGCTTGTGGAAAAGCTCAACGCCGCTGGCGTGAAAATGGAATGGGGCGAGGACTTTGACCGCGAGAAGGAGGCAAAACTGCTTTCCATCTTGGGCGAGGAAGCCTACTTCATTACGGGCTGGCCCACTGCTATCCGTGCTTTCTATTCCATGCCCTTCTCCGACAAGCCCGAAACCTGCCGCGCTTTCGACTTGATGTACCGGGGCTTGGAGATTTCCTCCGGCGCCCAGCGTATCCATGTGCCAGAACTGCTGATTAAACAGTTGCAGGCGCGCGGGCTGGACCCGGCCACTTTCGAATTCTACATCAATGCGTTCAGGACCGGCGCGCCGCCGCACGCGGGCTGGTCGATTGGAATTGAGCGACTGACGATGCAGATTTGCCGGCTGCCCAACATCCGCGAGGCCAGCTTGTTCCCAAGAGACCGGCACCGGCTGACCCCTTAGGGTATGCGCATGGCTTCCCCCTCCGAAATCGAAAACTTACAAGCTCGCAACCGCCGCGTCGAGCTGGACAAGGCGTGGGAGACCAGCAAAACAAGGCGCGCGATTCTGGCCGTCTCCACTTATCTCATTCTGGTCATTTTTCTTGTGCTTATCAACGCGCCCAACCCCTTCGTGAATGCGCTGGTGCCCACGTTCGGGTTTCTGATTTCCACTTTCAGCCTCTCCTTCTTCAAGAGCTGGTGGGCCAAAACCCTCTACAAACCCTAACGAGCCTCGCGGGTCGACTAATCCTTTCTTGCAATCAGCTTGTAGCATTCCGGGCAAATCAGCAGCGTGCCGGCCGGCGTATCCGACTCTTTGGGCTCCACCAGCGCGCCGCAGTGCGGGCAGGAGACTTTGTCCGAATCCAAGGCCATGGGCTCACCCCTCTTTTTCCGGCCCGCCCGTTCCCTCTTCCTCATGCTCATGCACAATAGCCACTTTGACGCCCGCATTGCGCTCCAGCCTTTTCGCCTTCTCTTCCGCCAGCGAGCAGAGGGCCGTGTCGGTATAGAGGACAAAGTCCTGCCCTTCGGCCGCCTCCATCAGTCCGCTTTCCAGCGCATGGAAGCGGTAATGCACGTCCAGTTTGCCCTCCTGCGCCAAGCGGCGCGCCAGCGAGCCGTAGATGCCGGAGCGGTTGTGCGGCGTGCGGGGCAAACCCGGCCCGCCCGAAGCGGCGCCGCCCTCCATGCGCTCGTCCACGCATTTGACAATCAGCCGCCCGGCCTTGTGCTTTTTCTCAGGGAACGCCTTGTGCACGGCTTCCGAGAGCGTGCGCGGATAGGGCGTCAGGCTGGTGCCCTTGAGCTGGTGCAGCGAGCGGTTGAGTGAGAGCACGGTGGGCGGAGTCAGGCCCATCTCGTGCAGCAGCCTATCCTCGCGGTCAAAGAATTCCTCGGGCTGGCCGGAAAACACCAGCCTGCCCTGATGCAGGCCGCGCACCTCGTCCGCCCACTCGTAGGCGGTTTCAACATCATGGGTGGAAATCACCACCGTGGTGCCGCGGCTGTTGAACTCGTCCGCCATTTCCAGCAGCTCGTGCACCATCTGCGGGTCGAGGCCGGCCGTGGGCTCGTCCATCACCAGAAGCGAGGGGCGCATGGCCAGCGCGCCGGCAATCGACACCCTCTTCCTCTGCCCGAAAGACAGCTGCTGGGTGGGCCGCTCGCCGAATTCCTCCAACCCCACCATGCGCAGGGCTTCCTCCACCCGCTTCTCAATCTCCTCGTTGGGCAGGCCGGCGTTGAGCGGGCCGAAGGCCACGTCCTCCTCCACGGTGGCCGAGAAAATCTGGTCGTCGGGGTTTTGGAACACCACCGACACGGCCGAGCGCAGGGCGGCGAGGCTGGCGGCATCGTATTTCACGGCCTTTCCCTCAAACACCACTTCGCCCGAGTCCGGCCTGTTCACGCCGTTGAAATGCAGAAACAGCGTGCTTTTGCCCGAGCCGTTGGGGCCCAGAAATACGGTCTTCTTGCCTTTGGGAATGTCGAGCGTGACATCGGACAGCGCGGGTTTGCCGTTTCCATAGGAAAAGCCCAGTCCGCGCGTCGAGAGGATGGAGTCGGTTTTTTCTTGCATCTAAATCACCAGCACATGGGGGAACTGCTGTCCGATGAGCACCAGAACGGCCAGCACCAGCAGCGGGCCGGCCACCCAGCGGGCCGTGAGGCCGGCCGGCGTGCGGAAGGGCATGAACTCGCCGCGGAAATTGCGGCAGGCCAGCGCGGCCTGCGCCCGGTCGGCGAAATCCATCGAGCGGCCGAAGAGGCCGGCAATCAGGGTGCCCGTGGTGCGCAGGCTGCGGCGCAGCCCGCCAAAGCCAAGGCGGCAGTCGGCCGCCGTGGCCATCTGCTGCATCTGTTCCAGCAGCATGAACGAATAGCGATAGACCAGCACCACCAGCTCGGCCAGATAGCTGGGCAGGCCGATTTGGCGCATGGCGAAAAACAAATGCGGCAGGGGCGTGGAGGAGGCAAAGAAGAGCAGCACCACGAATCCGGCCATGGCCCGCACCATGAGCAAAATGGCGAGGTTGAGCCCCTCGTGCGTTATTTTCAGCGTCAGGCCGCCCGGGCCGGCCAGCGCACCTGCGGCCGGGCCGAGCAGCGGGATGCCGCCCACATTCATCTGCCACACCGTCTCGCCGGGCATGATGAGGGTGATGATGAGTACTGAAATGAACAGCATGAGCAGCGTCTCAATGCAGGCGAGGGCCATGATGTCGGGCAGTTTGAGTTTGCAGGAAAGCCACAGCAGCGCCAGCCCTATGGCCAGCACGATGAGCGGCACCAGCGGGGTGGGCGAAAAGAGCGAGCCCAACAGGAGCGCGAGGGCCAGCAGCAGCTTGCCCAAGGGGGGCCACGCCCGCAGGGGGCTTCGGTATGCCATCTCATCAATCGCGAACATGAACAAACGCCTCGCCGCCTACTCGGCCTTCTTTGCTCCCTTTCTCTCCATTTCCATTCTCGCCCGCTCATGGCCGACAAAATAGCCGATGATGCTGCCGCCGATGGCGGCCTGCAGGGCAAAGAGCATGGACTCGGTTTCGGGCGGCGGCGTCCAGAGCGGCACCACCCAGCGCTGATAGCCGGGCTGCTGTTGCTCAATCGCGGCTGAGCCGGCCATATCCGCCCCGCCGAACTTGGCCGAGCCGTTCACGACGAAGGGAATGGCGAAGATGGCCACCACTACGGCCAGCGCCAGGAGGTATTTCTGCCAGTCCTTCATGCGCCCGCCTCCGCCTGTTTCTGCCCCGCGCCGGCTTGCGTTTTCATGCCCAAGAGCTGGTGAATAAGCTTGGGGCGGCTTTTGAGCAAAAAGTCGAAGAACATCCAAATCAGGATGCCCTCGCCGATTGCAATCGGGATTTGGGTGATGGCGAACACGCCGGCGAACACCATATAGGCGTGCATCAAATTGTCTCCGGGGAAGGCCAGCGCCAGTTGCAGGGAGGTGACCAGATAGGTGGCCCAGTCCGCCAGCACCGCCACCACGAACGCGGTCATGGGCAGGCTCACCTTAAGGCCGCGCAGGACGCGGTAGGTGTAATAGCCCACGGCCGGGCCCACGATGCCCATCGAGAACACGTCGGCTCCCAGCGTGGTGATGCCGCCGTGCGCCAAGAGCAGCGCCTGGAAGACCAGCACGATGGTGGAGAGAATCGCGGTGACGGAGAAGCCGAAGAGCATGGCCGACAGGCCGGTGCCGGTCGGGTGGCTCGACGAGCCGGTCACCGAGGGAAGTTTGAGCGAGGAGAGCACGAAAATGAACGCGCCCGATACGGCCAAAATGAGCTTCTGCTCCGGGTGCTCCTTGAATATCTTCTTCACCTGCAGCGCGCCCCAAATCCAGAAGGGGATGCAGAGCGCGTACCAGAATGCCGCCCAGAAGGGGGGCAAAAATCCTTCCATAATGTGCATGACAGTCAGTCCTCTAGTCTTTGTTTTTCCTTCTAATCCAGCCTTACGCCCTGCTCGACGTGCTCGCGGCATTCGGTGAGAATGGAGAACACGTGCGAGTCGGCAATCGAATACAATACCTTCTGGCCCTGCTTCTCGGCCTTCACCAGCCCCAAACTCTTGAGCTGCGCCAGATGGTGCGAGACGTTGGGCTGGGAGAGGCCGGTCTGCTGGCAAATCTGGCTCACGAAATGCGGGTGGTCCCACAGCGCGTGCAGCACCGCGAGGCGCGACTGGTCGGAGAGCTGCTTGAACACGTCGGACATCGGGGCCAGCGGCGGGGTTTTGCTGTGTTTGGGCACGAATATCAACGAATAAACATATGCTTGTGTATTTATATATCAATCGGCCCGCCGTGGCGGGGGCGCATGTTGTCCGTCTTTTCCCCAGCCGCCGGCAGACCGGGCCGCTTTTGCCTAAATCCATCGGCCCGTAAACGTGCCGTTCTTTCTTTTGCCGATGAGGTAGCCCGCTATCGTGGCCACGCACAGGAGAACGAGCAGCGTGGGCCAGTGGTCATAGAAAAAGCCGAGCACGCCCAGCAGGGCATTGGGGTCCATGGCTTTGGCTGGGGGGCGGCAAGGAATAAAACCACTCCATAAAATGGTTTAAAAACTCAGACGGCTAAAGAGAGATGCCCGGCTCCCATAGTCTAGCCCGGTCAAGGACGTCGGACTCTCAATCCGGTAACACGGGTTCAAATCCCGTTGGGAGCAAGCATCAGTGGATCCGTGGTGGAATGGTTAACACGCCGCTCTCACACAGCGGAGACTGAGCGTTCGATTCGCTCCGGATCCATCTTTTTTCGGTTCGAATTCCAAGCCACGGGCGTTGAACTCACGGAATGCGAATCCCAGCATGGGCGTACTTGGCCCATTTGCCTGTTTTGGCGAAAAATAAGGGCGCGCCACTTCAGAACGTGCCGTCCTCTTTCATGGTAGCCACCGGTTTGTCTTTCACATCCTCCTTCTGCTTCTCGAGCTCTTTTTTGCGCCGGTGCTGTTCCAAGCGGTGCTTCATGCGGCTCCAGAATGTGGTGGGCGTCTGAGGGTCGGCGGGCGTTTTCTTTTTTTGTTTGTCCTTATTCTCGCGCAGGAGCTTCGCTCCAAAGATTCCGCCCGACTGTGCAAGCCCGCTCATTATTCTCAAATGGCGCTTCATGTTTTTAAATCTCCTCACCTATGCCTCTCCCATGGTCGACAAGCAGCAGCTGCGCGCCCAATTCGCCCAAGACTGGCAGAAGCACTACGACGTGCCCGTCCTGCGCGATAGGGGCTACCGCCGCCAAAAGTGCCAGTCCTGCGGCACCCACTTCTGGTCGCTGCAGCCGCGCACCCACTGCGCCGACTCGGCCTGCATCGGCTACGAATTCATCGGCAATCCGGCGAGCCAGAAGAAGCTCTCCTATGTCGAGACCTGGCGCGAGATTGAGAAATACTTCACCAAGCAGGGGCACACCTCGCTGCCCGCCTACCCCACCGTGGCGCGCTGGCGCGACGACCTCTATTTCACCATCGCCTCCATCTCAGATTTTCAGCCCTACGTGGTGTCGGGCGAGATGCCGCCGCCGGCCAATCCGCTCATCGTGCCTCAAACGTGCATCCGCTTCGGCGACCTCACCAACGTCGGCGTGACGGGGCGGCACTACACCAACTTCGTGATGTTCGGCCAGCACGCCTTCAACACCCAAAAAACGGGGCTGTTCTACTGGAAGAACGAGGCGCTCTCGCACGACATCGCCTATCTCAAGGCCTTGGGCCTGCCGGAGGAGGAATTCGTCTTCAAGGAGGACGTCTGGATGGGGGGCGGCAACTACGGCCCCTGCATCGAATACTTCTGCCGCGGCCTCGAATTGGGCAACTGCGTCTTTATGCAATACGAGGTGCTGCCCGACGGCTCCAGCCGCGAGCTGGCCACCAAAGTGATTGACATGGGCGCGGGCCTCGCCCGCCTCTCGTGGATTGGCCATGGCACGCCCACCTCCTATGAGCTGGTGTTCGGCCCGGTCATCGACAAGCTCAAGAGCCAGTCCGGCGTGCGCCTCGACCCCAAATTGTTCGAGGGCTACGCCAAACTGTCGGGCCAATTGGATGCCGAAGAGGGGCGCACCGTGGCCGGCGCCGAGGCCGAAATCGCCCGCAAGCTGGGTGTCGACCGCCAGAAGTTTTTCCACTCCCTGCGCGAGCAGTTCGCCCTCTATGCGATTGCGGACCACCTTTCCACCAACCTCTTCACGATTACCGACGGCCAGCTGCCCTCCAACGCGGGCGGCGGCTACAATTTGCGCCTGATTCTGCGCCGCGCGTTCGGGTTTGCCGACCAGTACCACTGGAATCTGGACTGGGGCTCGATTCTGGAGGGCCATGCCCAGCACCTCAAGCCCCTCTTCCCCTACCTCTCCGAGGGCGTGCAAACCGCCTCCGACGTGGTGGCCGAGGAGCTGGTGAAATACCGCGCCACGCAGGAGAAAGCGAAGGGCAAGGTGGCCAACCTGATTCAGAAAGCGGCCCAGTCCGGCAAGCCCATCTCCCTTCCCGAACTCACCACGCTTTATGTGTCGGACGGCATCCCGCCGCAGATGGTGGAGCAGGTGGCCGCCGCGCAGGGCGTCCCCCTCTCGGTTCCGGACGACTTCTACTCGCGCATCCGCCACGCGGACGAGGAGGCGCCCAAAAAAGCCGTCTTCGACGTGTCCGGCCTGCCCAAGACCGAGACGCTCTTCTATGACAACGTCTTCAGCTTTGCCTCCAAAGTGCTGGACGTGCGCCATGGTTACGTGATTCTGGACCGCACCGGCTTCTATGCCGAGTCCGGCGGGCAGGTGTCCGACACCGGCAGTCTGGGCGGGCAGGAAGTGCTGGAAATCAAGAAAGAGGCCGGCGTCATTTTGCACAAGGTGGCCCACCCCGAAAAATTCGCCGCCGGGCAGGCCGTCGAGGGCTCGGTCCATGCCGACCGCCGCCGCCAAATCGCGGCGCATCACACCGGCGCGCACGTCTTGAATGCCGCCGCGCGCGACGTCTTGGGCATGCACGTCTGGCAGTGCGGCTCGTATAAGGACGAGCACAAGGCGCACCTTGACTTAACTCACTACAAGCGCATAACTGACGAGGAGCTCGAAGCGATTGAGCGGCGCGCCAACCAGATTATTTTCGCCAATCTGCCGGTGCACAAGAAGGTCTATCCCCGCGCAGAGGCCGAGGCCAAATTCGGCTTCCGCATCTATCAGGGCGGCGCGGTGCCGGGCCTGAATTTGCGCATCATTTCCATCGACGAGCTCGACCACCAGGCCTGCGGCGGCACCCACGTGGACCGCACCGGCGACATCGGCATGTTCAAGGTGGTGAAGCGCGAATCGGTGCAGGACGGCGTCGAGCGCGTGTCGTTCAAGTGCTACTTGGCGGCCGTTTCCTATGTGCAGGAGCGCGAGAAGATGATCAAGGGCATGGCCTCCGGCCTCGGCGTGCCCGAAAACCAGCTGCCGGTCTCCGTATCGCGCTTCTTTGAAGAGTGGAAAGAAAGAGGCAAGCAATTGGAGAAAATGAGCGAGCAGGTCGCGCGCGCCGTGGTGGCCGAAGAAGCGGAGAAAGCCAAAAAGGGCGGCCAGCGCATCGTGGACCTCCCCAATCTCCCCTGGTCCACCAAGACGGCCGACTGGGCGGCCGGCGAAATCGCCAAGAATGGATTGGTGGCGGTGCTGTCGACCAGCGAAAAGTTCGTGGTTGTGGCCGTTCCGGCCGGCTCTTCGGAAAATGCGCTCGAAATCCTCAAATCAAAAGGCGCCAAGGGCGGCGGCTCCGCTCAAATCGCGAGAGGAAAAATAATCTGATTTGAAAAAATAAAAACGAAAAAAAAAGGCGCGAGGGGAGTGCTTACTCCTCCTCATCCTTCTTCTTGAAGCGGCTGTAGCTCGCCAAACCCACCATGGCCGCCGCGCCCGCGCCGGGCAGGCAGCAGCAGCTCAAGCTTCCCAGCGGGCCGGCCGCGGCCGTCTTGCTGGAATTGGTGGTTGCCGAGGGCGCGGAACTGCCGCCCTGCACCGGGATGGTCGGCACCGTGGCCGCCGAGCCGGTCGAGTCGCAGTTGCCGGTCACCTGGTTGCACACCTTGCCCGAGCCGCAGGTGGGGTTGCCGTACTGGCAGCCGGGCTTGGTCTTGCACACGCCGTTGGCGTCGGAGGAGGTGTCGCAGTTCTCGTTCCAGTTGCAGGAGGGGTTGTTGTTGACGCAGCCGGACTTGCTCACGCACGAGCCGTCATCATTGTTGTTTTTGGAGTCGTATTTGCATTCCCGTCCCGTGGGGCAGGTGTAGGTGTTCCAGCGGCAGCCGATGCGCTGGTCGCAGGTCTTGCCGTTGGGGTTGGGGTTGTAGCCCGCGACGCAGCCGCAGGCGCTGGAATTGTCAATCATGTTGCCGTTCAGGCACTGTTTGGGCTTGCTGGAGCCGCACTGGCCGTTCTGCAGGGTGTTTCCGCCGTCCGTGCAGATGGTCTTGACGCATTGGCCGTTCACTTCGCTGTATCCGGCGAAATTGGCGCAGGCGCACTGGCTCTTGAGCGATTTGATGCCGTCGGGGCCCAGCATGTTCACCAGCATGTGCTTGCCGCCGGACTCCACGCAGGCATATCCGGGCTGCGTCTGGGAGCACTTGTAATAGGCCGTTCCGTCCGAACAGGGGCAGCCGAGGTTGCTGGGCGGGCAAATCACGCCTGAATCATCCGCCGCCACCATGCCCACGAGAAGAACCATGACGAATAACGCGCCCATCGCCCAGATACCTATCTTCATATTGAATCGCCTCATAGCTTGGATATTTTCGGATATATAAAAACATTTCGTCACAAACGCCGGCTGAAATAATCCGACGCGACCTCGCGCAAGCCCGCGTCTTTGAGCAAATCCAGCGCCGCGCCCCACTTGCGTTTGCGCATGGCGCGCGCGAAGGGGGCCGGTATGCCCAGTTTGGCGGGGTTTTGGAGCGCCTCTTCCAGCACCTCTTTCGGCGTGCGCTGCTCCCGGCGCACGACGGCCACCAGGCGCTCGTGCTCCACGTGCACATTGGCCGCCCCTTTGCGGCGCTTGATGAACGCCTCCACGTCCCGGGCCAGCCACACCTGCGGCCCGCCCGCCCGGCGCACGGCGGGCAGTTCGGACTCCATCATCTCGAAGAGGATGAGCGCGCGCTTGCCGTCGCTCCAGAAATAGTGGCCGAACAGCCTGAACTCGGCGCGCTCCAGGCGCGCCAGCAGGCTTTGCGCCGTCTTGCGCAGCTGCGGCCACAGCACGTCCTCCACCTCGTCGGGGCTTGGGAAGGACAGCAGCACGGTGCAGGTGCCGCGCGAGCGGATGATGTTTCGCAGCCGCGCCGCCGAATGTACTTCTTTTTCTCGGAAAAAGAATTCAGCCGACGGTTTCTGCAAAAAGGCCCGCGCCGCCAGCATGGCGCGCGCCATCGAGGTGCGCGACACCACGGCTGCCACGTTGCGGTGCGCGTCCACCGGGTCAATCACCACCAGCGGAACGCCGGGAAAGAGCTTGAGCGCATGGCCGTCTTGGTGGTGTTTCTGCGGGTCCAGCGCATGCGGCATGCGCCAGCTTCCCATGGCGCGCAGGGCGGGCACGAATCCGCCGTAATGAATCACGAGCAGCTCGCACAAATAGCCCGAAAAGCCCTCCACCCGCGTCTGCGCCCCGTACACGCCCAAGGCTTTGAAGAACTGCTTGAGCAGCCTCACGTCGTCGCGCAGGCGCTCGTTGAGCCGCGCGTTCGCCCACTCGGCGTGCAGCTGCGAGCGGTCCACGGCCGAGCCCAAGCGCTCCATGTTGTGCAATTTGTAGGAGGGAACCAAATCGATTTTGACGCCCTCCACATACGCTTTGAGATAGGGGTGCTGGGCATAATTCAATTCGGTCTTGATGCCCCGCATGGCCTGTTTCGCCCATGCCAGGCCTTTTTTCTGCATGTCGTCCAAGGCCCACTGGCGGGGCATGAGAATGAAGATGTCCAATTCGCGGTTGCCCCGAAGCGCCGTGCCCTTGGCCACCGAGCCCATGGTGCCGATTTCGACCTCGTCCGGCACCGCCTTTCGCAGGCGCCCCACGATGCGCTCCTGCACGCCGGCGAGAAGGGCCAGCTCCGATGCGGGGGGGCGCAGGCGGGCGCGCACGGTTTTGAGCACCTTCTCATAGCGCGCATCGGCTTGCATGGGCCAGTCAGGAAGAGGTGGTTTAAAACCAATATGCTCCCGCCCGAGCGGTTCGAACGGGCCTCGGTGGCCATGGAGACGTCCGGCCCGCTTATTTTTCCCCATCCCCGCCCAATGGGTATTTCTGCACCTGGATATGCTCGCGCCCGCCCAGAGCCGCATGGCTCTCAAACAGCACGAACTCCCCGGCCACCCAGTTTTTTTCGCTCCATGCCCGCCCGGCCATCGGCTTCATCATTTCCTGCGCGCTTTGGGGGATTTTGCTTCTAAGAAGCGTGATGTGCGGCGAGAAGGGCTTGTCGCGGCGGATGCCCAATGACGAGAGGGCGGACGCGAGGTCCTGCGCCAAACCCTCCAACCCGGCCCCCTGCACGCCGGCCCATACCACCGACGCGCGGGCGGGGGACGGAAAAGCCCCCATTCCGGCCGGCTTTATTTCAAACGGGACGTGGCGGGGCCCCACTTCCTGCAGCTTTTTTCTTATCTCCTCCTTGCGGTGCAGGTTGATGTCGTCGCCCAAAAATTGCAGGGTGAGGTGCAGCTGCTCAGGGCCGGACGCTTTCCACGGACTGCGCCGCACGAGAAGCGTGCCGGTCTGCCGGTCCCAACCCGCCTGGGCGGAAGCGGAAGGCCGGGTTTGGCCTCCCGCCATTTCCGCCTGCACGTTCTTCAAATCCTCCAAAATTTCCGCCGGAGGCACGAGGGCGATGAAAAGGCGCATGGCGTCCTCTTCCCAGCAATGTTTTTATTGTTTAGATGCCTGTGCCGGCCTATGCGCCTTTCCTGCCTTTCCGTCCTTCTGCTCGTTGCCCTGATGCCGGCCGCCCTTTTCGCGGCCGCCCAGCCGATTCAGCTGCTGGTGCCCCAAACCCACGTGGTCGAGGGCAGCCAGCTGGATTATGGCACCGTGGGGCCGGGCCAGACCTTTTCCATCCAAATCTACCCCATCGTCACCGACGCTTCCAGCGGCCGCTATCTGGGCCGCTGGGACATGGCCAGCGTCTCCGACCTGCCGGCCGGCTGGAGCTCGAGGCCCAGCGGGCAGTATGGCAATCCCATTGAACTGGAAGTGACGGTGGACCCCCTCGCCTCCGAGGGCGACTACAATTTCAGCGTCAATGTGGATGACCAGGACAGCGCCGACCACATCGGCGGCCGCGTCAGCTTCACGGTGATGGTGCACGTGAGCACCCACGTGCTGGATGCCCGGGTCAGCCCGCTTTCGCAGGAAGTGGGGGCCGGCCAGCCGGCGCGCTTCACCATCACCCTCACCAACCTCGCCACCGCGCCGGACACCTTCCGCGTCAGCGCGCAGGGCGTCAAGGGCTGGTCGTACCAGACCAACGAATACCTCGCGCCCGGCGAGTCCAAGTCCTTCAACTACGAGGTGGTGGGCACGGACGAGGCCTATTATCCCATGTCAATCAGCGTGCAGTCCTTCTCCTCGCCCCAAATCCATTTCGAGCAGCCCGTATCGCTGCAGGTGCGCACCAACTTGGGGGCCGACTACCGCGCCACGTCGCACGGCGTGCTGCTCTATCCGCCCGTGATGCTGCCGGTGTACTCCATGGCCGGCATTCTGGGCCTGATCGTTCCCTGAGCGCGAACTTCCTTTTTCTTATTCCCTTTCTTCAACCCGTCCCTCTTCTTCTTATTCCCTTTCTTTCCTAATTTATCCAATGAAACCCGCTTCTCCCCCCACGTTGGAGGCTTTCGCCCTTGCGATAGCCGACGCGCTGGAGAAATCGAAAACCAAATCCCCCGACATCCAGTCCCTCAAGGTGCACTGGGCCGTGAAGTTGGGTCTGCCCCGCATTCCCCAGAATTCCGCCCTGCTCTCCGCCCTGCCCGCGGCGCGGCGCACGCAGAAGCTGGTTTCCCTTTTGCGCACGCGCCTCACCCGCACCGCTTCGGGCGTGACGCCCATTGCGCTGATGCCCAAGCCCTTCCCCTGCCCCGGAAAATGCACCTACTGCCCCACGGCGATAAAAGAGGTGGATGGGGAGGCCGCGGCCCCGGGTTATGCGCTTCCCGGCCCGGCCCCCGGCCAGCGCCGCGTGATGTTCGCGCCCAAGGCCTACACGGGCTTCGAGCCCGCCACACGGCGCGCGATTCAAAACGAGTTCGACGCGGGACGGCAAATCGCTGCCCGCCTCACCCAATACGAGGCGCTCGGCCAGCCGGCCGACAAGTGCGAGCTGATTCTGATGGGCGGCACGTTTTTGGCCGTGCCAAAGGATTACCGCAACCAATTCGTGAAAGACTGCTATGATGCGATGAATGGGGGAATAGGCGGCCAAAAAAGCGCCCCGGCCTCCTCGCTCGAGGCCGCGCAGCGGCTCAACGAGTCTTCCCATCACCGCGTCATCGGCCTGACGGTGGAAACCCGCCCCGACTGGTGCTCGCGCTCCCAAATCGACGAAATGCTCTCCTGGGGCGCCACGCGCGTGGAGCTGGGCGTGCAGAGTTTGGACGAGCAGGTGCTGCTCAAGGTGAAAAGAGGGCACGACACTGCGCGCGTGCGGGCCACCACGGCCGACCTCAAAAACGCGGCCTTCAAGGTCGGCTACCACTTCATGCCGGGCTTGTATGCGGACCGAAAGAAAGACGTATCCATGCTCTCCGAGCTTTTCACCAATCCCGCCTATTGCCCCGACATGCTGAAACTCTATCCCTGTTTGGTGATGCCGGGCACTGAATTGTTCAAGGAGTGGAAGGCCGGACGATTCGAGCCCATCGAGGCCGAAGAGGCGGTGGAGCGCATCGTGGAGGCGACCGCCTCCTTCCCCCCCTGGGTGCGCGTGATGCGCATGCAGCGCGACATTCCGGCCAACCTCATCGCCGCCGGCGTCAAGGCGGGCAACCTGCACCAGATGGTGGTGCGCGAGCTGGACGCGCGCGGGCTCCACTGCCGCTGCATCCGCTGCCGCGAGGTGTTTTCCGCCCAGCGCAACCAACGGAGCGGCGCGCCCACCACGGGGCGCAAAGCGAAAGCCGAGGCCGCAGAAAAAAAGAAAAAAGCAAAACCCCTCTCGCTTGAGCTGGTGGAGCGGAAATACGAAGCGTCTGGCGGGCTTGAATATTTTCTCTCGTTCGAGGACGTGGAGCAAGACCTTCTCGCCGGGTTTGTGCGGCTTCGCCTGCCCCCCGAAAGCCACCGAAAAGAAATCACCCCCTCAACCGCCCTTATCCGCGAGCTGCACGTCTATGGGCAGGAAGTGGAAATCGGAAAGGAAGCGAAAGGCGGCATCAAAGTGCAGCACGCCGGATTGGGCAAATCCCTGCTCGCCCGCGCCGAGGAAATCGCGCAAGATGCCGGCCGCGACAACATGGTCATTATCTCCGGCGTGGGCGTGCGGCCCTACTACGAAAAGCTGGGCTATTCGCGCGACGGGCCGTATATGGGCAAAACCCTGTCTTGATGTGCCGCTTTTGGCGCAGGGATATTCTTTTATATGTCAAAATACGTATATTTGTCATATAAAAAAGAAAAACGTGGATTATTCATGAAATTATACCTGCGTGTCCTTAATCCGACATCTGCACGTGTCCCCCCGCGCAGCCTGCCTGTGGTGGAATCGGCGTCTGGCGTGTCCGGCCTGGTCCTGCCCTACTCGACCTCCAAGATTCAGGGCGTCACGCTGCACTCCCTCAAAGGGGCCATCTGCATGTTCAGCAACAACATCTGCGCCCTTCCATTCGACGAGGTCAAGGCTATTCAGAGACAATACCTTATTCTGGCCGAAAAATACCGCCAATATTCCGTTCTACCCTCCGACGCGCTTGTCCGGGACATGGAAGCCGCCATCCACAAATTCCTTGTCCAGACCCAGAGCCTTCAATTGCGCTTGCAGTCCATTGCCTCGGAGCCTGTTTCGGCCCCCCGCTCCTCCGATTACGCGCTTTTGCACAACTACCTGCTCTCGAACGGTTTTCCAATGGCCTCCCATCCCGACTGCCTTGCGGCTGATTTGCAATTCATAAGCACGACGGAGAAGAGCGTTTCCGCCCAGTATGCGCGTCTGCAGTTCTTCCGCCAGCTTTCCGGCAACGGCTATGTGCCGCGGCTCTTTCCAGCCGACTTGGTGGAGATGGCCCAGCGGGTGGTCGAGCGTTACGTCCCCTCCCGCTCCCGCGTCCGCATCCGCCTCGACGTGCCCTCCCCCCTTCCGGTCTGCCCTGTCTTGGCGGACCCGATGCTGTTCGAAATCGCTCTGGGCAACCTTCTTTCCAATGCCTTCAAGTATGCGCGCAAGGAGGTCGTGGTGTCCGTCGTTTCGCAGGGCGGCCGCGCGCGGCTTATGGTGCAGGACGACGGCGTCGGCATGAGCGAATTGGAGGCTTCCCGGGCCTTCGTGCGGGGCGTGGAAAACGACAACCGCATCGATTCCACGGGACAGGGGCTGGCGGACACCGTGGAAATCGTCGGCCGCACGCCCGGCGCGTCCATCCGCATCCTCTCCCGGCAGAATCCGACCATTTTCTCCATCGAATTCCCGCTGCGGCTTCCGGCAGACGCCCTCGATGCGGCCTACGGCGGGCCCATCCGTTCTGGCCGTGGCCCGATTCCCCCTCCCGCCGCCGCGGCCCTCTTCGCGCCCGTCCCGTGCGGGCGCACTCCGGCTTTTGGGAATACTATTTTAATTCCATATAACTATTTTACTTCCATATAAACATTCATCGGGGTGTTCATATGGCCAAATCTAAAATCAGAGTGGGCGTGATTGGCGCCGGAAACTGCTTTGCCGGCCTCTATCAGGGCCTGGAATACTACAAGCACCACAAAATCGACGAGGCTGCCGGGCTGATGCACCCGACGTTGGGCGGCTACAAGCTCTCCGACATCGAATTTGTTTCGGCCTTCGACGTGGCCGACAACAAGGTGGGCCGCAACCTCAACGAGGCCACCTACGCCAAGCCCAACGAGGTGGACTGGGTGCCCCCCAAGGACATGCCCAAGACCGACGTGGTGGTGCAGGAATCCCCGGTGCTGGACGGCCTGGGCGTCTTCGTGCTCGACCGCGTGCATCCGGTGAAGAACAAGCCGCTGGACCAGCTCACGGCCGACATCAAGAAGCACATCGAGGAGACCGACACGCGTATTCTCCTGTGCTACCTGCCGGTGGGCAGCCAAAAAGCGTGCGAATACTGGGCCAAGATGGCGCTGGACACCCAGTGCGCCATGGTCAACTGCCTGCCCGTCTTCATCGCCTCCAACCCCCTGTGGGCCGAGCGCTTCAAGCAGGCCGGCCTGCCCATCGTGGGCGACGACATCAAGGCGCAGGTGGGCTCCACCATCGTGCACCGCACGCTGGCCAAACTGACCGAAGACCGCGGCGCGGCCATCGACACAACCTACCAGATTAATGTCGGCGGCAACACCGATTTCTTGAACATGAAGGAGCAGGGCCGCCTCGCCTCCAAGAAGATTTCCAAGACCTCCAGCGTGCAGAGCAACCTGCGCAAGCCCCTCGCGGAGGACAAAATATATATCGGACCCTCCGATTTCATCCCGTTTTTGTCCAACAAGAAGCTGGGATTCATGCGCATCGAGGGCCGCATGTGGTCCAACCGGCCCTTCAACATGGAAATCCGCCTCGAAGTGGACGACAAGGCCAATTCGGGCGGCGTGTCGGTGGACGCCATTCGCTGCGCGCAGATTGCGCTGGACCGCGGCCATGGCGGCATTGTGGAGGGGCCTTCGGCCTATTTCATGAAGCACCCGCCCGTGCAGCATCCGGACCCGGTGGCGCGGCAGATGGTTGAGGATTTCATCGGCGGCCAGAAGTAGGCCGATTTTCGCGGCCTAACCAAAACCGAACCATCTTTAAGCTATGTTTTTCCAATTTTTTACATGAATTCGCGCCTGTGGCTAGCCTTCCTCCTGCTGGGGCTGATGGCCGGCCTTCATGCCGACCCCTATTCGGTCAGCGACAGCCCGATGGTTTCCAATCTGGCCGGCATCACTTCGGTTTCTCCCGTCTACGCGGCCGGCACGCCCGGCATCGGCTCCTCTCCGGGCCCGATTCCGGCCATCGGAGCGGACGGCTACTGCACCCAGCCGGGCTGGATGCTGGTGAACTACGGCGAGCCCTTCAAAGTGGGCGGTTGGACCGCCCGCTACTCCCAGTGGCTGAGCGCCTACGACTGTCCCGGCCCCAACCCGGGCGGCTTCTTCAAGGGCGTCTATGGGGTGCTTGACGAGAACAATGTCTCCTTGGGCCTCTACCAAGTCTGCCCCAATTCCAGCGTCACCGTGACGCGTGCCTCTGATGGACAGAGCGCCGAACTGCGCGTGCGCGGCTCGGCCGAGGGCTTCACCCTCTCTGCCGCCTGGGCGCAGGTGTGGGGCCGCGGCCGGAATTGTTCGCAAGAATATTCGGACGTTGACCTCACTGCACCGCTGGTTCCGGCTCCCTCTCCGCTTCCCGCCTCGGCCATGATTATTTCGTCTGGCGGCAGCAATCCGTCCTCTTCCGCCCTCGGCCTCCCCCCCAGCGTGGCTCCCGCTTCCGCGCCCGCCCCGCCTCCGGCCCCCGCGGTCATGGTTCCCTCCATTTCCCCTCCTTCCGCTCCAACGAGCGGTTCTTCCGCGCCTGCCCCGGCATCGATTCCATCCAGCGACTCTTCTGCCTCCCCGCCCGCGCCCTCGAGCGCGCCCGCCTCCGCCACCCCCACTTCCGCGCCCTCCACACCCCCGACTTTCCCCTCCGTCGAATCTCCGCCTTCCAGCCCGCCCGCCCCGTCTTCGCCCCCCGCCGGTGGTTCGGCCCCTTCCCAGCCCAACGGCGCTTCGGGCACTTACAATCCGGCTCCTTCTCATGACAATTCCCCCGGCGGTTCCGGCGCGCCCGCTTCGGATTCCGCGCCGTCCGCTCCCCCGGCCCCGCCTTCGGGCAGCGAGCGCAGCGCTTCTTCCGGCGCCTCCTCCGGGACTTCCGGCTCCCCCGCGGCGGGCTCCGCCCTCCCGGCCTCCAAATCCCCGGCCCCGGCCTCCAAGCCGGTTTCCAGCGCGCCCGTCCTTTCCTCCTCTTCCGCGCGAAACTCTTCGGCCACTCCCTCCAGCGCCTGGCCTTGGTGGGTGGCCCCGACCATCGTGGCTGCGCTGGGCGCCTTCTTCATGGGCGTCATGGTGTTCTACTACCGCCCGCCCACGCTCCTGGGGCAGATGCCGCAGTCTGAAATGGCCCCGCCCATCTACCTCTCCGACAGCCGCCTCGCCCTGATGGAGCAGCTGGAATACACCGAGCGCATCCCCACCGACATCGCCTACCGCCTCAACAAGAGCAAATCCACGGTGGTGGAGCAGCTGGACGAGCTGTGCGTGCTGGGCCTCGTGGAGCGCCTCGCCCAGCCGGGCAAGAAATTCGTGTTCTACCGCCTGTCCCGCGCGGGCCGCCAGGCCCTGCTGCAGCGCGCGCAGGGCGGCCGCGAGCCGGGGCCGATGCTGCCGCTGTAGTTTTTCTCTTCGCCGCCCCAGGCGCAATATATAAATAGCCTTCTCGCCTTTATCTATTCATTCCCGCGATAGCTCAACTTGGTAGAGCGCCTGGCTGTAGATGTGCGCCGCAACGATTGTGTTGCAATCCAAGTCTGGCAGAGATGGTTCTGGCAGATATCAGGATGTTGTGTGTTCAAATCACACTCGCGGGATTTAATTTTCCAAAAAAGGTTTCTCATCATGGCCGACGTTGCATGGACCATCGTGGTGCCGGTGCTCAACGAAGGCTCCACCCTGGGCCGCCTGCTTGAGCGCCTCTATCTTCTTCCCGAAATCCAGCGCTGCGAGGTGCTGGTCGTGGACGGCGGCAGCACCGACCACACCCGCGACGTCTTCATCGAGGCCGTCCGCATTCATCCGCGCCTCTTCCTGCTCGACGTTCCGTCCGGCAAGGGGCTGGCGCTGCGCCGCGCCTTCGCCCGCGCGCTCGGGCGATTCATCGCCTTTTTGGACGGCGATTTGCAATACGCCCCGTCCGATTTGCCCAAGCTCATGCGCCGCGTCGAGCGCGGCGCGGATTTGGCCGTCTCGCGCCGGCGCGTGGCGTGGGCCGACCATTCCGTGCGCCGCCTCGCCTCGCGCGCCTTCGTGCATTTGGGCCGCGGCATGCTCGGCCTGCCGGTGTCCGACCCGCAGAGCGGCATGAAGGCCCTGCGCGCCTCGCTGCTGCCCAAGCTCCACCTCACGGCGAACGACTGGGGCATGGACGTGCAGCTCATCCGCCAGGCGCAGGCGGGCGGCGCGCGCATCGAGGAGGTCGAAATCGATTTCCATCCGCGCGGCGGGGGCGCGAGCAAGACGGGCCTGGTTTCCACCAGCCTGGATTTGCTGGGCACCGCCTTGGAGGAAAAGGCCAAATCAGGCGGGGAAATTCCGGCCTCCGCCGTAAAATCCCGCTCCCGGCCCCGGCCCGCGAAAACGCGCGCCGCCCTCCCAAGGGGCCGAAAAAAACCGCTTCGAAAACCCGCCCGCCGCCGCTGAAACCCAAGACGGCTCCCCTGACGGATTTAAAAATTCAATCTCACATATCTTGCACGCTATCGTTGCCTTGGTAGTGTAGTGGTCCAGCACTCTGCCCTGTCACGGCGGTAACCTGGGTTCGAATCCCAGCCAAGGCGAATTTATTTTTACTATTTTTATCCTCCATATTGACGTTTTTTGCCTATTTTCTTTTCCATTTATCCATTTTGCGCAAGAAAACCGCCCAACCCTTATATCCTTGAAAATCGCATATCCGGCCCGTATGCACCTGCTGAACTTCTATCCCAAATCCATCGAGATTTCCGGCCGCGCCGAGGCCCCCTCCTCTGACCGCTTGGCGCCCGAGCCGGTTCCATTCCCGACGCCGGAAGCGTCCGTCCTGCCGGCCGCCCTCCCGGCCGACATCTCCACGCCCCTTGCGGACAAGCCGGCCTTCGCGCCCCCGTCCGAGTCGGCCGTGATTTCCGCTTCCTCGCATCTTCAGGCTTTTGCGCCCGTGGCCCTGCCGCTCCGCCCGCCCGCCCCCGTCGTGAACGCCTGGGTGGAACTGGCCGACGAGCCGGTGGTGGTGCCCGAAGCCTCGGCCTCCGAAGTGCTGGCCGTCCAGCTCGATGCCCGCCCAATCAAAAAGATTTAATTGGCTCTCTTGTTTTCATCTGCCCATGCTGCGCCTGCTGGCCCTCTCATCCGCGCTCGTTCTCCTGTTTGCCCTCTCCGGCTGCACGGCCACAAGCCCGCCCCCGGCCGGCGAAACCGACCCGGTGGTGTCGTGCATCCAAGCCTGCCGGCAGGCCCGCGACTCCGGAACTTCGCTCGAGCCGGGCCCCTGCCTGCTCAACCCCATCCTCGCCGCGCCCCAATGGGTGTGCGACGTGGCGCATGAGCCGCGCCAGGCGGTGGACGACCTGCCCGAAAACCAGTGCTCGGCCTACCGGCGCAATTCCACCCACTTCGTCGAACTGAGGCCGGACTGCTCGCTGATTCGGGTATATTAGAAAAGGCCCGAAACGGGCGATTATTAAATCTCTTTTTTCATAGCTTTTCGCCGAGGTCGCATAACCTGGTAGTGCGTCAGTCTTGAAAACTGATCCCTCACGGGATTATGGGTTCAAATCCCATCCTCGGCGTCTATTTTTCCAGCCTGAACTCCAGCGGCAAACTCGCCCCGAATTTTTCCACCGCCGCCCTTCCCAGCTGCGAGCCCACGGCGGCCGCCTCTTTTTCGTCCCTGCCGTGATTCAGGGCCCACAGCACGCCGGCCGCGTAATTGTCTCCCGCCCCGGTGGTGTCCACCACCTTGGAGGCCGGCTTCGCCGGCACGTCCGCCAGCTTGGAGCCGTTCTTGAAAATCGTGGAGCCCCGCGCGCCGCGCTTGAGATAAACCAAGGGTGCCAGTTTGGCCAGCCCGGGCTCGTCCAGCCCGACCGCCTGCATTTCCTCCTCGTTGAGAAACAGCACGTCCGCCAATTTGGCCAGCATGAGCGCGTCCTCCCTACGGCCCGCCAGCATGGCGGGGGATTCCAGCGCGATGGCGATGCGCGCCCCCTTCTTTCTCATGGGCTCTATCATGGCGCGCGACACGCGCGAAATCGGCGCGGGCGTGAGGAGCGTAATCGAGGTGAGGAAAAAGGTTTTGCAGCCGGGCAGCTCGGCCGGCATCGCATACTGCTCGCTCACGCCCAAGGCCACGGCAAAGGTGCGCTGGCCCTCCGGCGTGACGAGCGCGAGGATGCGCCCCGAATCGCCGTTCATGTACTGCACTCTGGGCTGGATGCGGTGCGCCTGAAGCGCATGCAAAAACCGCTTGCCCCATTCGTCGGAGCCCAAGGTTCCGGCATAGGCGGTTGCGGGCGGCAGACGGTTAAGCTGCTGCAATCTCGCATAGGATTCGCACACATTGCGGGCATTGTCGCCCGGCTCCCACGAGCGCACGTTGGGCCCCAGCGCCTTTTCCAGCACGGCCAGCTGGTCCTTGTTCATGAAATTGCTGGAGCCCAAGCTCAGCTTGTGCCGGGCGGGAAAATCCGCATCCACGGCCGCGAAGCCGTCCATCACGGGCGTGCCGAGCGCAAAGAGCTCATATAAGGCGGAATCTGACATGATTTTTCATAGCCACCATGCTAATTTTATACCCGCGCTTCCCTGTATCGGACCGTTGATTCTTATGAGCAAAATCAAACACCCCGAGCTGGCGGCCCGCGGCCGGCAGGAACTGGCATGGGCCGAGTCCCACATGCCGGTGCTGATGGACATCCGCAAGGAGTTCAAGAAAACCCAGCCCTTCAAGGGCCTGAAAATCGGCATTGCCCTTCACTTGGAGAAAAAAACCGGCATTCTCCTCCGAACGCTGCGCGACGGCGGCGCTATCGTCTATGGCGCCTCCTGCAACCCCAACACCACCGATGATGCCACCGTGGCCGCTCTTGCGGAAGAGTCGCCCGGCAAATTGGAAGTGTTCGCGTGGGCCGGCCAGACCACGGACGAATATTACGAGTGCATTGATGCGGTGCTCGACGGCCACCCCAACATCGTCATTGACGACGGCTGCGACTTGGTGATGCGCCTGCACGAGCAGCGCCCCGAACAGTTGAAGGAAATCATCGGCGCCTGCGAGGAGACCACCACCGGCATCGTGCGCCTCAAGGCCATGCAAAAGGACGGCGCGCTGAAACTGCCCGTCTATGCGGTGAACAACGCCCACTCCAAGTACCTGCTCGACAACCAGTTCGGCACCGCCCAGTCGGCCATTGAGGCCATCATGAAGGCCACCAACACCATTCTCGCCGGCAAGGTGGCGGTGGTGTATGGCTACGGCTGGTGCGGCCGCGGAGCCGCTTCGCGCTTCAAGGGCCTCGGCGCCCAAGTTGGCGTGGTGGAAGTGGAGGGCACGCTGGGCCCGCATGAGTCGGGCCAGAACCGTGCGCTCTGTGCCCTCTATGAGGGCTACCGCGTGATGAACCACAAGGAAGCCGCTGCCGTTGGCGACATCTTCCTCACCGTCACCGGCAACAAGGGCGTCATTCGCAAGGAGCATTTCGAGCTGATGAAGGACGGCGCGATTTTGTGCAATGCCGGCCACTTCAACGTCGAAATCGACGAGCCGGCCCTGCGGGCCATGAGCACAAAAGTGGAGGAAGTCAAGGACAACATCACGGCCTATCGCATGAAGGGCAAGGACGGCAAGCCCAAGACGCTCTATCTTCTCTCCGAAGGCCGTTTGGTGAATCTGGCCCGGCCTTCCGGTCAGGGCCACCCCATGGAAATCATGGACGGCTCTTTCGCCATCCAGGCATTATGCTGCGAGCTGGTGGCCAAAAGCAAGAACAAGAAGCTGGTCCCCGGCGTGATGGACGTGCCCAAGGAAGTGGATGACGCCACGGCGGCCCGCATTCTGGCCACGCGCGGCGTGGTGCTGGACAAGCCCACCAAAGAGCAGGTGGCCTACGCCGAAGAGTGGAAAGAGGGCACTTAGAAAGGCCGCCAAGAAGGGCAGGCCTGGCGCTCGCATGCAAATCGGGCGGTGTGTCTTATGGCTGGTCGAACCATCAAAACGCCCCCCAAACTCTCGGCCCTCGTCTGCGCGCTCTTCGAGGACAGCGGGCGCTATTTTTTCCTTGAGCGAACAGATGAGCGAGGGCGGAAGCAACTCGAGCTGCCCTCCATTCTCATCAACGAGGGCGAGGACCCGGTGTCGAGCCTGTCGGCTTATCTTCGCTCTTCTCTTTCGTTGGATGCCCAAATCCACCTCATTGCCCTGCGCGGCACCCACAATGCGGGCTCGAGAAAAAGAAAGCATTCCATTCCAGCGCTGGCTTTCCGCTGCAGCGTCAAGCGCATGCAGCCCAAAATCCCCTCTTCTTTCTCGGCTTTCCGCTGGCTGGCGGCCGAGGATGCGCTAAACGAAAAACTGGGAAGAAACAGCGAATGGCTGAAAAACTGCGAAAAAACCTGAAAAAAATCTCAGCCGACCGTCTCAATCACGCAGTCGCCGTTCACCACAATCTGGCAGGCGAGGCGCTGGTTGGGCTGCGCGCCGAAGGCCTCGAGCGTGCTGGCCTCGTTCTCGGTGCGGGCGTTGAGGTTCTCGGAGCCGGACACCACATTGACCAGGCAGGTGAGGCACACGCCCTCCTTGCAGGAAAAGTTGACTGCCGCGCCTTTCTGCTCGGCCAAATCCACCAGCTTGGTTCCAGCCGGGCACTCGACTGTAAGATTGTCATTTTTGAACGTCACTTTGGGCATAGCATAATCACCTGATTCTCCTCTTCTCATGGCTGCGCTGTTTTTTAATCATTTACCCCTATCCTATTCCCATGGCAGCCGATTCCTACAATCGCCTTCCCGCCGGCCTGCGCGCGCCGGCCCCCGATGCGGGCAGTGCCGCTTCCAGCTCTTCCATCGACTCCTTTGTGGCCGATTCAGGCTCTTCGGGCGGCGCCTCCTCGCTGCCGCTCATCCTGTCCGTTATCGCGCTGCTTTTGGGCGCCTCGGCTCTCTATTTGGAGCTCACCAAGCCGGTGCAGCAGGCCATCTCGATTGAAGACCGCGCCGCCCTGCGCTCGATTGCGGCCAACCTGCGCTCGATGCAGCAGAAGGAGTTCATCACCTCCTCGCCCACCCTCACCACCAACGTGCAGGTGGACAAGAGCTTCCCGCTTACCGACATCCTGCCGGCCAATTTCAGCCTCCCCGTGTCGGCCGACATCCCCATCACCTCCACCGTGACCGCCATCTCGCAGAGCGGGCAGGTCACCACGCTTCGCATCAATGACACTCTGCACATCCGCGCCCAGATTCCGGTGGACATGACGCAGACCGACAAGGGGACGCTGGTGACCATCCATCAGGCCATTCCGGTGAACACCCGCATTTCCGGCTCGTTCAAGTTCTCCAACGTCTTCCCTGCTGAATTCAACTCCATGATTCAGACGCTGGAGCAGCTGGGGGCCGAGCCCAAGTCCGGCTGATGGGGAAAAGACCGCAAGTCCTGTTTTTCTTATTTCGAGGCCAGCCCCGGCTTTTGTTATTTCGAGCCCTTATTTCCCAACCAGCCTGGCTTTCATTATTTCGGCCCGCCCGCACACGCCATCCCAGCTCTTTTCCCACTCCTGCACATCAATGCGTTTCTTGAAGAAGGGGGCGTCGCACACAAAGGTCTCGCCCTCGCCTCCCTCGAGAAACGGATGGACGGGCGGCTTCATGGCCAAAAGAGTGTCCACATCCGCCGGCCCGAACCGTTTGCCCAGCCATTTCTCATCCAAGCCTTCGGCCGACACCGACACGAAATAAGCCTCCATATTCTCCAGCATTTCGCGCAGCACCTCCGGCCCCTTGTGCCACAGGGGCGCGTAGGTCGGAATGCCCAGATGTTCGCCAATCACTTCGATTCTCTGCTTCTGGAATTCGGATGCGACCGCGCCCGAAACAATGCCGTCCACCCGCAGGCGGCGGATGGCGGCCTCCAACTCCTCCAATTCCGTTTCGTGGCTTTTCACCCTCACTTCGTTCCATGCGATGCCGGCCGCCTCGGCCTGCATTTTGCACCAGCTGGTGTTGGGGTGGTGGAACATCATCGAGTCGGGCAGGGGGTGCAGGGTGAGCCACTCCGCCTCCCAGCCCCACGCGAGGCAGAGGTGGGTGGCATAGACCGAATCCTTACCGCCGGAAAAGAGGGAAACGACTTTCATCGTCAGTTCTTAGGCGCGTTTTTATAAATCCTTATCGGTTAATTCAGTCACTTCTTTCATGGGCGCATAGTCGAACGGTAAGACGCTGCCTTCGCAAGGCAGAGACTGGGGGTTCGATTCCCCCTGCGTCCAAGAGCTTTTTCTTTTCTTTCTGCGGAAAGAAAAGAAAAACCTCGGAAAAAGAAAAGAAAACGTCTTTTGAAGGAATAGAAGAATTCTGAAAAGAAAAACAAATTGAAAATGAAAAGAAGAGGAGGTCAAACTCCTTAGAGTTCAACCACGCTTTCCATCGAGAAGCTGGGCTTGGCCGGCTCGGGGTGGCTCTGTGCGCCGCCCATCTGGCCGATGATGCCCTCCAGCTGGCCCGACTTGAGGCCGGTCACGATGGCCGTCACGGTCACCAAATCGCCCATGCCGGGGTCGAGGCGGGCGCCCATCTTGACGTTGGCGTCTGAGGCGAAGTCCTTGCTGATGCCCTCCGCCACCGCAATCGAGTCGCCCAAAGAGAGGCTGGAGCCGCCCGCAATGTGCAGGAGCGCGCCCTTGGCTCCCTCGTAGGAGACGTCGAGCAGGGGGTGGTCGAGGGTGTTCTTAATCACGTTCTGCACGCGGTCGTTGCCGTGGGCCTCGCCCATCGAAATCAGCGCCACGCCGCCGTCCTGCATCACCGAGCGCACGTCGGCGTAGTCGATGTTCATCAGGCTGGGCATCATGATGGTGTCCGCAATGCCGCGCACGGCCTTTCCCGTAATCGCGTCGGCAAGGTTGAAGGCGTCGGAAATGGGGAGGTTGGGGACATAGCTCACCAGGCGGTTGTTGTCAATCACGGCCATGGTGTCGGAGTGCGGGGCGAGCCTCTGCAAACCCCACACGGCCTTCTTCATGCGCGCGCGCTCCAGCGCAAACGGAATCGTGACGATGGAAACCACGACGGCGCCCATTTCCTTGGCCACCTCGGCCACGACGGGGGCCGCGCCGGTGCCGGTGCCGCCGCCCATGCCGGCGCAGAGGAAGACCAGCTCGGTCTCGCCCAGCGCGTCGCGGATTTGCTGCTTGGAGGCCTGCGCGCACTTCTCGGCCACTTCGGGGAAGCCGCCGGCGCCCAATCCTTTGGTGACGTTTCCTCCAATCAGCACTTTCTTGTGAGACTGAATCGAGCGCAAGTGCAGGGAATCGGTGTTGACGGCCATGGTCTGGGCCGACTGGATGCCGCTCTTCATCATGCGGTCCACGGTGTTGCAGCCGCCTCCGCCTACGCCCACCACGGCGATGCGGATTTTGTCGTTCGACATCAGTCCGTCGATGCCGACCGGGTCGCTGTGCTGAACCGGCGCGCTGTTATTCTCCTTGGCCGAGGCCACAAAACCTTCCAACATACTGCCCAACCCCCGTCTTTTTGTCGTCATGCCCATTTTCGCGCCGCCCCAATCTGGTCGCAATCATCGGGAGTGCGCGAATCACCTGCGTGATGGATTGTAGATAGATAAAATGTTTAAAAAGCAGATAGATTATCCGTCGTGGAAAAACCGAAAAAATAAATTCGAGTGTGGTAAGGGATGAAAAACGCGCATTTTCCCTCGACGATGTGCGCAAAAATTGGATTAACGAAAAGCGCGAAAATTAAAAATGAAAATAAAAAAAGAAAAAATTGGATGAGCAGCTCATCCAATGATTTCGATGTCGCTGTAGCTCGACGCGGTTGCGCGCACCGGCTCTTCCGCGGAGGCGCCAAACACGTTGGCTCCCTTCACGCCGGTGACAATCGCGACGATTTCCAGCTTGCCGTCGTAGCCGGGGATGAGACGCGCGCCCCACTTGACGTTGGCCTGGGCATCCATCTTCTCGGTGATGATTTCACCGGCCTTGATGGCATCTCCCAGCGTCAGGTCCGCGCCGCCCGAGATGTGGATGAGGGCGCCGTTGGCACCATCGAATTCCACGTCGAGCAGGCGGTTCTTGAGCACGCCTTCAGCGGCAGAGCGCACCTTGTCGGTGCCCTTGCCCTCGCCCACGGCGATGAAGCCCACGCCTCCTCCCGTCACAATGGCCCGCACATCGGCGAAGTCAATGTTGATGAGAGAGGGCTGGGTAATGGTCCACACCAGGCCGCCCACGGCCTTTGCGAGGATTTCATCAGCCACTGCGAATGCTTCGTTCATCGGCAGGTTCGGCACGAGCTTGACGAGACGGTTGTTGTCGAGCACGATGACGGAATCCACGGTCTTGCGCAGGCGCGCAATGCCCTCGTCCGCCTTGGCGCGCCGCGCGCGCTCGAGGTTGAAGGGATACGTGACCATGGCGACCGTGATGGCGCCCTGCTCCTTGGCGATTTCAGCAATCACCGGAGCGGCACCGGTACCGGTACCACCGCCCATGCCGGCGCACACAAACACGAGGTGAGCGCCTTCGAGCTCTTTCTCCAAGAGGCCGCGGTCGACCTCAGCCGACTTCGCACCCGTCTCGGGGTAGCCACCAGCGCCAAGTCCTTTGGTGATGCTCTTTCCGATGAGCACCTTCTTGGCCTTCTCGTGGATCATGTTCAGGTGCTGCCTGTCGGTGTTAACCGCGAGCAGGTCGCATCCCTTCACGCCCGAGCGAATGAGCCGGTTGATGGTGTTGTTACCACCGCCTCCGACACCTACCACGCAAATCCTAATCTGGTCCGAGCCAAAATCTGTGCTTTCGCTTTGAGCTGGCCCTTGCTCACCCAGGACGGATTTCACAAGACTTTCCATTTAATCCACCTGTCGGAGCTCTCCAACGGGGAATAGATTAAAATAGGCATATCCCGCTTCGAGGTGAAAAAAACATGAAAAAATAGCGGAAGCGCGCTTTTGGCCGCGCATCCGGGCCCCCATTCTCCGCACGGCCGAAATCCGGGCCGCGAATCCTCATTTGGGCGCCGGCTTGAGCTTGTTCTCGATTCGCGCGTACGCGTCGCTAAGCTCCTTGAATTTGTTTTCTGCACCGGGTGACTTGTTGTAATCCGGGTGGTATTTCTTGGCCAGCTTGCGGTACGCGCTTCGGACCTCATCGTAGGTGGCGTTTCGCGAAACGCCCAGCGTCTTGTAGTCGGCCGCCGTAGGGGGCGCCGGGGGCTTCGTCTTTAACCGCTCCTCGCTCTTCCCGGTTTGCTGCTTCTGGCCTCCCGCTCCCCGATTCCGGTTGGCGTTGCGCTGCGCCTGCTCCCACGCGTCCCACTGGGCTTTTCTGCGCTGGGCCTCCTGTTCGGCCTTCTCCTTCTGCTGGCGGTTGTACTGGTCGGTGAAATCCTTTTGGGCGTTCTTGAACGTTTCCCAGAAGTTGTCCCAACTGAACTCGCTTCCTCCGGCCTGCTTTCCTTGCGTGCCGGTCCAGTCCTCGAATTTCCCGCCATTCTTTTCCTGCGTCTGGTCTTCCCTGAACTTGAGCTGTTCCACCGAGAGCCGCTGGCCCTCGACGGCCTTTCCGCCCTTTATCACAAACTCCTGATAATGCCCCGTATTGTATCCCGTTTCCACGGCCACATATACGGCGTCTCCCTCCTGCATTGGCACGCCGGCCTTGTTGAACGGCCAAGTCTGCACGCTCTCCAAAATCCCGTTGCGCTTGATGTAAGCCGTGCCGTCCGAGCGGTTGAGCAGGTAATACTGGCCGTCCGAGCCCGGCTCCAGCGTGACGCCGTACGCCAGCTTTTGGCTCTCGAGCTTGGATGTTTGCGCCCTTTTCGGCTCTTGGGTTTTGGCGCCCTGCGTTTGCTTGCCGGTTTTCTCCCCGGTGTTTGCCGTGTTCCCGGCCGTCTGCTCACCGGCCTTGTAGGCGTTGTTGGCCTTGTTTCCAGTCGGCGTAGCGGTCTTCAGCGGCCTCTCATACGCGTCGTAGCGGTTGTTGCCGATTTGCAGCAGCACGTCCGGTTTTCCGGATGGCTGGCGGAAGAAGAACCTATCGCCTTCCTGCAATTCGTATTCGAACCCTTTCTGCATCTGCACGCGCTGGCTGTTGCGGACCAGCATCAGGTCGGGCGAGCCGTCATAGACATAGCTGAAGCCGCCCCTGTCCTGCTTGAGCTGAATGTCGTAAGTCTCGTCCGCACTCTCGATTCGGATGAAATTGGTTTTGCCCCCGAACTTGCCGAACTCGGTGTAGGTTTGGACGGGCAGCCTGATGCCCGGCTCCGCCATTCCGCTCACATGCATCGCGAACGGCACGAACCCGGCCCGCGCCACGCCCTCCACGCCGGTTTCGCGCACGAACTGCGCCACTTGGCTGTAGAAATTCTCAATGTTCTTCATCTGCACCTGCCCATGGTAAATCGGAATGACCAGCCCCATCATCACGCCGGCCGTCGCGTCGAAGAGGGCGGGGCCGCTGGCGCCGTATTTCAGCTCGCCCAAGCTCTGGGCCGCCATCTTGAAGCCGTCGATGGTCATTTTGCCGGTGGCCAGCGCCTGCATCTCGGCCCCAAACGGCAGGGTGCGCCCAAGGAGCGGAATCCTGCGGCTGCCATACATCGCCATCAGCACGGTGCCGGCGCCCACGTAATCCTTGTCATAAATGTCCCACGCCACCAGCGCGTTCATCAAAAATTGGGAAACCGGGCGCGAGCCCTTGAAGAGCGCCAACCCTCCGGCCGCCATCATCAGCGCCTGCTTGCCGTACATCTGCCCCAGCGCCTCGACGCTTTCCTCCAAGTCGTTGTTGCTCTGGGGGCGCAAGAGCTTGTCTATCATCGCGCCGGTCGCCACCTCGCGGCCCACCGACGCGTACTGCCCGGCCAGCTCCTTCTCGAAATTCTTCATCAGGTGCGGGATGTCGACGTAGGACATCTCGCCCCTCACCATGGTCTCGCCCGCCGCCTTGGCCAAGTCGCGGGTGCGCGAAGTCACGTCCCGCTTCTGCCCCATGGTCTCGTCGAAATCCATGGCCATGCCCAGCTGGCGCACCTTGAGCGCGTCGTAGAAAAGCGGGCCCTGCTGTTTTCGCTCGTCCCCGACGCCCGGCAGCAGCAGGCCCAGCGTCTGGCAGAGGGCGAAATAACCCAAATCCGACGCAGTCAGCAATTCGTCCGGCTTGGTGTCGGGCACGGTCGGCACGAAGGAGGCCCAGCGGGCCGGCTGGCAGCCAAGCGAATAGAGCGCCGCCATGCCCACGCGCCGGGTTTCGACGGCCTCGGAATAGCGGCCCGCCAAATCCACATAGCCCTGCCTCAAAGCCGCCTGCTCCTCCCCGCCCATGGCCCGGTATTGCGGGTCGGCGTCCAGCACGGCGTCGAGGCGGTTGTTCTGCACCATGTCCAGCACGGCCACGTTCTGGTAGCTGACGGCCGCCTGATTGTAGAGGCCGATGAGATTGGATAGCAGGCCGAGGCGGCTGGAGTAGGGCAGGTGCCAGCGCTCGGCCAACTTCTCGAATTCGGACGACTCCGCGCCAGAGGCGCACAACTGCCTGAATTTTTGGATGTCGGCCGCCAGCTCCCCCAGCCCTTTTTCGGCCGCTGCAAATCCGTCTTTGAGCGAGTGGCTGGCGTATTGGGAATAATGCAGGGCCACCGGCTCGCGGGCCTGTTCGTACAGGATCAGAAAATTCCGGATTTGGCCGTATGCGCCCTCCCCCATCAGGTAAACGAGGTCGGTCCGGTCCAGCGCCTCAAAGGTCTGCAGCGGGCTGAGCGGCCCCGGCCCGCCGGTCTGGTAGAGCGAGGCCATGAGCGAGCAGAAGGAGTCCCATGCGTTCAGGGGCTTTTGCGCCTTCTCAAAGCGCACGCCGACCTCTTCTTTCACATCCCCCAGCCCCATCTTCAGCAGGCTGTCGGACACGCTGTTTTGCGCGCTGGCCATGGCGTACCGGGCCTGTTTGACCAGCTCCAGCGCCCCGGCATAGTCGCCGGCATGCAGCAGCTTGGCGATGTCGGCGTTGAGCGACTGCACGAACTCGTCCAGATTGTCGCTGAGGTGGAAGGCGGACACGTTTCCCATGCCGCCTGAGGTGGTGAGCGAGTAGAGGGACTGGCTGACGGACGGGGGCGACTCCGCGCCGAAAAAGACCGAATTGGAGGGCTTGACGGTCGGATAGGGGCCGGAATTTGCCTGTTTGGCCTCCCGCTCGATTTTGACGTTGAAATAGAAGGGGCTTAGGTGGAAGGCCTGCTGTTCTCCGCTCTCCAATTTGATATTGACCTCGCTGCCCTGATGCGCGACGCGGATTTCATCCGCCGGAGGGGCGGTCTGGATGCCGGAGCCTGGCGTCGAGTTGGGGGACGGCCCGTTTCTCAGCAGGAACGCCAGCATATCTCTATTGGGGCGACTGGAGCATTTAAATCCGCTTCTGTCCGGGGCCGGGGTTAATCACGCGTTCGGGTCGTAGTAATAGTACTCGCCCGCCTCTTTCTGCTCGCGGTCAAGCGCCGAGTCGGGCTTGTTGATGCGCGGCCGGCCCGTATCGGGGTCGCGGCGCAGCGTGATGTCCATCTGCTTGAGGAAGGCGTTGAGGCCCGCGCGCTTGTCGGCCGGGGCCCCCGCATGGCCCTTCCGCCCGCCCTCGCCCTCGAACACCATGACGCGCGAGGAGATGGCGTCCAAGAACACAAGGTCGTGGTCCACCACCATGGCCATTCTGCCCGAATTCTGAATCAGGCGCTGCAAAAGCCCGGCCAGATGCAGGCGCTGCTCCACATCCAAAAAGGCCGAAGGCTCATCCAGCAAATACAAGTCGGCCGTTTGCGAGAGGGCCAGCACAATGGCCACCCGCTGCAATTCTCCGCCTGAGAGGTGCTCCAGCTCCTTGTCGGCGAGGCTGGTCACATTCAGTTTGCGCGAGGCTTCCTCGAAAAACGCCGGCTCCAATTTGTGCTGGGCAAAGAGCGCTCCCACCGTGACGCCGGGCAGGGCTTTCACGTATTGGGGCTTGTAAGACACCTTAATCGTCTGCTCCAGCTCCTCGCCGCTCTCGTTCTTTTCCACGCCGGCCAGCAGTTTCACGAACAGCGACTTGCCGATGGCGTTGCGGCCCATGATGCCGACCACTTCGCCCATCCGCAGCTGTCCCGGCTCGGCCGAAAAGGAAAAGCCGTCGAACTTCTTGGACAGGGCCGGGTATTGCAGCGCGATTTTGCCCTTGGAGGCCGTGGCCGACACGTTGCGCGAGAAGCGGATTTCATGGTCCCGAAATCGCGTGTTCTCCTCTTTCAAAAAGCCCAGCAGATACTGGTTGATGCCCGCGCGCGTGTTTTTCACGCCCGACACCACGCCGTACGCATTTTCCTGCCCGTAGAACACGTGCACATATTCCGAAAGATAATCAAAGAGGGCCAAATCATGCTCGACCACGATGACGTTCTTTTCTTCCGCCAGCTCCTTGATGGCCGCCCCCACGCGCAGGCGCTGCTCGATGTCGAGATAAGAGGCCGGCTCGTCGAAATAGTAGAGGTCGGCGTCCTTGCACCACGCGGCCGCAATGGCCACGCGCTGCAATTCTCCGCCCGAGATGTGGCGCAGCTCCTTGTCCATCATGCTGCCCAGCTCGAAGTGCTCGACCGCCCGCTCCAGCGCCCCGCGCTCGTCGAGGCGGGTGAGCAGGTCTTTCACCTTGCCGCGCACGCCGGCCGGAATCTTGTCCACGTTCTGGGGCTTGAGCGACACGCGGATTTTCTTTTCAGTGAGCGAAGAGAGGTAGGCGCCCGTCTCGCGGGAAAGGGAGGAGACGACTTCCTTCATCTCCGGCGGCTGGGCATAGTTGCTGAGGTTGGGCACGATGCTTCCGGCCAATATTTTCAGGGCCGTGGATTTGCCGATGCCGTTCTTGCCGATGAGGCCGACCACGCCTTTTTGGGGCAGGGGCAGGCCGTAGAGGCGGAACTCGTTCACGCCGAACTGGTGCACGGGCTTGCCCATCTCCTCGGCGATGTTGATGATGGTGATGCAGTCGGCCGGGCACTTCTTGGGGCAGATGCCGCAGCCGGTGCACAGCACTTCGGAAATGACCGGAAAGCCGTCCGAATCCACCGTCACCGTATCGTCGCCCATCTGCACGCCGGGGCACACCTTCATGCAGACGTAGCCGCATTTCTCCTTGAAGCACTTGTCGCGGTCGATGATGGCAATTCGGGGCATGGATTAGACTCCTCTGATTGATGATAAAGCTGGCGTTCGGGGATTATTTAAGGCTTGGCCCCGGCGCGGCTCATCCGAAGTAAATCACGTTGTCGATAATGTTCTTGGTGTTGGCCCAAAGCCGCTGCGCATGGTCGGTGAACTTGCCCTCATGGTCCGCCAACTCCCAAAACTCGCGGGCCCGCATCAGGCAGTCGGTGACCGCGTACCAATGGGTTCCGGACAGCACGCTGGCCGTTTCCATCATCACGGCCATTGCCTCGGGATGGGCCGTTCCCGCCTTCATGCCGGCCTCGGCGTGGTTTACCATGCGCCGGGCCAGATGCAGGGGTATGTTGGCGGAATGCAGCACGCTCTCCGGTTCGCGGAACGCCCATTCCAGCTCCTGCTGGGCGTATTGGTAAGCTTCATTGCTGATGCCGGTCCGCCGGGCGCACACGTCCATCACCAGCCAGCTGTACATCTTCCACAAACGGCCGGTTTCCTCCGTCCATTGGACGGCGCCGTCCTTGCCCCCGAGGCGGTTTGGAAGACCTCTCATAATCTGTTCCAGCATGGCGGGAACCAGCCGGGGCTTCTCAAAGGGTTTGGTCCAGTTGATTCCGGCCGGCTCCGTGAGCGGGCCCGTTTCCTGCCCGCCGGGCAGGTAGGACTCCAGCGCCCGGCGCATGAGGTAGAGGTATTCTTTCTCGTTTTTGGCCTCAAAGGCGCACATCGCCGCCTGAATCCAGTAGCCGGTGATTTCCGAAGGAACGCCCGCGCCCGCCCCGTCCTGCTTTGCCAAATCCCTTTCCCCCGCCTCCGCGATTGCGGCATAGCAATATGAGCGCATGGACAGCCCGCTCTGCCGGACGCCTTCGTCCTCATGGGTATTCTCAATCCAACTCCAGACGTTGGCCGCATTTTCGAAGTCCTGCACGTTCTGCGTCAGGTGCCCCATGCGGATGAACGCATCCGCCACCCGCACGCAGGCCTCGCTTTTCTCGTCAAAGCGAACCGCGCATTTTGAGCATCCGGCCCGGGCGGCCATTTCTTCCAATACGGCCAAGACGGCCTTCACCATCTGCTCCCGCGCCCAGTTCCAGTGCTGCAGCTTGGCGGGGTCACCCTCCAACCGCTCCGCCGTGTTGCACACCTTGATGATGGATTCGGCGGCCGGCTTGAGCGTTTCGGGACGGATGCCGGCGATTTTCTCCCCAATGCGGTGTATGCCCACAAACCGATCGACGACGGCCTCTGTTTTGGCATCGAGCTGGGGTTTCTCCTGCTTAAGCTGAATATTCATGAAATTATCTCTTTTTACACATTTAAAAGCCTTTTTGGGGACTCACACGTCGCTCTTTTGTATGAATCCAAGCCCGCAGAGCGCGCAGCCCAAGATTCCCAGCCCGACCGGCACCAAACCGGCCGCCGGCCCCACCTGCGCCTGCGCCATCTCGTTGAGGGGCGGATAAACTCCGAAATAGAGCGCGCCCGCCACTGCGATGCAGGCCAATCCAATTCCCCAAAGTGCGCCGCCGCCCATAAACCATATCAACCTGCCCCCTGCTTATAATCCTTATGAAAATCGGCAAGCAGGACAAGAAGGAGGGCCTGATTCGCGTCACGCCCGAAAACTTGGAGGATTTGTGGCATCTGGAGCGCATTCTGGCTCCGGGCGACAAGGTGGAGGCCGTTTCCTGGCGCAGCTTCAAGGCCTCTGAGACGGCGCAGGCCGAGAAAAAGAAAATCACCGTTCTGCTCTCCCTTGAAAAAATCGAGTTCGCGCGCCACGCCAACCGCCTGCGCCTCATGGGCAAAATCATCAGCGGCACGCCAGTCGAATTCGTGCAGGCCGGCTCGTACCACACCATCGACGCCGAGCCCCATTTCCCGCTCTCCATCTACAAGGACTGGAAAAGCCACCAGCTCTCGCGCCTCAAGCAGGCGATGGCCGAGACCAAGCGCCCGCTGGTGCACGTGCTGGTGCTTGACGAGCGCGAGGCGCTGCTCGCCTCCCTGCGCGGCTACGGCGTCAATTACGAATGGGAGCTGGAGCGCAGCGGGAGCAAGCGCGACGAGGCGAAGCGGCAGGCCGAGGCCGCCTCCCAGTTCTACGGCGAGCTGCTCTCGCGCCTGCAGCGCATCGAGGGCAGCAACAAAATCATCCTCGCCGGTCCCGGCTTTGCGCCCAACAATTTCTCCAAATTCGCCCGCGAGCGGGACGCCAAGCTCTCGGCCCGCTTTGTGGTCGAGCACTGCACCTACGCCGACCGCACCGGCGTGAACGAGCTGCTCAAGAAAGGCGTGCTCTCGCGCGTGGCGGCCGACGAGCGCGTGGCGCTGGAACTGCAGACCATGGAGGAGTTCAAGACGCTCATCGCCAAAAACTCGGACAAGGCCTGCTACGGGCTCAAGAACGTGAAAAATGCGGTGGAGGCTTCGGCCGCCTCCAAGGTGCTGGTGCTCGACGAGCTGCTGCGAAACCGCCATGATGTGGAGGAAATCGTCGAGCAGGCCGAGGCCATGAAAATACCGCTCATGATTTTCTCGCACGAATCGGAAGGGGGGCGCGAGCTGGCCGGCATCGGCGGTCTGGCGGCCTTCCTGAGATTCGCCCTGCAATAAGAAGAATTGTTTGCCTGCCTCTTGCCGGGCCGCCTTCTTCTATTTGTCCGCTTTTCTTGTTTTCTCCGCCTTTGGCCGGGCCGGCTGGACGGCCTGCACCGTCACCTTCTCGGCCGGCCCCATCACCGTGTTGGAATAGGTCATCTGCACCAGCGACTCGCTCACCAGCTGGGCCGTGATTTTGGGCTCCGGCCGGATGACGGCCTTGGTTTCCTCCACCATGCCGCCGGCCAGCACTTCCTTTCCCAGCGGGTTGATGAGCGCGCCCGCCCCCTTGTCCTGAATGGTGAGAACCTTTTCGGTCATCTTGTCCAGCACCTTGCTTCGGCCCTGCTCCTCCTTGGGGTTGAGCACAATCAAGTCCAGTTTAGGCTGTACGCTGTTCATTTTGGTTCTCCGTTTGCCGCTTTTTTCAGTCTGCCGGTGCGCCTTCGGGCCGCCTTGGCCGCTTGCGCAGGGCCAGCCCAAGAAAGTTAATAAGCCTAGGTTCTTGCGCTTCTTTTCGCGCCTTTCGGGCCCTTTTGCATGTATTTTTCCCGGCTCTTCTCATCCATGCGCTCGATGGCGTATCTCAGCATGGTGCGCGGCATGCGCTTGGCGTGCTGGTCCAGAAATTCGCGCAGCACGCCCTCCCCGCCGCGCTTGCCCACCTCGCGCAGCATCCAGCCGGATGCCTTGTGCATCAAATCGTGGCTGTCTTGCAGCACCATTTCGCACATCTGCCGCGCGGGCTCGTAATGCTGGCCCTTGACGGTGAAATACAGCGTGGCCAGCACGGCAATTCGCCGCTCCCACAGCTTTTCGGATTTGGCCAGCGGCACCAGCACTTTCTTCCATTCTTCCCCGCCCAAAGCGTGCAGATAGCCGCCCACAATGTAGGGGGCGCTTGAATCCACCAAATCCCAATTGTTGATGCGCCCGGCCCCGGCCTGCTTCAAATAGAAATCGAAAATGGCTTTGCATCTTGCCCTGTCCTTCTCTTTTTCGGCCTGTTTGTATTGCTCAACCAGCATCAGCAGCGCCACGAGGCGGTATTCGTGGATTTTGGAGGAGAGCATTTGCTGCAAATCCGCCAAACCCGCTTTCTTCCAGTGCTTTTTCACCACTTCTCTTTGTTTGGGCACCACGATTCCGAGGAAAACGTCGCCCTCTCCATACTGGCCTTTCCCTGTCTTGAAAAACCGCTGCAAGAGTTTGGCCTTTTCAGGGTTTCGAAGCGCCTGCAAATCTTTTGTGATGGCAGAATAGGAAGAAGTCATACTGGAGAAAAAGAGGATAAAATAGAAAAACAAAACCCTATTCCTTCTTGCCCTTGGTGGGCAGGGGCACCAGGCCGGCGGCCTCGCCTACGATGTTGACGAGGTCGGAGCCTTCCGGCACGATGACCTTGCTGTTGGATTGCAGCACCTGCTCGGCCATCTCGATGCGCCGCAGGGTGACGGCGTTGCCCTTGAAGTGCTTGTCGGCCGAATCGTTGACCACCTGGATTTCCTTGGCCTTGGCGTCGGCAATGCGCAGAATCGCGGTGGCCTCGCCCTCGGCCGCCAGCACGGCGGCCTGCTTCTGGCCTTCGGCCTGCTTAATCGCGGCGCGCCGCTGGCCGTCGGCCTGCGTCTCGACCGCGGTGGCGAAGTCCATGGCCGCCACCTTCTCCTTCTCGGCAATCACCACGCGGTTCATGGTCTTTTGCACGTCCTCGGGCGGCTGGATTTCCTTCAGCTCGGCGCGCACCACTTGGATGCCCCAGAGCTTGGTCTGCTCCTGCAGCTCCTGTGCCAGCAGCTGGTTGAGCTTGTTGCGGCTGGTGTTGGCCTCGGTGAGCGTCATGGAGCCGATGATGGCGCGCAGGGTGGTGCGGGCCAGCTGCACGATTTGGTAGTGGTAGTCGTTGACGGCGTACTGGCTCTTTTTCACGCTCTCCTCGTCGGGCTGCACCTTGAAGTAAATCTGGGCGTCCACCATGGCGTTGAGCGAGTCGGAGGTGATGACTTCCTGCTTCTCGGCATTGACCATCTCCTCGGTGATGTTGACTTTCACCAAAGAGTCAATGAAGGGAATCAGAATGACCATGCCCGGTCCGTAGAAAGCATGGTATTTGCCCATGCGCTCCACAATGCCTCTTTCCGTGGGGCGGATGGTTCGGATGCCGAACACGATGAGGATAATGACTACCGGAATGCCGATGGCGAAAAGCCAGATGAACAGGTCTGCGAGAGCCATAACTACACCTCTCCACGAGATAATTGACTGAATGAAAATAGGCAGTTTGTTTCTTTTAAGGATGAGCTTTTTGGTCGGGCTTCATCTATCTCCCTTTCTTGCTTGGTGCGCATCACAATATTTTGCGTCTTACTCTTCCGTATATCTCGTCCAACTCAAGTTGTTCTGAAAGAATGTACGCTCCTGCCCATAGTGCGAATAATCCAAACAGCATCCATACTCCTAGTTCGATCCAGTTTCCATTAACTATCATATATGCCATCGAAACGATAGCTATCAAATTGAATGAGAAACAAACTCTAACCCAAAGCTTGTCTATCCCTAATCTTTTCTTATTTTTTTTCATCCAAGGCGCGAGTTTTGTTATAAGCAAAATACCAATTAAGGGAGTTAGTGCAGCAATTAGCTCTTTTTGTTGAAAGAAGTAATCTGCAACCCTCAATGCTCCATTAAAGCTAATCCAAGCAAAAATATTTGGGAATAAGCTTATGGCAGAAAGATATGTGGCTATTTTGACTAATGCTGAAAAAGATGCCGTTAGGCCGACTAATATCTCCATTAGCATTTTTCCAATGTCTGCATTAGGTTGAAAATATATGAATCCGTATCCCACGGTAAGTGTGGGGAGTGCTATGGCGATGAAGAAATAAACAAACCCTCCAATTAGAATATCTTTTTCATCTTCTTTCTTTCGTTTTCCTCTTTTGACAACTATCTTCCCAAAGAAATACGCAAACGCCGTCAAAATGATAATCGCAGGTATAATCAAATCTGACGCTTGAAGATTACCCGTCATCCAAGTCCAGACTTCTCCCATCTTTTCACTTCTTCTCCTTTCCAATCATCGCCAATTGAGCCAAGCACGCTTCCAGCTGGATATCCTCGTTGGCCCCTTCCACCACGCGGAAGTTATACTCTCCAATGCGGTCAATCAAATCGGCCTTGCTCTTCTCGTCAATTTTCAGTTTGTCAATCTCGCGGTACATCTGCACCAGCACGTCTTCTCCGGATAAGCCGTAGTTAATCATCAGCGTATGAAGATGCTTGCGCGCGTCGGTGAATTTGCCGGAAAGGGCGTATTCCATCATTTCCAATATCTCTTTGGGCCTAGCGCGCGAGGCGAATTTGAACACGCTCTCTTCCGTAATGTGCGAGCCGTGCAAAGCCGCTCCCTGTAAAGCGTTAATCAGCCGGCGCATGTCGCCCTCCGACACATAGAAGAGCGCCTCATAGCCCTTCTCATCAATTTTCAGCTTTTCGGCGTGCGCGATGCGCTCCACCATGGCCTTCATGTCCTCATGGGCCAGAGGCTGGAAGCGGAACACCGAGCAGCGGGACTGGATGGGCTCAATGATTTTGGAGGAATAGTTGCAGCCCAGAATGAAGCGGGTGGCGGACACATACATTTCCATCGTCCGGCGAAGGGCCGACTGGGCATCCGAAGTCAGGGAGTCGGCTTCATCAAGGAAAATGAGCTTGAAAGGCACCTTGGCGAGCGGAATGGTGCGTGCGAAATCCTTGATTTTGCCGCGCACGACATCAATACCTCTTTCATCCGAGGCGTTCATTTCAAGCAGGCATTCATGCACTTGCTCGCCATACAATTCGCGCGCCAGCGCCAGCGTGGCCGTCGTCTTGCCGCAGCCGGGCGGGCCCGCTAAAAGCAAATGCGGCATGTTCCCCGCCTTGACAAAACCCGACAACGACTTGACAATCTCCTTCTGGCCGATAATCTCCTCCAGCTTGTGGGGGCGGTATTTCTCGGTCCATGGAGTGATGTCAATCGAATCGTCAGAAGCCATACTCTCCTATCCCGAAACAAACATTAAATACCTTCGCGGCGGATATCATACCCATATTTACGAGATAATTCCATCTTCGAGGTTATCCAATGGCTGATTTCGACACGCGCGCGGCCTACGTTCTGGCGGGAGGCATCCTGCTGGGCGCGGGCGCCTTCATTTTCAAGTGGATGCCGGGCGCAGACGCCCTCATCTTTGCCGCCGCCCCGGCCGCCGCGCTGTTCGGCCACTTTGTCCTGCAGTCCTGGCGCAACGGCGTGGGCCGCGACAAGCTCGAGCCGCTGATGCAATACGGCGCCATCATCGCCTTTTGCTGGATTCTGATGGGCTGGCTGTTCGCCCGCTCGGCTTGGGTGGCGCAGGAGGCCACCCTGCTGGCCCTCGCCCTCCTCGTGCCGGCCGCAATTGACTGGCTTTTGGAGCGCACCACGCTCAAGGCGTTCGAGCCCGAGCCGGAGCCCGAGATGGTATATGAGGGATGAGCGGACGGGCCCTCCCTTTTGCTGCTGATTGCTATGGCTGATTTGGTATCGCTTGAAAACAACATTCTGGCCTATTGGAAAGCCAACCAGATTTACCGCAAGCTCAAGGCCCGCAATGCCGGCGGCCCCAAGTTCTATTTCGTGGACGGCCCGCCCTACGCCACCGGCCAAATCCACCCCGGCACGGCGTGGAACAAGTGCCTCAAGGATTCCTTCCTGCGTTACCAGCGCTCGCGCGGATTCAACGTGCGCGACCAGCCGGGCTTCGACACCCACGGCCTGCCCATCGAGGTCAAGGTGGAGCAGGAGCTCAAAATCGCCAACAAAAAGGAAATCGAGTCCAAAATCGGGGTGGACAAGTTCATCGCCGAGTGCAAGCGCTTCGCCAGCCAGTACATCGGCGTCATTTCCGGCCAGTTCGAGCGCTGCGGCGTGTGGATGGATTTCGAGAAGCCCTACATCACCTACCACGACTCCTATATCGAGTCCATCTGGCGCACCATCCAGGCGGCCGAGCAGAAAGGCCTGCTCACCACCGGCCACTATGTGGTTCCTCAATGCGTGCGCTGCGAGACCACGCTGGCCAACTACGAGCTGGAATACGAGGAGCAGGAAGACCCCTCCATCTATGTCAAATTCAAGGTCAAGGACACGCCCAACGAATACTTGGTGATTTGGACCACCACGCCATGGACTTTGGTGGGCAACATGGGCGTCATGGTGCACCCCACCCACGCCTATGTCAAAGTCAAGGTGCATGACGAAGTCTGGATTGTGGCCAAAGAGCGCCTCGACGCCGTCATGGCCTTCGCGCCGCTGGTCTCCCCCATCATTTTGGGCGAGGTGTCGGGCAAGAAGCTGGAGGGCCTGATGTACGAGCATCCGCTCCAGTCCAAAATCGGCTATTTCTATGAGCGCAAGGTGGTGCTCTCCGACGAGTTCGTCACCATGGAGGACGGCTCCGGCCTCGTTCATTGCGCCCCCGGGCACGGGCCGGAGGACTTCATCGTGGGCCGCCGCGCCGGCATCCCGCTCTTCTCCCCCGTCGACGCCTCCGGGCGCTACACCGCTGAGGCCGGCGCCTATGTGGGCCGGCCCGCGCGCGACTCCAATCCCCTCATTCTCTCGGATTTGGAGACCTGCGGCGCCCTTGTGCATCAGGGCAAAATCAAGCACCGCTACCCCCGCTGCTGGCGCTGCAAAAACCCCCTCATCTTCATCGCCACCAGCCAGTGGTTCATCGCCGTGTCCAAACTCAAGGAACGCATGCTGGAAGAGGTGGACCAGAACATCCGCTTCAAGCCCGACTTCGCCAAAACGCGCTTCCGCGACTTCGTCACCTCGGCCCCCGACTGGTGCATTTCGCGCCAGCGCTACTGGGGCGCGCCCCTGCCCATTTGGGTGTGCGACAAGAAGGAGTGCGGCAAGCGGAAAGTCATCGGCTCAAAGGCCGAATTGCTGGCCGCGGTCTCCAGCAGCGGCGCTCCCGCCCCCCACCTGCCCGAGCTGCACCGCCCCTTCATCGACCTCATCACCCTGCCCTGCTCCTGCGGCGGGCAGATGCGCCGCGTGCCCGACATCCTCGACGTGTGGTTCGACTCCGGCACGGCCGTGTGGGCGCAGCTGATGGCCGGCGAGAACTGGGCGCCGGCTTCCGGCTCGCTGCGCGCCGAATTCATCACCGAGGGCAAGGACCAGACGAGAGGCTGGTTCTATTCTCTCTTGGGCTGCGGCATGGTGCTCAACGGCGAATCGCCCTACAAGACGGTGCTGATGCACGGCTTTTTCGTGGACGAGAAGGGCGAGAAGATGTCCAAGTCGGTGGGCAACTTCGTTCCCTTGGAGCAAATCATCGAAAAATACGGGGCCGACACCTTCCGCCTCTGGGGGCTTTCCTCCACCGTGTGGGACGACCTGCGCTTCTCGCTCAAGGAAATGGACGAGCGCAAGCGCGTATTGGACATTCTCATCAACCTCGGAACGTGGATGGCGCAGTTCTACAAGCCGGCCACCCGCGTGATTGAGGAGGCCGATTTGGAGCCCGAGGACCGCTGGCTGCGCTCGCGCACGCAGGGGCTTGCGGAAAAAGTCACCCACTCCTTCGACAACTACGAGCCGCACGAGGGGCTCTATCTCTTGCAAGAGTTTCTGGTGGAGGACGTCAGCCGCTTCTACCTCAAGCGCCTCAAGCAGCGCCTCGGCGAGGAGCGCAAGGCGCAGGCCGGACTGGCCGTGCTCTACGAGTGCCTGCTCACCTGCACGCAACTGCTCTACCCCTACACGCCCATGGTGGCCGAGCACCTCTATCTCACCGTCTTCAAGCCCTATGTGAAAGAGGAGTCGGTCAGCTTCCTCGCGTGGCCCTCGCCCAACGCCTCGTGGCGCGACCCGCTTTTGGAGACGCAGATGGTGCATGCGCGCACCATCGTCAACACGGCCGCCAATGCGCGCGCGAAGGCCAACCTCAAGCTGCGCTGGCCGGCCGAGCAGCTGTGCATCGCCACCTCCTCGACCGAGGTGTCCAACGCGGCCGAGCGCTTGGGCGAGCTCATCGCCTCGATGTGCAACGTGCGCCACGTGCGCCTCACCGCCCCGCCCTCGCGCTTTGAAGTGGCGCTGGACAAGACCAAAATCGGGGCCAAGCACAAGGGCGAGTCGCCGGCCGCGATTTCGGCCCTCTCCAAGCTCACGCCGGAGCAAATCCTGGCCGGCCTCTCCAAGCCGCCCTATCTGCTGGAGAACAAGTGGGAAATCGACGCCTCCATGGTGTCGGTGAGCGAGACTTCGGAAGGATACGCCATCGCGCCCTTCGAGGACGGCAAAGTCTATGTCAAGACCGTCATCGACGACGCGCTTTATGCCGAGGCGATGGGCCGCGAAATCTCCCGGCGCTTGCAGATGATGCGCAAGGAGATGGGCCTGGTGCCGGGTCAACCCGTCGAGGTGTGGCTGGCCGGCGACAAGGATTTGCTCGCGGCCGCCAAGAGCCAGATGGAAACCCTGTCCGCCACCGTGAGCGCCAAGGCGGTGCACCTTACCGGGCATGCGCCCAAAGACGCGCTCGTAAAAGAGTGGGACATCGAGGACATGCAGCTCAAGGCCGCGATGCAGCGCGTGTAGGCCCGTCGCCATCGCGGGCATGGGTCTGCCTGCCGCTCCGCCGTGCAGCGGGTGTAGGATTTCTTCCTATTCGCCCAAATGGCCTTGCGCGTCTTGTTCTTGCCCATTTTCATCCATTCCCCACCCGCCGGGCTTTTATTCCACCCCTCGCTTGTCTAGCCCATGGCCGGCTCGAAAAAAGTCTCCAAAACCGAGGATGAGTGGCGCAAGCTCCTGACGCCCAGCCAGTACCACGTGCTGCGCGAGAAGGGCACCGAGATGCCGTTCAGCGGCCAATACGACCACCACTTTGAGAAAGGCGTCTACCACTGCGCGGCCTGCCACGAGCCCCTTTTTGCCTCCGACACCAAATTCGACTCCCACTGCGGCTGGCCGGCCTTCTGGGACGCCTTGTCCAAAAAAGTCGAGCTGCACGAAGACACGTCTTTCGGCATGACCCGCACCGAAGTGACCTGCGCCAAGTGCGGCGGCCATCTGGGCCACGTGTTCAACGACGGTCCCAAGATTTGGGGCGGAAAACGGTTTTGCATCAATTCCGAGAGTTTGGAATTCAAGGAAGGCAAAGCCGGGGCTAAGGGAAAGAAATAAGAGAAATTAAACTGAAAAAACGAACGAGGGGCCGGGGTTTAATTGACGGCCTTGAACTGCTTGCGCGCTTTCAGGTTGCCCCAGCAGCCCTTGCAGATGGAGAGGCGGCGGGTTTTCTGCACGCGCTTGGCGCTCTTGACGCACAGCAGGCAGACGCTCTTTTTGCAGTATTCGCAGTTCTCGATATAGTGCACTTGGTTGGAACAACGCTCACAAATCAAACTATCACCTAAAGCGGATGATACCCCTATTTGGGCGCCTAGCTTTAAAATAGAAACGTCAGGCTGCCGGGGCATTTGGCCCTTTTTCGAGCCTTCGTTTTCTTTAAAGACTTTGCGCCCGACTAGATGGCCATGGCCCGCCTTAAATCCAATACCCGCCGGCCGAGCCCGGCCGCAAGAAAGTCTGCCTCTCCTGCCTTCAAAAAGCCGGCTCCCCGCCCCGGCCATCCTGCCGGCTCCGCCCCCTCGTCCGGCCGCTTCTCCGGCGCCTCCGCCTCCCGTTCCTTCAGAAAGCCGTCCTCCGGCCCCGGTTTGGTCTATCCGGCCTCCACCCCCGGCTTTCTCTCCCTCTCCACGCCCGCGCGCGTGGCCCCGCCGCCCGCGCCGGCGCTCCCCTCCATGCCGGTTTCCCTCGGCCCGCTGACGGATGCCCAGACGCTGGAAATGCTGGAGCTGGGCCAGCACTGCTATTCGCTTTTCGGCCAGACGCGCCTGTTCTGGTCTCGTCTCAAACTCCCCTACAGCCAGCAGCCTTGGCTGCGCTTCCACTTCCTGCAGGCCAGCATGCTGTTCTGGGCGTTCGCGGCCGTGTATGCGGTATCGCTGGTGGCGATTGCCTTGCGCGAATTCACCGGCGTCGCCGTCCTGCCGCCCCTGTGGGCCGAGGGCCTTTTGGTGCTGGCCCTGCTATCGCATGTCATCCTCTTCAGCCGCCTGGGCCATGCGGCCGGCAACGGCCGGGTGCCGGTGGTGCCGCTGTTCGGCGACCGGGCCATGCGCATGGCCACCAGCCAGACCTCGCTGTTTATGTGGAAAATCTGATTGGAGGTCATGGCATGCCCGTCACCATCTCATCTGTCCGTGGGTTCCAGCGCCTCGATTCGCGCGGCAATCCCACCGTCGAGGCGCAGGTGGAGCTGTCGGACGGCACCCGCGCCCGCGCGCTGGCCCCTTCCGGCGCCTCCACCGGCACTTTCGAGGCCATGGAGCTGCGCGACGGGGGCAAGGCGTGGGGCGGCAAGGGCGTCAGCCGCGCCGTGGCCAACGTGAACGGCGCGATTGCAAAAGCCCTGCGCGGCCAGCCGGTTTCAAGCCAGGAAAAAATCGACACGCTGCTGTGCGAGCTGGACGGCACGCCCAACAAATCCCGCCTCGGAGCCAACGCCACCACGGCCGTCTCAATGGCTGTGTGGCAGGCGACTGCGGCTTCGGCTTCAAAAGGGGCCGGCCCATCCGGCGCGGGCCGTCTGTCCGGCACCGGCCCTTACGCCCTCATGGGCGGCACCATCCTTCCCGTGCCTTTCCTCAATGTCATCAACGGCGGCAAGCACGCGGGCTCCGGCCTCGCGGTGCAGGAGTGCATGCTCGCCCCGGTCGGCTTCTCCTCTTTCTCCGAGGCCTTGCAGGCCGGCACTGAAGTGTATCACGCGCTCGGCTCTCTCATCGTGCACCGCTACGGGCCTGCGGGCAAGAACGTGGGCGACGAGGGCGGCTTTGCCCCCACGCTTCAAACCACCAAGGAAGCGCTCGATTTGCTTGAAGACGCCATTTCCGGGGCCGGCTATTCCAAGAAAATAAAAGTCGGCATGGATGCGGCCGCCAGCTCGTTCTTTGACTCGAAAAGCGGGCGCTATGTGATAGACGGCACGGAAACCGATGCCGATTCCATGGTGGACTACTGGGCCGCCCTGTGCAAGGACTATCCGCTGGTGTCTCTCGAAGACCCCTTCGACGAGGAGGATTACGCGCACTTCGCACAGCTCAAAGCCAAAGCGGGCGCCCGTGCCCAAATCGTGGGCGACGACCTCACCGTCACCAATCTGCGGAGGCTCAAAAAAGCGCGCGAAGCCAAGGCCATCTCATGCCTGCTGCTCAAGGTGAACCAAATCGGCACCCTGTCCGAAGCGATTGAGTGCGCCCAATACTGCCGCTCGCACCATTTGGGCGTCATGGTGTCCCACCGCTCGGGCGAAACTGAAGACACGACCATCGCCGACCTCACCGTCGGGCTTGGATTTGGCCAGCTCAAGTCCGGCGCGCCCTGCCGCGCCGAGCGCACGGCCAAATACAACCGCCTGCTGGCCATCGAGGAAGAATTGGGCCGTTCGGCCAAATTCTTGGGCGAAAAAGCGTTGGTACGGAATTAAACTATCGCTCTGGCCGCGTCCTTGGCCCGGCGCTCATGCCAATATTTTTGCACCGCGTGCCGGTAGGCTTTCATCACCTGTCCGCCCACCGCATAACTGATGAGCGCGCCCAAAACGGCCACCAGTCCGTATTCCAGCGGCCAGGGCCAAGACACCATTCCAACCAGCGGCGCAAACAGTCCGTAGAGCACCAGCGGATGCAGCATGTAAATGGCCAGCGATTCGCGCCCCATGCCCTCCATCAGCCCCAAGAGCGGCCCTGTCCACGCGCGCGTGCGCAAAAGGCCGTAGGCCATGCTCAGGAGCAGGAAAATTCCGAACGGATAAACCACCAGGCGCGTCCAGGCAAATCCCATCCAGTCCTGCGCCCCCACCTGCCAGCCCATCCAAACCAGCGCGGCTGCCCACGTCTTCCAGCTTGGCGCAAGGCCGAACTCGCGGTCCGACAGCCACGCTCCGGCAAGGAAATAAAACAAATAGCGGCCGCAGAACACGGTGAGCAAAATGTCGTGGCCAAACGAATCGCCGATTGAATTCTCGCGCCAGTAGAATATGGCGAATGAAATGGCCGCTACCACGCCCATCACCAGCGGATGGAACAGAAGGCGGCGCAGGCGCTGCATCAGGGGAAAGAGCAGATAGAGCTGCACCAGCAGGGGGATGAAATACAGCTCGCCGTTGCGCTCGCGGCCCAAGAGCAAGTCGAGGACGATTTGGGGCAGGTCGGCCCCGTATCGCAGCAGCGACCAAATAATCGTATAAACCGCATACGGCACCACCACGCGCCAGAACAGGCTTTCGAAATAGCGCCCCCATTCGGGCCGCTCGCCATAGCGGCGCATGAGCAGATAGCCGGACGCAATAACGAACAGGGGCAGGGCGGCCCAGAGCAGGGCATTCAGCTCTTCGCCCGCGCCCACCACGCCGACGGTGTGGATGCCGACCACGGCCAGCATGGCGACACCTTTCAAAAAGTCGAAAAATCCAAGCCGCTGTTGTAGGGGGGGTGTTTCTTTTTTGTGCCCGGCCTGCTCTCCCCTAACCGCCCTCCACTCGTCTCCCAAAAAGAAGACCAGCAGCAGCAACAGCACGCTTGCGCCCGCGTCCTCCAGCCCTGCCCCCGTGATGGGTATGCTCACCATTTGTATTTCCTTCCCGAAAATTCCATCACATAGCTGGCCAAGAAGGTGAGGCCGATGAAGAGCGGGTAGAACCACAGCATCAGGCCCACCGGCACCACGTGCTTGAGCTTGGGCGTCTCCTTGGCCATCTCAAAGCTTTTGTGCACAAAATAGGCCCACACCAAAAAGCCCACCATTCCGAACAGCAGCGTCGAGTCGTACATGTAGAGGCCCATATGCACCGGCTGGGTGATGCCCGGAATGCCGGCCGCAATCGGGTTGTAGAGCCAGGGCAGCGCCCAGTCCCATGCCGCGCGCAAATAGTTGAGCAGCGTCCAGAAAATGAACAGCGCGGAGAAAAAGCCGGAGCCCAGCGTGATGGGCAGCACAAAAAGGCCGAACGAGCCGTATTTGGGGTTGAGCAGCATGTCGCTGTATTTGAGCATGTTCATGATGCCGCCGCGGAACCAGCGCACGCGCTGGCGGAAGAGCCGGCCCAGCGTGGCCGGCACCTCGGTGAAGGCGATGGAGGTGTGACAGGCCTTGATGGACCAGCCGTGCCGCTGCATGCGCAGCGCGATTTCCAAGTCCTCGGTCAAATTCTGCTCGTCGAAATGGCCCAGATTCTCGAACATCTCGCGCGAATAGAGGGCCATGGGGCCGGGCGTGACATAGAGCCCGCCAATCGAGGCCACGGTCTTGAAGAAAAATCCGAACGAAATCCAGTATTCCACTTCCTGCATGCGCTGCACCCAGTTCTTGGGCTGGTGCACGCAGATGAACAGCACCACGCTGCCCACTTTCGGTCCGTCGAAATAGGGGATGGCCTTGAGCAGGGCGTCCTCCTGCGGATAGGTGTCCGAATCCACGCAGCCGATGATGGGGGTGGCGGTGCGGCTGATGCCCCAGTTGAGGGCGGCTGCCTTGCCCTCGTTCTTTTCCTTGCGCATCAGCAGAATGCCCTCCACTTTCTTGAGCCGCTCACAGGAGCCGTCGGTGCTGCCGTCGTCCACCACCGTAATCGACACCTTGCCGGGATATTTCAGGCGCTTGCAGGCGGCCACGGTGTCGAAAATGGTGTGGCCGGAGTTGAAGGAGGGGATGATGAGCGTGACATCCGGCCATTTCTTGGGCGGCGGGGGGCTGTCGTCGCGCCACGCCCCGTCCAGCCAGAGCATGAGATAGGAGAGGAAGATGAAGATGGTGACAATGCTGTAGGTGAGGAAAATGAGCTGGTAGGAAATGGTGAGCACCACGATGACGGCCAGCGCCAGCACCGCCAGCCCCACGGCCACCAAGTCCATCTTGGCGCTGAATTCGAGGCGCGAGCGGTCGAAGCCGGCCGGGGCCACGCTGCCGTCCCCGGAAACGACCAGTCCGGTCTTGGGGTCGTAGCGTTTGATGTCCATCGGATGGTTCGCCTCCAAATCTGGCGGGGCCGCCTCGCGAAAGCCGGCCTATTGGCAGGATGCGCCGTCCGCGTTCAGCGCGCGCACCAGCGCCCCGTCATCCTGCAGGCCGGCGGGCATCGGCGTCTCGCCCACCACCAGCTGCGGCGCGTCCTTGATGCTCATCTTGCCGGCCAGCGCCGAGAGGAAGGGATAGTTCGCGTCGGTGGGGAATGCGAAGATGCGCATCCGGCCGCATCGGGCCGCCACGCGCTCGAGCACCGCGTCCTGCGCCCGGCACTGGGGGCAGTTCTGCTCGCGGTAGAAGTAGAGCAGCGGCGTCTCGCGGTTCTGCGGGCACTCCTTGTTCTGCTCCATGGTGAAGAGGTAGAGGTCGGAGAGGCTGATGAAATAGGTCTGTTTGAGCTCGGCATAGTCGCTGCCGAAGAAGTTGGCGCGCTGGTAATCCTGGATGCGCGTGGCCAGCTCATAGGCCCGCACCTTGCTCAGCTCGCCCGACGAGTTGAAGAACGCGCATTTCTGCGCCTGCGTGGGAATGAGGTCGGCCATGCGCTGCATCAGGCGGTTGGACTCGCTTTGCAGCACCACCTGGTCGATGCTGGAGCGCAGCTCCTGCGTGCGCCAGGCGTCCACCTGCGCGACAAGGATGGCGGCGAAAAAGACCACGACTACGGTGAGGATGGCGGCTTTGGCGAACGGATTCATGCAAAAGACCTCTCTTTTCCCTAAGCCGGGGTGTATTTATAAATCAGGCGGGCTTGGGACGGGCCTTTTACCGACGTGGAAACGGGCGCGGACTTATGGTGCGCGCAAGCGCTCGTCTATGCTTTTAAATTTCGTCCTTTTGATGCAGAAACATCTCTTGGTGATTTTGGATGAAAAAAGCCCAAATCGGTCTGGATTTCATGATGACCTATGGATGGGCCATCCTGCTGATTGTACTCATCATGGGCGCCCTCTTCACAATGGGAATCTTCGACATCGGTTCGTTTCTGGGGAATCACTCTTCCGGCTTCGCCCAAATCAAGCCGGTTGCATGGCGCTTGGATTCCTCCGGCATGCTGACGGTCCAGTTTCAGAACAGCGCCGGCACCAACGTCAATATAACTGCCGTCAATGCCACTCTGGGCACCAATACTATTTCGTTTGGCAACTCCACTTTGCTTCTGAGCGGGAAAAAGAGCGACAGCCTCTCTTTGGGCACCTTCCCGGCCGCGCCGCCCAGCGGGTCCAGCTATTCGGCTCAGGTGCAAATCACCTATATCGACACGGCCACCAGCTTTGTCTACAACGACGGCGGCACCCTGACCGGCAAGGCGGGCTGAACCATCCAAACTAGAAAAATCAGTTAAAAAACAAAAAGGACTGAGAGAGATTGCTTATTCAGCCTTCTTCTCTTCCTTGGCCTCGTGGGCGGGCTTGGCCTCACCCTCTTCCTTCTTGGGAGCAGCCTTCTTGGCGCGGGGGCGTGCCGGCTTCTTCTCGGCCTTCTCCTCGCCCTCCTTCTTGTGGGCGGGCTTGGCCTTGGCCTCTGTGGCCGCGTCTTCCTTGGCCGGCTCCTCGCCCTCCTCTTCGTCCGAGGGCTCGGCGGGCTCTTCGGGGGCGGATTCGGCCATCTCGGCCGGCTCCTCCGCTCCGAGGGCCGCATCCGCGGCCGGGGCCGCTTCAGCGGGCGGGGCGGTCAGCGAAATCTCGAACTCCTCCAAGGTGGGCTTGAAGTCGTCGTAGGAGGAAATCTTGCCCTGCGCAATGGCCATCTCGCGCGCGAGCAGCCAGAAGATGAGCGCCAGGGAGCGGCGTCCCTTGTTGTTGCAGGGGATGACCCAGTCGATGTACATGGTGTAGTTGTCGGTGTCGCACAGGCCCACGCTGGGCAGGCCCATCTTGCCGCACTCCAGCACCGCCTGGCGCTCGCCCTTGGGGTCGCAAATCACCACCAGTTTCGGCTCGACGAAGTCGGCGCGCTGGACGTTGGTGAAGGCGCCGGGCACGAAGCGGCCGGCGATGATTTTCGCGCCGGTGATTCTTCCGAACGCCTGCGCGGCCATGGAGGAGTAGGCGCGGGAGGCCACCACCACGATGGACTCGGGCTCATACTTGGCCATCAGCTTGCCGGCCATGCGGATGCGCTCGTCGATTTTGCGCAGGTCGAGCACGTACAGCCCGTCGTTGCGCGTGCGGTAGATGAACTTGTTCATGTCAATAACGCGAAGCTTGGTTCCGATGTGGATGCCGGCTTCGAGATATTTCTCCTGCTTGATCAGAAATCCTTCTTGTGCCATTTTTTCACCAGTTTTCCAAGAATCCCGCAAATGCTCGCCGGCAAAACCGAGCGAATCGGCTTTTTGGCGGCTACTTTCGGGAGGACTTGGTTGTTTTGTTCATGCAAATTCATGACAATAAATTGGGGCCACCGAGATTTGAATTCCCGGTGGAGGAATCCCATTTTGGGATCAGATCCACACTCGGATCACGTGCACCCCAAGCACGTAGTCTACCAGGTTAGCCCATGGCCCCGTAAATGCAAAAAAACTCCCATTGCGCCTCCTTAGAGTTTGGTGTATTTCACAATCTTGTCCATCACGTTGACGTGCGAGAGGAACATGCGCCGGCAGCAGAAACGCTCCACTTCCAGCTCGTCCAGCGCCTCGGCCGGCTTGGTGCCGCCCTTGGTGCGGGCCTCGTAGTCCTCCCACTTGTCGGCGATGGGGGCGCCGCAAGTGAAGCAGCGGATTGGGAAGTACATTCATCCACCTCGGATTTGTTCCTTTCCGGCTCACCGGTACGATTTCTGGAAGCGCGCGCGGGCCTTGGGACCCAGGTATTTCTTGGGCTCCACCCGCCTGAAGTCCTCCGCGAGGAGGAAGCGGTCGCGCTCAATCATCTTGGCCTTCAGATCGGCGCTCTCCGAGAAGTCCACCAGCGCGCGGGCAATGGCCATGCGCGCCGCCTGGGCCTGGCCCATCTGGCCGCCGCCCACCACCGTCACCGAGATGTCGACGTTGGGGGCAACGTCGGCCGCCAGGGTGAGCGGCTCGCGGATGAGCTCGCGCACGTAGCGGTTGGGGATGGCGTCCAGCAGCAGCGAGTTGACGCGCACCACGCCCTTGCCTTTCACGATGGAGGCGCGGGCGAGGCATTCCTTGCGCTTGCCGCGCGTCACGATGCCGCCCTTCTTTTTGGAGGATTTGGTCTTCTTGGAAGTGGTCATACAATCACCTATTGCTGCGGCGCCCAGCTGAACGCCCGGCACACGGCGCCCAGCGTCGTGGCCTTGACGGGCTTCTTGTCCAGGCCGGCCGGCCGCTCGGCCTTGCCCATGTCGATGGTCACCGGCACGCCCTCATAGGCGCGCAGGCGGTGCAGGGCATCGCGGCCGCGGCTGGTCTTCTTGGGCAGCATGCCGCGCACCATGCGCTTGAAAAGCATCCTCGGCACGCGCGGATACTTGGGCGAGTGCTCGGGGTTGGTCTTGCTCTTCTGGTGCTTGAGCGAGTTGAGGCGCTTGATTTCGTACGCCAGCGTGCCGGAGACGACGACGTCGGAGACGTTGACGACCGACACGGTCTCGCCCATGAGCAGCTCTTTGGCGACCTTGCTGGCCAGGCGGCCCGCAACCAGTCCTTTTGCGTCGATGATTTTCATGCGTTTCACCTTAGATGAGGATGATCAGGTCCTTGCCCGTCGGGTTGGACGCGCGCAGCTTGTCCAGCTCGACCACTTTGCCTCCCGTTTTGGAGATGGAGGCCGCTGCGGTCGCGCTGAACTTGGGCGCGGCCACCGTCAGCGCGTGCGTCAGCGCCCCGGTGCCCAGCACCTTGGAGCACACCACCACGCTCTGGTTGGCCTGCGTCAGGCCGTCGAGGCGGCTGAGATTGACGCCCGTCTTCTTCTGGCGGGTGGAGCGGCTCAACAGCTCGTCCACGCGCTTCCAGAAAGGCGAAGTCTTGGATGCTTGTTTCTTGTCTGCCATCATGTTCACCATGTTCAACGTGATTTTTGTGATTGCGAACCTTCCACATCGGGAAAGAAAGCTTTGCAGGGGGAGGGATTTGAACCCACGAAGTCCTAAGACACTAGCCCCTCAAGCTAGCGCATTTGACCAAGCTTTGCTACCCCTGCATGCAATGGGATGTTTGTCATTCATTCCTCCTTCTTTTTCTTCTTGCTCTCCTTGCCGCCCTTGGACAGCGAGGCGAGGTCGGTGTCGAGCTCCTCGCACTTCTCCTCGAGCATGTCGATGGCGCGGCCCAGCATGTCGCGGGGCGCCATCTGCATGAAGCTCTCGACCTTGAAGTTGAACTTGTTGCCGTCCATCTCATACGCGGCCAGTCCGGCCTGCCATTTGGCGTGCTTGCGCCCCGCGACCTGAATGGCCTTGGCCTCCAGGCGCAGGTTCTGGTCCTGCATGAGCTTGAGCAGCGGAATGCGCTCGGTGGCCACCTTGACCTTGTCCTGCGTGCTTTGCAGCATGCCGGAGTTGACGCTGGCCGGGCCGCTGGCCTCGAGGGTGAAGACCACTTCCTCCTCGGGCTTGAAGCCGGGGGCCCACTTGAGGGGCACCAGGCCGATGCGGTGGGCCAGATACTCGTCGAAGAGGGAGGAGGTGTTCTCGTAGAACACCACCTTGTCGATGGCGAAGGTGGACACCTGGTTCATGGCGTAGCGGCGCAGCAGGTTGGCGAAGCCCGCCCGGCTGCCCGTGAGCGCGAACGACATGCGCCGGCTGTCCTCGGATTCGACGGAAATCTCCATGGACTCAACCTCCTCGTTCTTGCTTACACTCTGCGTCCGCGCCGTCCGCCCGGCCTCTTGGTGGAGTCGGTCGGAATGGGCGTCACGTCCTCAATCTTGCCGATGCGCACGCCCTGGCGGGCGATGGTGCGCACCACGGCCTGCGCGCCGGAGCCCGGCGTCTTGGAGCCGTGGCCGCCCGGGGCGCGGATGCGGATGTGCAGGCCGGTGATGCCGCGGCTCTTGGCCTCGGTCACCGCCTTGATGGTGGCCTGCATGGCCGCGTAGGGCTTGCCCTCTTCGCGGTCAGACTTGACAATCATGCCGCCGGACGCTTTCGCAATGGTTTCAGCGCCCGACAGGTCGGTAATCGTCAGGATGGTGTCGTTCTTGGAGGAATAGACGTGGCAGAGCGCCCAGCGGATCGGTCCGCGGGGGATGAAGTGCGGGGCCGCCGCTCCGGCGGCCGGTGCGCCCGGCGCGGGAGCCGCGCCCGAGGCGGGAGCGGAACTCTCGCCGCCCTCCTTCTTCTCCTCGGGGGCCGGCGCGTCCTTGCTCTCGTCCAGCTTCTTGTCTTCCATCTTCTTTTCCTCGGAAGGTTTGGCTTTCTCTTCTTTGGCCATGAATATCACCTATTTAAGCCGAATCCTCGGCCGCAGGCTTGGGGGCGTCCGCCGCCGGGGATTCAGGCGCGGCCTCCGCCGCTTCAGACGCCATCTTGCCGCGCGCCGCGCGCTGGCCGGCCGCGCCCTTGGGCGCGCCCTCCTGCTGCGGGGGCTCGATGTCGATGGCCTTGTAGTAGGAAATGGTCGGCTCCTCGCTCAGGGTCACCATGTAGGATGGAATGGTGACGCGGCGTCCGCCCACGGCGATGAAGCCGTGCACGATGAGCTGGCGGGCCTGCTTGGAGGTGCGCGCCAAGCCCTTGTTCTTCACCAAGGTCTGCAGGCGGCGCTCCAAGAAGTCGCGAATGGACAAGCCCAGCACGTCCTCCAGGCGCATGTCGCCCTTGGCGATGCCGAGGCGTTGGAGCTTGGCAATGACCTGCGCGCCCTTCTCGCGGCCGGCGTCACCAAGCGAGAGCAGGGTGCGGGCCGAGCGCCTGGCTTTCTTGAGCTCGGACACGGCGGTCCACAGCTCGCGCGTGCGGCGCAGGCCGTACTCGCTCTTGAGCTGGTTTTCATTCTTGATGCGGTCGGCATCCCAGACGCGCCGAGGGGTCTCGGCCTTGGGAATCAAACGGCGTGGATCTCCCATCAAAATCACCTAGCGAATCCTCACTTCTTCTCCGCCGGCTTGGCGGCCGGGGCGGCCTTCTCGGCCTTGGGGGCGGCGCCGGTCGCTCCGGCAGCCTTGCCCTTGTCTGCAGCCTGGGCCGCGGCCTGCGCGGTCTGGCCGGCCGCACCGGCGGCTCCGCCGGCCTTGGCGATGACGGCTTTGCGCAGCACGCCCACGGTCATGCCGGAGCGGCCCGTGGAGCGGGTGTGCTGGCCGCGCACCTTCTGCCCATACGCATGGCGGTAGCCCTTCCAGGTGTAAGCGTCCTTCTCGTGCTCGACGTCCTGCTTGACCGCGTAGCCCAAGTCCACCGCGATGAGGTGGTGGGTTTCATTGGTCGCGAACTCGCGCTGGCGGTTGAGCAGGTAGACCGGCGCCCCGAACTTGTGGGGGTGCGCCAGGATTTCCTCGATTTTCTTCATCTGCGCCTCGTCCAGCTCGCCAATCATGGTCTTGGGCGTGAGCTTGAGCTCGTGCATGACGATGCGGGAGGCCACCTGGCCGAGGTTGAGGCCCAGGCCCTTGACGGCGCGAAGCGCGCGCGGCACGCTCCACTGGCCCTTGAGGTCGCGGCCGGCAATGCGCACGATGCCGCGGATTTCCTTGCCGTTGGCTCCCAGAATGGGGCCGGTCTGCACCGGCACCGGGCGGCCCTTGGGCGCGCCAGCGGAAACCGGCTTGGCTCCGGCGGCGGCCTTGGGCGCGCCGGCGGGCTTGGCCTCTTTGGAATCATGAGGCTTGTCCTTTGATTTTTCGACT
>CABMCD010000023.1 GCA_902384555.1 uncultured archaeon | reverse complement strand
TTGGAGACCATGCGCTGCTACTTCAGCTACAGCGCGCCGGCAGCCGGCAACTACACGCTGAGCTACAGCACCTACGATTACGGCAACAATCCCGCATCCGGCAGTCTGACCTTTGCCTTGGGCGACGTGGTGCCGCCCGTGGTCAGCCTCACCTACCCGGCCGACGGGGCCAGCATCGGCACCACCACCAGCAAGTTCAACTTCACCATGTACGACACCAACTTCACCGCCAACTCCACCTACACCAACAACACCTGCACGCTCTACATCAACGGCACCGCGTACGGGAACGCCACCAGCCTCAACAGCTCCACCACCAACGGCTCCATCACCAACAACGCCAACCTCACCAACGGCACCTACACCTGGCTCATCGCCTGCACCGACGGGTCGGGCAACACGGCCAACTCGGCAAGCCGCACCCTGTATGTGGACAATTCCACCGGCCCCAGCCTGACCGTGACCGCTCCGCCCAGCTATTCCTACTACAACCGCACCATCACCGTGGCCTACACGGTGAGCAGCTTCAGCTTCAACCGCACCACCGTCAACCTGCTCAACGGCACCAGCGGCGCGCTGCTGAGCTCCACCAATGTGAGCGGGGCCGGGACGGTAAGCGTCAACCTCACCGCGCCGGGCGACTACCTCTACAACGTTTCGGTAACGGCCTACGACAACCTCAACCGCAACACGGCCGTCACCAAGATTAACGTCACGGCCGAGGCCACGGCCCCCACCCTCGCCATCATCTGGCCCAATTCCTCGGTGCTCTACGCGCCCACCAACGCCACCTACAACAGCTCGGTTGTGAAGCTCAACTTCACCGCCACGGACGCCTTCTCCGTGGCCAACTGCAGCTATTCGACCGACGGCAACGGCACCTGGACGCCTGCCGCCTGCTCCAACACCTCCATGATTAACGTCTCGCTGGGCAGCTTCGCGTCCGGCACCCACACTGTGCAGGTCAAGGCCAACGACAGCTCGGGCAACGTCCGCTATGCCTCCGCCACCTTCGTGGTGGACACAGCCGCCACTTCCACCACCACGGTGTCCAACAGCGGAACCGTCGCCGTGGCGGCCAACACCACCAACGTGGCCCTGTTGTCCAACGTGAGCAACGCCAACATCACGGCCAACTCCAGCGTGATGGGCGACGGCACGGCCGGACTCAACATCACCATCCCGACCCTCAGCCTCACGACCGACAACCTCAGCGCCACCCTCAACGGCACGCTGAACGCCACCATCAACACCACCGGCATCAGCTACCGCCTCGAATTCCAGACCGCAAACACCACCATCACCGGCCCCACCAACTGGTCCGGCGCCCTGCAGCTGCCCACCGTGAAATCCACCACCAGCGTCTCCCCGCCCAGCGTCAGCGGCTACAACTCGGCCGTGCTCTCGGTGGTCGAGGTGGGCTTCGGCAGTGAGCGGCTCAACCTCAGCTCGCCCGCCCGCCTCGTGATGGCCGGGCAGGGCGGGGCCCAGCACGTGGGCTACTCCCGCTCGGGCGGAACCATCACGCCCATCACCGCCACCTGTGACAATGACACCTCTGCCGGCATCGGCTCCAACAACGAATGCGTGATATACGGCAACACGGGCGGCGATTTGGTGATTTGGACCACCCACTTCACCTCCTTCTCGGTGTTTGCCCTCACGCCAACCACCAGCAGCGGAAACGGCGGCTCGACCTACAACCCGGCGCCGCCCAACGTGATGCAGCCGGTGACCACCACTCCCACGACCACGCCCTCGTCCAACCCCTCCACCTCCAAGACCCTGCCCACGCCCACCTATCCCAACAGCCAGCCCAGCACGGGCCAGACGCCGCCCACTGCCCCAACCAAGCCGTCTTCCTCCGGCAGCACGCCCACTCAGCCTCCAACCCAGCCTTCCAGCGGCTCCAAGCCGACGGCTCCGGCCGCCGCGCCTTCCGGCTCCAACAACTTCAACGTGGAGGCGCCCGCGGCTCCGGCACCGGGCGGTGACGCCTTCGGCGTCGTGCTCACCATCATCGGCCTGATGGTGGTGGTCGGCCTCGTGGGGGCGGCAGCCTACCTGCTGCTCAAGCCCGAAAAGAAGGGTCGACTCTAGGGCCTCTACCTATTTTCCTTTTTCTTTTCTATTCCGTTTGCCCTACCTGCAGGTCCATCACGATTTGAACCAGCGTGGGCGAATAAGACTGCAGCACGCGCCAGGAGAGCAGGGCGAGCTTCGCGCCGGCCTTTTCGGCGATTTCCTGCGCCTCCTCCAAGAGCAGGGGCAGGGGCTCCTCGGCCGGCCCGAAGGCATACAAGTGAATGACGGCCCCCTTCCTGGCGGCCCGCAGGGCGGCGGGCAAAAAGCGCATGGATTCGGTGGGGTGCGGCATGATGATGCGGTCGGCAAAGGCACGGAACCTCGGCTCCCCCAGCACCTTCTCCACATCGCCCTCCACCACTTCGATTTTCTTGCATTTGTTGAGCTTGACATTTTCCTTCATCATTTCCACGGCGTCGGGGTTGAGCTCAATCGCCGCAATTTTGGCCGGCTTGTGCCCGGCCTTGGGCGCCTTCTCGGCCAGCACGGCATAGGGGCCCACGCCGGCAAACAGCACCAGCACGTGCTCGCCCGCATTTTCCCGCCCGATTTGCTCCGCCACCCGCAGGCGCTCGGTCGCCATGCGCGGGTTGTAGTACGCTTTGTTGAGGTCGACCACGAACGAGCAGCCGTTCTCTTTTGAAACCGTGCGCGTCCGCTTTTCGCCGGCCATGACCGAGACGGGGCGGATGCGGTAAGGCCCCCCCGTCCCCTCCTCTTTCTTCACCACCGTTTTCACGTGCGGATACAGCCTCATCACGGCCTGCGCAATTTCCTCCTGCTTGCCCGCCAGCTCGGCCGGAATTTCCAGCATGGCGATGTCGCCCATCACGTCAAAAGAAGAGAGCAGATGCTCGTATTCCTCGTCGCTGAGCACCCCTTGCAGCATTTCGCGCAGCGAGCCGGGCCGCGCCTTCGCGGCCGGCAGCCACGCCTCCATCAATTCGCCCAAACGCGCGTTCTCCGCCTGTTCGCGGCATTCCTCCCGAATGGGGACCAGCACGGCGTGCCCGTCGCGGCCCACCTGCCAGCGCTCGTCCACCCAGCCGCGCTCGCGCAGGCGGGAGAGGACGGACTGGGCGTGCGCCGGCTCCACGGCCAGGCACAGGGTTCTCGCGCCGTCCTGCTGGTTCTTTCCCATCTTCTCTCCTCATGCGATGACAATGCTGGGCTTGCCCGGCAGGGCATTGGCCGCCTTGGCCGCCAATTCCGCCGGAGCCTTTCCTTCCACCAACACTTCGATGTTGGCGCCGCCGAATTCGGAGGCCAGGAACTCCTTGGAGTCTTGCAGCACGTCCAGCTCCTCCTGCGCCTCCAGCGTCTCGCCGGTGATGGAGCCGATGTTTTTGATGAGCTTGCCGGCCAGCTGCGCCACCTGCGGCTGCAGCACCGCCAGTTCGGGGTCCTTTTTGGCCTCGTCCATCACGGCGCGGATGTTCTTTTTCTCGGCCACGAGGCGGCGCACCTTCTTCTTCCAGCCCGCGTGCACGATGAAGGTCAGCGACTGGGGCTTGTCCTTTTTGATAAGCTGCAAAATGTGGCGCACGTCCTCCAGGATGGCTTGCACATACTGCTCGCCCATCTCGAGGCGGGGGTCGATTTGCGCGGAGTCGGCGGACGGGAATGGAGCCGAGAACGCGAGCGGGCTGGGCTTGGCGTATTTCCTCCCCTCCCCCATCCTCTGCCAGAACTCTTCCGCCACGTGCGGCATGAAGGGTGCAACCGCCAGCGTCCAGAATTCAAAGAATTCGCGCAATTGCAGGCCGCCCCCGCTCTCGCGTCTGGCGTACCACTGCAAATCGTTGATGGTGTCATAAAGCAGGGCCTTGGCCAGCGGGCGCAGCTGGAAGGTCTCGTATTGCGCCCCCGCCTCGCGCAGGCGCGCATGGAAGCGGGAATAAAACCAGCGGGAAATGCGGGAACGTGAAGAAGGCGGTTTTCCAGCCATCTCTCTTTCCAAATAGCTCTCCAGCAAATTCAGTCTGCTGATTACGCCCTCGGCCGCCGCCTGGTTGAAGTCCGAGTCGGCCTCCAATTCGGCCGAGCTGGTGACCACAAAGCGAATGACGTCTGTTCCATATTCTCCAATGGCTTTGCGCAGGGGCAAAATGTTACCCATGCTCTTGGACATCTTCTTGCCCTCCATGGTGACAAATCCGTTGCTCACCGTCTGCCTCGGCCAGAAGGTTGAAGACGGACGGGGCTCGCCCGCCTCCGTCTGCGGCTGCGCAAACACGGCGGTGTGGTTGAACACGAAAAAGGTGAGGTGGTTGTGCACCAAGTCGTGCGCCGAATGGCGCGAGTCGAGCGGATACCAGTAGAGGAATTCGCGCCGGGCCTCGTCCCATTCGGCCGTCTTTTTCATTCTCTTCTCGCCTGCCGGCTCCTTGCCCAAGAAAACGAAATCATAGAAATCGTCGCTGATGGCCGCGTCCCCGCGCTCCTTTTCCATCTTTTTCACAATGTGCGCAATGGTGTAGAAGGCCATGTATAGCGTGGAATCCGACAAAGCCTCAATCATCTGCTTCTCGTCAAATGGAAACTTGGTGCCCAATCCGGATGCGCGGGTGCAGGCCTTTTTCTGCAGCCAGCCGATGGTGTATTCATAGTCCTGGCGCAGGCCTTCGGGCAATATGCGCATCTGCCCCAGCGCTTCCCGTGTTTTGGCCTTCCACGTTTCATCGCCGTAGTTGATGAACCACTGGTTTTCCACCTGCTTGACCACGCAGCCGGCCCCGCAGCGGCAGAACACCGGCGCATTGGCCAGAATGTGGATGGCCAGCGCCAAGTGCGAGCGTACCAAATCCTCCTTTATCTTGTCCTTGGCTGCGATGCCGTTCATGCCGGCATAAGGCGCATTCTTCATCTTGCCCTCATGGGCTTCCAATTTGTACAGTTGCTTGGTGGCCTCTTCGGCCTTTGCGTCATCCTGATTTTTCACGCCCAGCTTTTCGCACAGCTCGCCAGCCGGGCACGCTCCGAAGCCGGGCGTGTCCAGCACCTGAATGGGCTTAATCTCACCCAGCTTGTTCAAGTCGCGCAGCGCCAGCCAGTCATAGGGCGCATGCGCCGGCACGCTCATCACCAGTCCCGTGCCCGTGCCGGGCTCCACGAAAGAGGCGGGCAGGATGGGCACCGGCTGGTGGTTAAGCGGATGCAATGCCTTGAGGCCCAGCAGCTCCGATGCCGGCACCTCGCGAATTTTGGTCAAACTCAACTGGTGCGAGAGCGATTCGAAAGCTTCGAGCGTAAGATAGAGCGGGCGGCTCTTCTGGCCGTCTTTCTCTTTCATTTCCGCCAATACGTATTTGGCGTCCGGATTCACCCACAAATTGGTCACGCCCGGCAGGGTTTCGGGCCTATAGGTGATGGTGGGGATGAAGCCCTCGCCGGCTTCGAAGAGCACAGCCGTCACTTCCTCCATCTGAGGGTCCACATCTCCCCGCGTGTCGTGCCCGCCCACGGGCTGCTTGTCGGCCGGACACCATGGAACCGGGTGCGAGCCCTTCACAATCAGGCCGGCCTCGTGCAGTTTGCGGAACTGCCATTGGATGAACTTGTTGAACACTGCATCAAAGGTGTAGAACTTGCGCCTCCAGTCAATCGAATACCCCATCTCGTGCATGCCGGCCTCGATTTCTTTGGAGAAAAACAGCACCAGCGCGCGCGGGTCGGTCAGGGTTTTGGTGATTTCCGGTTTTATCCCGTAAATCTTGTCAAATATTTCAAACAATTCCTTGTCGCCGGCCTCGATGCGCTTGGCCATGGCCAAGATGGGCGTGCCGGTGACATGAAAGGCCATGGGAAAGAGCACGTTCTTTCCTTTCATGCGCATGTAGCGGGCATAGATGTCGGTGGTGGTGTAGGTCCGAGAATGCCCGATGTGCTGCGGCGAATTGGGGTAAGGAAAGGCGGCCGTGAGATAGAATTTGTCCGAAGCGGCTGCGTGGGCCGGCGCGGTTCCCGCCTTGGGCTCGAAGGCTTTCCGCTCATTCCAGTGCGCCTGCCACTTGGTATGAATCGAATGAAAATCCATGGGCTTCTTTGACCGGGCAACACTAAAAAGGGTTCGTTGAATTAGCAAAAGATGTAAAAACATGGCTGCCGATAAGCGGCTGTGATGAAATGGCCAAGGAACTGCAACTCAGCGCCGTACCAAAAAACGGGGCCGTGATGCTGCCCTGGCTCCAGAATTTGAAACAGAAAATCAACAATCCGCAAGGACAGGAGCGAATTGAGTCTATCTCGGACTTCTTGGCGGACCGCAAGACCACTGAAACTCCGAGCCAATACCTCCAGAGCCGGCTCATCGCGGCCCGAGTCGCCATCAACGTCTTCTTCCTGTATCACGACAAAAGCCTCAAGGAGTTGCAGGCTCAAAGTGTGGTAAAAGAAGAATTATAAAGGTAAAATCCCTTATTTTGTCGGTTTTCACATGACTTTCAAAACTGCCACTCTCTCCAAGGACAGCGTGGGCTTGCATCGGCACCACAAGCTCAACACCCGCAAATATGTCCGCACTTCGGATGCCCAAATCGAAAAGCGGCTCAACATCCTGACCGAGCGCGTGTTGCGCATGGCTCCCAGCCAAATGGCCGCCCTGCCCTATCTGGCCGAAATCGGGCGCCTGCGCGCCCAATATCCGGAAGGCCATTATCCGGGTCACGCGAAGGAAATCATCTGGTCCATCTATTCAAATGCTACTAAGGAGTTCGCCCGCATGAACGGACAAGCCAAAAAAGATGCACTACTGGTTTTCAAAAACAGAATGATGGACTAAGAAAAATAGAAAATTGAAAAAGAAAAATAAATGGGCTCAGAGCGCCACTTTGAGCCCAAGCTCCTTCTTCAGCTCGCGGTAGCGGTTGCGAATCGTCACTTCCGTAACGCCCGCCACGTCCGCCACTTCCTTCTGGGTTCTGCGCTCGCCGTTCATGGCCGAGGCAATGTACACAGCTGCAGCGGCCACGCCCGTCGGGCCGCGGCCCGAAATCAGGCCCTTGTGAATGGCCTTCTTCAAGAGCGCAATGGCCTTCTCCTGCACCTGTCCAGACAGCTTGAGCGCGGCCGTGAACTTGGGCACGTATTGGGCCGGGTCGGTGAGGGGCACGTCGAGGTCCAGCTCGCGGCGCACGAAGCGGTACGCGCGGCCAATCTCTTTCTTCTCAATGCCCGACACGCGGGAAATTTCGTCCAGCGTGCGCGGAATGCCATGCAGCCGGCACGTCGCATAGATGACGGCCGACACCACGGACTCAATCAGGCGTCCGCGGATGAGCTCGGCCTTGATGCACTTGCGGTACAAGAGGGCGGCCGACTCACGGAGCGACTCCGGCAGGCCCAAGTAGGAGGCAATGCGGTCCAGCTCCGAGAGGGCAATGGCGAGGTTGCGCTCCATGCTCGTCGCGATGGAGGCGCGCTTGTGCCACTTGCGCATGCGGTACAATTGAGCCTGCTTTTTGGGCGAAATCTTGGCGCCGCGAATGTCGCGGTTGTACTGGTCGATTTCAGTCACCAGTCCCTTGTTGGGGCGCATGAACTTGATGGGGGCGCCACCACGGGCGCGCTTCTCGCGCTGCTCGGAGTCGAACGCGCGCCACTCCGGGCGGGGGTCCTCGATGTTCTCGGCCACGATGAGGCCGCAGTTGGTGCACACCACCTCGCCTTTCTCATAGTCGCGCGTCAGGTTGGCGTTTCCGCACTCGGGGCACTTGTCCATCGAACGGGTGTGTTTGTCCATTTCATCGACCTCGATTAGCATCCAGACTAAGGGCAACGCTGGCCTCCCATCTGAGATATGTATAAAAGCTGATACAAAACTTGGAACCTATCTTGTATATAAACATTTCGGTCCGGCCTTCACGTCGTAGAATCTGTCCTTTCTATCCCGTATCGTCGAGCCGAAACCCGGGCCATCATTTATAAATGCACCGACGTGAAACCCCGCCTCCAAATGTGGTGGGGGGAGGGTCAGAAAGGAACGGGGGGTGGGTCAGGAAATCAAGGAAAAACCAGGGAGGGGGGCATCAGCCCCCCTCCGGGGTTTGTCTTGCCATGGGGGTGATTTGAACACCCGGCTTCCAGATTTCTCGGTGCCGATATTCGTCATCGCGACAATCGCTCTCGCACTCATATGGGCAACATATGAGTCTGGCACTCTAACCAGGCTGAGTTACCATGGCGAAAAACCAGCCTGTCCGTCCTTTTCTTGCCAGACAAAGCATATAAAAGCCCCACGCGCCGCAATAGGATAGGAATGGCCGGTGGGCCGCTCACGGGGGGAATTTCTCTCCTGAGGAAGTTCTGCCCACGGCATACAAAACGCGCCTCGCGCCTCATACGCGCGGGATGGGGAACAGAAACGGACCGGCGCACCCTCGCCAACATATGACCCTTGCGGGGATGGAGGGGGCGGCCGGCTGAAACGGTCCTATCCACTGGCGCGGCCGTGCAAGGCGCTTTCGCGCCGCTCAGTCGAATGCGGCCTTCGCCAACTAAATGGTTGGCGATACACGAGGAGGGCGACAGCCCGACTCGGGGTACAAAACAAAAGGCAGACTACGGCCGGCCATTCCTTTCATTTTTGCCTAATTCTATTCATTCTCACCCTGCGTCCTGTTACAAGCCTTTTTATTCCCGCTCCGCTCCATTCCCATCCAGTGAAAGCATGAGCCACAAAGCCAACCTCTACATGTGCGTTGCGCCTGCGCCCCAGCTTTTGCTGCAGTCCTTCTTTTTCTTTAAGTGCTGATTTTGCGGCCCTCATAGCTGGCAAACGAGCGGGCCGCCGGATGCGAACGCGATGAGCCTTGGGCTTTTTTCCATCCCTTCTCTCGGTCCGTTCGCGGCTGAAAAAACCACCAAAAGAGGGATTGTCATGAAAGCGCTCGTCGAACAAATCAAGAACCCCGAAACCAAAGTGCCCGTCAACGGCCTTGGCCAAAATGGCGCGGTCAAAAATCCGCTTGACGCCGTGCTCAACAAAAGCACCGAGAAAACGCTGGCCGCCGGCCTGCTGCCCGGCGCCTCCGAGCGCCTGCTCCAAATCCGCGAAGCGCTGGTGGTCGGAAACGCCCAAGATGCCCTGCTCCTGCTCAAGGACCTGGTGCAGGCTTCCAAGGGCGTGCTGCCCCAGTCGGCGGCCGGCGAATACGGCCTGCTGGTCAAGGCCCTCCGTCCCATCGTGGCGCACGAGGGCAACAAGGCCGACTATTTGGGATACCGCTACCACATCCCCGGCCCCGGCGCGGCCAATCTGCCCCCGCGAACCATCGCGGACATGGGCACGCTAAAGCAGGTCTATTCGGTTTGGAATGTCCTGCTCAACGACCTGCGGCTCGATTCCGGCCCGCTTCCCAACTAGGTGGTGTCCATGATTCACAAATCCGGCCTCTCACGCCTCTACCCGCGCCCCCGCATCAGCCCCATCATCGCCGAGCAGGTGCTCAACCGCTGGTGGACTACCAACTGCTCCCTGCGCGAGCTGGCGGCCGAATTCGGCGTGTCGCACACCACGGTCCACCGCCTCGTGCAGGCCCGGGCCTGAACCCCTCTTTTGTTTTCCCGCCCCTTTTTCCATTCCAATTAAAAATTCAACCTCCTTAGCTATGACATGGCCAAAGACACCATTTCCACGCCGCCGCAGCAGGCCGGCATCTTCGGCGTTTCCGCCGGCACCAACACCATGGGCTGGAAGTTCAGCCCCCGCGCGGTGGTGGTGTTCGCCATCCTGCTGATTCTCATCATCAAAGTGATGGACTACGTGGTCTATCACACCGGCATCTGATGCGCATGCGCGCCCCGCCCTCCTGGCCCTATTTTGCGCTGGGCGGCATTTTCGGACTCTCTTCCTTAGCCTGCCCCTGCCCCTCCTGTTATGCCGGAGCCGCCGGCTTCTCGCTGCGGGGGCTGGCGGAGCACGTCGGCTTTATGAAAAAATGGATGGATGAAAAATTCGCGAAAAAGGAAAATGGAGAGTAAAAAGACTGTTTTTAGAAGCGCACGCTGGAGCCCGAATTCATCCTTCCTTCGAGGTGGCCCAGCTTGCCCGTCTCGGCAATCGAGGCGTTGGACTCCTTGATTTTCTTGTCGTGCTCCTCTCCGCATCCCTTGCAGAAGGTGTGCGTGAATCCGTTGCGGTCCAGCACCTGCACCCGGTTCTTGTAGTCGTTAATCTCAGTCTTGCACTTCTCGCACTCAAATGACGCCATGCCTATCACCTGCTGTATTGGCTGCCTCGCCAAGGTCGAAAAAGACGAGAAAATTAAAAAATAGATGCCGGCCGGGCGAACACGCCGGCCGGCAGGGGGATGAGGATGGAGGCCATGTTCCGGCCCCCTAGTCCGCCACTCCTTTCGGCGTCACCTTGAAGACGCACTCGCCTTCCGGCATGGAGGGCGAATCCACCAATCTGGCGATGCGCTTCTCCTCCTTTCCTTTTCGGAAATAGAGCCGGTAGGTGGCGGCGTGCGCCAGCACGTGTCCGCCGATGGGCACCGTCGGGTCGCCGAACATGATGTCGGGCTTGTCCATCACCTGGTTGGTGATGTAGATGGCCAGGTTGTACTGGTCGGCCAAGCGCTGCAAGGCATGGACGTGCTTGTTCAATTTCTGCTGCCGCTCGCCCAGCGCCCCTCTTCCGACATAGTCCGAGCGGAAGTGGGAGGTCATCGAGTCCACCACGATGAGGCGGATGGGGAACTGGCGAATCATCTCGTCCGCCTTGTCCACCAATATCATCTGGTGGTCGGAGTTGATGGCCTTGGCCACATGGATTTGCTTGAGCACCTTGGCGGGGTCCATGCCGTTGGCTTCCGATAGCTGCACAATGCGCTCGGGCCTGAACGTCGATTCGGTGTCGATGAAAAGCACGTGCGAATCCTCGCCCAATCCGCCCTCATGCGCCGGCTTTTGGACATTGACGGCCACTTGGAAGCCCACCTGGCTCTTGCCGCTTGAAAACTTGCCGAACGCCTCGGTGATGGCCATGGTTTCCACGCCGCCCCCAATCAGGGCGTCCAGCTCCTTGGAGCCGGTGGAAATCCGGGATACCAGCTTCCTTCTCTCCAAAATCACGTCGGCGGTGTCATAGCCCATTTCCAGCGCATCTCTTGCAGCCGAAATGGCCTTCTTGGCCGTCTCCACCCCGATTTCGGCTATCTCGTCCAGCTCGTGGGGGGAGGCAGCCGCGATTTTCTCGAAATCGACGTATCCGGCGCGCCGCAGCTTCTCGGCCGTCACCTCGCCGATGCCGGGGAGGTCTTCAAGCACCTTGGCTTTCTTGGCCTCCTTCTCGGGCTTCTCCACCATCTCCATCACCATTTCCCCATCGTTTCGCTTCGCCATGAACATCACCTGTGAAACATATTAGCCTATGTCCGCTCTACTGCACCATTTTCTGGTTCGGGAACACCAGCAACCGCATCTTCCCTATTTTGAGGGTGTAGAATTCGCGCCCCGTCTTCTGCGAGACGTTTTTCCAAATCGCGCCCACGTCCTTGAACACGGTCTTGCCCTCGCGGGTGTCAAATTCGGGCTGCACCACCCGGAATTCGGGCTGCTTGGGGCCGGGCACCTCAATGGGCCCGTTCTCGCCGGGGGGCGCCTGCTCGGCGGGCTCTTGCGCCGGCATCCCCGCATCGCCAGCAAACTCTTCATCCATTCTCATCACTTTTCCGCCAAACCCTTTGCGGGAATTTAGCGTATGACGTAGGCGGGGAGGTTTGCTAATAAATGCCCGAAAGGGCGGCTTTCCGGTGGTGGATACCGCTTTTCCCAACGTCCCTATTGAATACATTTTTAAACATTAATTACACCATTAATACATGGCTCTCCAAGATGCTCACGACGTTTTCCCTAATTACGGGAATCTCGATACAGAATATCTCGACATGCTACTCAAGCTCAACAGCCTCATCAACAACCCCGTCTTTGACTTGGCCGACCAACCTCTCTTTGGCCCGGATGGAAAGCCCCTCCCCACAAGGCCGGATTATTCCAAAGTCCCCATCCAGAAAATCGAGGTGCACATCGAGCTGCTGTGCTCGGATGCGCGCGCCGAGAACGAACTTGCCGTCGAGGTGCGCGAGAGCCTTGCCCATGAAAAGCGCGGGCAGGGCGTCCTGGTGGACTACGCCCCCTTCGCCCTGGCCGGAACGTTCGTGGAGCCGCTGCTGCCCCAGATGATGGACGAGATGGCCGCGCGCGTGGAGGCCCATTCCGAACTGGCGAAAAAGGGCGTCCCCATCGAAGTCTATTTCCATGTGGTGGCCCACGGCGAGGTGCGCCTTAAAGAGGGCGCGCCGGGCCGCTTCGAGCCCGACGAGCTTGAAATCATGCCCCATTCCAAGCGGGCCTGCGGCATGGGGCACGTGCAGGAGCTGTCGGTCAAATTCACCGACGAGCTGCTGAATGACCTGCCGCTGGACCTGCATGTGATGGACTCGGCCGGTTCCGGCTCGGTGGTTCCCATCCGCACCCCCGACGACCTGCGGGCCTTCATGCGCCAGCATTACGGTTTCGACGGCCTGCCCTCCGAGGGCTGGGTGCGGAACATCGAGGACATCCGCTTCCACGCCAAGGAGCAGGGCGAGATTCTGCAGAACGCCGTGCAGGCGCACCCTCTCTCCAAAAAAGTGAAGATTTTCGTGGATGCGGCGGTGGACGACCTGGCGGACTCGCTCTTTCGGGTGGACGGAAAGCCGGGGCAAATCACCTTTAATGACGAGTACCACCGCCTCGTGCGGGAGGCGCGGGCCGGCCACCACCCCGAGGAGATGGCTCTGCGCGACGCCACGCAGGCGCCGCTCATGGGCTGCATTTCACACACCTCCATCCTCAATCCGCAAGCCACGGCCTTGGCGGACTGGCGAAACCTGCCTTATCGGGCCGGCCGGGTGTTCACCATTCTCACCAATTACATTGACCGCCCGGAACAGCTGTTCACCCGGCACGAAATCATGGCTTTCTATTATGGCATCACCGCCCTCAAGCTCAACGAGTGGATGTTCATCGGACAGACTGACAAGGACGAGCAGGGTATCCGCGCCAAGCTGCTCAACGACCCCTTCGGCTACCGCATCTGCGAAAAATACTCCCGCGAGCTCATACTGGTCCCCAACGTGGGGCCGGGCTACACGGCCCAGCAGCTGAAGCGTCTGGTCGGGACCGAAGTGAACAAAGACCCCGTCTTCTCGGTCCGCGAATTCCTCAATCAGGCGGAGAAAAACAAAAAACAAAAAGAAAAACCCGGCGCCGGAACTGCGAAGAAAATCATTCCCTGATTTCTTCTTATCCCAGCGATATCTTGTAGAGCACCTGCTCGCCGCCGGGCACGTCCACGTAGATTTCCCACGGATAGGCGTTCATGCTGTTGTTGACGTCCATCCACACCTGCCCTGACATGCGCGAGCCGGGCAGCAGGCTCTGGTTTGCCAAACCCAGTCCGTCATGGTAATACTTCACGCAGTCCTCCGAGGTGCTGTTCGCATAGGGCGTGGCGGACGCATACTGGTTCTTGTACCAGTCGCGCACCCTCAAAGCCGAGGGCCCGAAGGCCACCTCCCCATCACCGGTGTTCTGCACATCGATGGGCACCACCAGGTAGCTGGCCCATCCGCCATGCTCGTCGCGCGAGCAGCCGGCGCGCGCCAAGCCCCCCACGCGGATTTTCAAGTCCCCGCTCTGCACCCACTCGTTCTGATTGTGGGGTCCGAGTCGCGCCTGCTCGGCCTTGAGCCGGCCGGCCGAATCCTGAATCTCGGTCTTTCTGGAGCTGAACGCTGAGAGCAGCTCGTCCTCGGGCATGCCGTACTGCTCCACGGCCGCCTGCCACGCCGCCGCCTGCCGCCCGCGCAGCTGGTCGGCGCGCGTCTGCCCCACGCCGGCCTCATAGGCCGCCTGGTCCAAATCCATCAGCGAGAGGTTGAGGGCGTTGAGGTAGCGCTCGCGCGTCGAGCCGCGGCCCTCCTCCACGCGGCGCATCGCCCCGTTCTGGGCCGCCGCGACCGGCGCCATCTCGGCCCACGTCTGGTTCTGCGCCTCCATCAGGAACTGCTCGGCCGACACGTCATAGCCGTCAGCCTGCAACTGCGCGATGGGCGCGGCCATGGCGCCCAGCTCCTCGCGCACCGCATCCGCGCCGGCCGTCTGGCTGGAATTCGAGGCCAGCCATCCCGCCCAGTCCGCGCGGGCCTGCTGGTAGATGCGCGCAATCTGCTTGGAAGCATTGGTGTCTTCCTTGGCCAGCTTGGCGCACGCATAAACGCCGCCCGAATTCACGCACTGCTGACTAGAGGGGCATCCCGCGTCCCGGCAGCAAGTGGCCGCCGTCTCGCCCTTCTCCAGTTTGCCGTTGCCGCAAACGGGGGCGGAAGCCGAGGCGCCCGGCCCGCGGCCCGCCTGGCTGTTGTTGCCGGTCATGCTCTCATTCTTGGCCGGCGCGCTCGGCGTGCCCGTGCATCCGGCCAGCAGCAGCGCGGCCGAGGCCAGCACCACCATCATCAGAATCCAGTGCCTGTCCATGTCCAAACCCACCTCATGAAAATCTAGTCTGCGCGGAATTTCGCGCCCACCAATCTGGGATTCTCGCGCAAAAATTCCTCGGCCGTCATCAGCATGCGCTTGGCGTTCTCAAAGGTCACCATCTTGAGCGCGCGCGAATAGGGCACCCAGCGCGCGCCCATGTGCTCGTGCGAGATGCGCACCTCGTGCTGGTCGGTGCGGCCCAGCATGAAGGTCACCAGTTTCGAGCGCGTGGCGCGCCCCCCGCGCCCGCCGAACTCGTATTCGTACTCGTAGCGGAAGCCCGGCAGGATGGAGGCGCGCGTGATGCCCGTTTCTTCCCTGAGCTCGCGCCGCGCCGTCTCCTCCTCGTCCTCGCCCTCTTCCACGTGGCCTTTTGGGAAATCCCAATGCCCGGCCTTGTAGTGCAAAAGCAGGTAATACCGTTTGTCTTCCAATTGCCGAATCAACACAAAACCGCAGGAATGTTCTCTCATGCACAAGACACCCGTTCATGATATATAAAATAAGGCGTCATGGTGAGGCCATGCGCAAAAAAGCGAAAGGCAAGCCCGGCCCTCCGGCCCCATCCAGCTTGGCGGCCCTGCATGCCTGGTATTCCAAGAACGCCCGCGCCCTGCCTTGGCGCGAGAGCAACGCAAACCCCTACCATGTGCTGGTATCGGAATTTCTTTTGCAGCAAACCCAAGTCAAGCAGGCCATTCCCTATTACGAGAGATTCATCAAAAAATTCCCCACCCTCTCTTCTCTCGCCTCGGCCGATTTGGATTCGGTTCTCAAGGCGTGGGAGGGCTGCGGCTATTACGCCCGCGCCCGCAACCTGCACAAGACGGCCCAGATAATAATGAAGCAATACGACGGGAAAATCCCGTCCTCGCATGCCGCCCTCCTTTCGCTGCCCGGCATCGGCCCCTATCTGGCCGCCTCCATCTCCTCCATCGCGTATCAGCAGCCCCACGCCGTGCTGGACGGCAATGTCATCCGCGTGCTGGCGCGCGCCTCGGCCTACCCGCATGCGGTCGATTCGCCCAAATCCAAAAAAGAGCTGCAAAAAATGGCGCAGGACTGGCTGGACCAGTCTCCAGCGGTTTCACCCTCCCTGCACAACCAGTCCATGATGGAACTGGGCGCGCTCATTTGCACGCCCCGGAATCCCAAATGCGCCTCATGCCCGCTGGCCGGCATCTGCCGCGCCCATCTGGTCGGCCGTGAAGAAGACTTTCCCATCAAGGCCCGCAGGCAAGCCCGGCCCCTCATCCAGGTGGGCACCGGCTTTCTGTTCAACCAAAAGGGCGAAATCCTCATCTCCCAGCGCTATGGCGACGACTTTCTGGGCGGGCTGTGGGAATTTCCGGGCGGCAAGCAGGAGGAGGGCGAATCCTTGGCGCGGTGCGTGGAGCGCGAGTTCATGGAAGAAGTGGGCCTGCCCATCCGTGCGCGGGATGAGCTGATGGTGGTGCGCGCCGAATACACCCACAAGTCGGTGGACATGCACGTTTTCCGCTGCGTTCTGCAAAAGAACGCCTCCTCCCTCCCGCGCCCGCTGGAATGCCAGGCCGTCAAATGGGAGAAAATTTCCAACCTTGGAAAATATGCCTTCCCCAAAGCCAACCGCCGCATGCTCGAATGGCTGGAAAAGGGCGTCCCGCGCTGAAAAAGTCTCAAAGCGTCTGGCAGTAGCCCACAATCTGCTTCTCGCCGCGCTCCACCTGCCCCGGAATGCTCAAGCTGTCATAGACAAAGGTCACGTTGTAGGCGAAGGAATCGAAGTTGTTCACGCCGCAGCGGGGCATGCCGGGGATGGACAGGGCCTTGATGCCGCCGGACTTCCACGACAAGCCCGAACCCAGGTCGGCCGTCACGTTGTCCACTTTCACCTGCCGCTGGAAAAGGTGGTCGTAGCCGTTGTTGCTGATGCTCAGATAAAGCACTTCGTTGGCCTGCCCCCACTGGTCAATGCCCAGCGGGCGGGCCATGCCTTTCCAATAGCTTTCGGATTCGGCCTGCGCGGCCGCGTCCACGCCCGTATTGGTCAGCAGCATCGTGCCGATGAGCGCGATGACCAGCACGATGGCCAGCAGCACCACGTATTCGGCCGTTCCCTGTCCTTTCATGCCGTTATATTTTTGCAAGGCCTTAAATGGATTTGGCTTCCCTCTATGCCCATGGTCGGCTTTGGCACTTCCGGCATCCGCGACCTCTCGCCATTTCCCGTCAGCCCCGACCTCGCCCGCCGCCTCGGATTGGTGCTGGGCGCCTCGCACGAAAACGGTTTGTCTGAAATGGGGGCCGGCGCTTCCCCAACGGCCGGCGCCCCCCGCACCTCTTCATCCCGTCCGCAATCCCCTCTTCCCATCTCCATCGGATTCGACGGCCGCCGCTCCGGGCCCATGCTCAAGTCCGCGCTGGCTTCCGGCGCCCTGCAGGCCGGCGCGGCCGTGCATGATTTGGGCCTGTGCGCCACACCCACTCTCGCGCTGCACGCGCAGAAAACGGGCGGCTGGGGCGTCATGGTGACGGCCAGCCACAACCCGCCGGAATACAACGGCCTGAAAGTGTTTTTCGCCGGCCGCGAAGTGCCGGACGCGTGGGAGCGCGAAATCGAAAAACAGCTGGAGGCGCTGCAGTCCCGGTTTTCCAAAAACACGGTTTCCTGGTCCTCGGCCGGGTGCCTGTCCGATTCCTCTTCTTCCGCCCGCGCCGCCCACCTCTCGCTCGCCCTCTCCCTCGCGCCCCTCGCTCTCATCCGCAAAACCCGCCCGCGCGTGGTGGTGGACTGCGGCAACGCGGCCGCCTGCGCCCTGATGCCCGATTTGATGCGCGCCGCCGGCTGCGAGGTCCTCGTGCTCAACGGCACGGCGGGCGAGCCGTACGGAAGAGTGCTGGAGCCCAAGAAGGAAAGCTTGGGCGCCCTCTCGCGCGCCGTGAGAAAAAGCCGCGCCGACCTCGGCATCGCGCACGACGGCGACGCGGACCGGGCCATCGTGCTGGACGAGCGCGGCCGCATGGCCGGCCTCGACACCCAATTGGCGATGGTGGTGTCCGACCAGCTGGATTTGGCGCGCAGCAAGAAACCAAACGCCCCTCTTTCAATCGTCTCCACCGTGGAATCCGGCCTCTCGCTGCGCGAGGCCTGCGCAGCCGCCCAGGCGCGCCTCATCATCACGCCGGTCGGCAGCCGCTACGTGGCGGCCGAGATGCGCCGCGCCGGCGCGCTCTTCGGCGGCGAGCCCTGCGGCGAATACGTATTCTCCCGCGGCGCGCTGGTGCCCGACGGGCTGGCCTGCGGCCTCTACTTCGCCGGCCTCTTTGCGCGCCGGGGCAAACTGTCCGCCCTCGCGGACGCCGTGCCGGCCTATCCCATGGCGCGCGAGAAAATCCACTGCGCGGGCGAGCGCAAGCAGAAGGCGATGGCGCTCATCGAAAAAGACTGGCCCTTCTTCAAGCCCTCGCGCGTGGACGGCCTGCGCTCGGATTTGGACGACGGGTGGGTGCTGGTGCGCCCCTCCGGCACCGAGCCGGCGATTCGCATCACCATGGAGGGCAGAAGCAAAAAGGAGCTGGCCGCCCGCATGGAGGCCGTGCGCGCGGTGGTGTCGCGCGCCGTGCAAAAAGCCTGAACGTCCAGCGGCCGGCCTTGAGGGCCCGTGATTCCCATGCTTCACCCCATCCTGAACCCTTCCCGCTCCGAGCCGGACTTCTTTCCAAGCCCGGCACCCGCCCCCGGCCGGGCTTCCTCCCCCGTTCCCTCGCGCGCGCCCTACCCTCCCATCGCCGGCTACACGCCGCAGCAGCTGATGGAATGCCCCGCCATCTCCAACCTGTGCGCCGACCGCGGCATGTCTCCCGAGCAGGCGAAGGCCTGCCTCGAGCAGAACTGGGAGCGCCTGCGCTCCTATGTGCAGTTTTTCGAGGACAGCCGCACCGACCCGGATGCCGGCCGCTACTGTCCCAAGCCCGCCGTGTCTGCCCAGTCGCTGGCGCAGGTCTGCGCCGGCGCCCTGCTGATTGAGCGCAACGACGGCTTTTCAGCCCGCATGATGCTGGCCAAATGGTCGCGCGAGAGCCAGTTCGACCTGCTCGCGCGCAACGGGCAGTTCATGGGCTTGGCCCAGCTGGGTTTCAGCCTGCTGGAAGACATCTACGAGCGCCGCCCGCTCATCAACGACTCGCTGTCCGTGTTCGGCCATCCGCTTCTTCTTCCTTCTTCCGCCTGCCTGATACCGGAGGGGGGCGAGCCGCTGCCGCTGGTCATGGACGGAAGAATCAATCCAAAAGTCGGCCGTCCGGACTACGTGCGTTTCATCAGCGACGCGGGCCACAGCATGGCCCTGAGCGCCATGGCCCTGCTGGACAAGATGACCTATGTCAAGTCCCTGCGCTACAAGAATCCCCGCACCTTCACCCGCAAGGACTGGACCTCCCTGCTGCAACGCTACAACGCGGGGGGCGACCCGGACTACGTCCGCAGCGTGCTGGGCGTGTTCGACCGGATGCCCAAGCTCTGAAAAGAAAAATCACTTCTTGCCCAGCCTCTTCCTCAAATTGGCCACGGCCGCGTCGCACATGCGCTGCAAATCGTATTCCTCCTTCCAGCCCCACTGCTGGCGCGCCTGCGCGTCGTCAATGGTCTGCGGCCAGGAGTCGGCGATGGCCTGATGGAAGTCCGGCTCGTACTTGACCTTGAAGCCCGGCACGCTCTTTTGGATGGCTTTCGCAATCTCTTCGGGCCCAAAGCTCATGGCCGCGAAATTGTAGGCGGTGCGCACCTTGATTTTCCCCTCCGGCGCCTCCATGAGCTGAATGGTGCCGCGCACCGCGTCCTCCATGCACATCATGGGCAGCACGGTGCCCTCCTTGAGGAAGCACGAATAGGGCTTGCCCTCCACGGCCGCATAGAGCATGTGAATGGTGTATTCGGTGGTGCCGTCCGCCGGCGGCGCGGCCCACGACACGAGGCCGGGGTAGCGCACCGAGCGCACGTCCACCTTCCAGCGCTGGTGGTAGTACTGGCAGAGCAGCTCGCCCGACACCTTGGCCACCCCGTACATGGTGGTGGGCTCGAGGATGGTGTGCTGCGGCACGTCCCGGCGCGGCGTGGTGGAGCCGAACGCGGCGATGGAGGAGGGCCAGAAGAGCTTGAATTTGTAGTCGCGCGCGAAGTCCAGCATCATGTGCAGGGATTCGAGGTTGATTTTCCACGCCGCTTCGGGGTTCTTCTCGCTGGCGGCCGAGAGCATGCCCACGAGGTGGTAGACGACCTCGAATTTGCCGTCCTTGATGATTTTCTCCATGGCCGGGCGGTCGGTCGCGTCCTGCGCCATCCAGGGCCCGGCGGATTTGGCCGGCTCGCCCGGCTCGCGCAGGTCCAGCGCCACCACGTTCTCCTTTCCGTATTTGGCGCGCAGGGCGGCGACCAGCACGGTGCCGATCTGCCCGTTCGCTCCGGTGACAAGTGCTTTTTTCATAAGAAATCATCCCGTCTAGGGTGGTGAATGGAAAGACTGATTCGCGCAGGGTTTTTATTGAGCCCTCTTCGATGACCGACGTAAAAATGACGCCGTTTTCATTCTTTGAAAGCCCTTAATTCTTGGCCGCCTGCCCCATGAAGTCCAGCAGCAGCTCGTCGAACACCGGGCAGCCGTCCGTGCAGGACTGCAGGGTGTTCCAGCTGCGCCGCACGTCCATGGTGCCGTAATTGCGCACCAGCTGGTCGAGCTTGGCCACGGCCGACGCCGCGCCCACCTCGTCGCCCGCGGCGCGCGCGTCATGCCAATACGCGGCCTCCACAATCATGGCGTGCCCCGCCCATCTGGGCGAGCGGGCCGCGAACTGGCCGGCCGCCTGCACATACGCTTCGTTGCTGCACTCCGTGCTGGCGCAGGCCAGCACCGGCGCCCACGTCATGCGGTATTGCTCGTTGTCGCTGGCGGCCGCCGATGAGCGGATGCGCTCGATGAGCGCCGCTCGCTGCGTGGGCGTGCCGGTCTTGAGCGTGGCGCGCAGCTCCATCAGCTGGCCAATCGCCGGGTCGGTCCCGTTCGTGGCCGGCATCAGCGACACTCCAAGGCCCAGCGCCTGCGCTCCGGGCCGGTCGAGCTGGAAGTGGCCGTCCACCATCCGGTTCTGCGAGGCGTCCACCGCGAATCCGCTGGTGTTCCAGTAATAGGCAAACAGCCACAGGGTGAGCAGAATCCACGCCGCGCCAAAGAGCAGCAGCAGCGCGCGCCAGGGGCTGATTTTGAGCATGGCGGGCGGAAGCTTGACACCTTTGGCGGCCTGCATGGGGTCGTTGTCGGCGAGGGAGCGCATGGCCTCCCCTCGGACCGGTGATTTAAAATGGTTGCGCGCCCGCGCCGCCGGCCCGCGCCCCTCTCCCCGCTCCACGTTTCACATCCGTTTAAATGCTGCAACTGTCAATTTTTTGCAGGTATTTCTATGTTCAGTTCCAACGCGTTCAAATCCCGCCACGTCCGTTATGTCACCAAGGACCTGGGACTCAATTCCGGCGAGCGCCAAATTTTCCGCTCGCTTTTGCTGGACTACGGCAAATCCGTCAACAAAGCCCTGAAAGTCCGCACCAGCGAATCCTGCAAAGAACGGGATGCCAAAGCCGCTGGTGTCGGCCAGTTTGTCTTCAACCTGAAACCCGAGCAGCAAACCGCGTTCAAAGAGCGGGTCGATGCTCTCGAGGCCAAAGCGGCCAGCCGCGAGAAACAGGTCTTTGTCGGGTTTACGCTGACCGGTTTTTTCACCACCATGATCGGCGTTTGCGCGGTTCCGCAGGGCGGCGAAATGCCGCCCATCCCGGGCTGGTCCCGCTGGTTGTTCAGCGGCGTTGTTATGGGCAGTGCGCTCACGATTGATGCGCTCCTCTATGCGGGATACAAATTCATCGAGTCTGTCGGTTCCAAGGCCTTTTCTCTGGCCTACTGGACGCGGCAGGCCGTCCAGTCGGTCCAAAGCGCCATCCAGCTCAAAGAGCAAAACATCTCCCTCAACCCGAATTTAGCCACTCGCTCGCAATCGCCCGGGCCCGAATGAGGGCTGGCCTCCACTCGCGCGCTTCTGTGCGCCTGCCCTCCCGGCGGCTTCCGCCCGCCCCCTTCTTTTTTTAACCATCCCTCCCTGCTCTCCATCTATGGGCGCCGCGCCATTCCTGATTGAAGTTTCCTCCGAGGCCGGGCGGAAAATCGGGGGCATTTACACCGTGGTGCAGTCCAAGGCGCGCCACGCCAAGGCGGCCTTCGGGGGGCGCTACCTACTCATCGGCTTTTGGGACGAGCGCTGCGCGCAGGAAGTCCGCCTCGGGCCGCCGCCGGCGGCGCTGGAGGGCATTTTTTCTTCGCTGGCCGCCGAGGGCATCTTCTGCCACTACGGCCTCTGGGCGGCGGCCGACAACGCCCCCATCATCCTGCTGGACGCCAAAACTTTCGCCCAGCGCCCGTTCGACTGGAACGATGGCGGCGGGGCGCACCATGACTTGCAGGTCAACCGCGTCAAGTACCTGCTCTGGAAGCACTATGGCGTGGACTCGCTCATGGATTCCTCGTGGGACTTTTCCGAGAACGCGGTGTGGGGCTGGGCGGTCGGCATGCTGCTCGAGCGCCTCTGCACGACCGCGCCCTATTCCTCCTCGCGCCTCATCGCCCAGTTCCACGAGTGGATTTGCGGCGGCGCGCTGCTGTATGCGCACCTCAACCGCCTGCCGCTGGCTACCGTCTTCACCACGCACGCCACCGTGCTGGGCCGCTCCCTCGCCGGCAGCGGCACGGATGTGCTGGCGCAGGCCGCCGCGTCGCGGCAGCCCATCGAGCTCTCGGCCGCGTATAGGCTCAAGGTGGAGGGCAAGCACCAGCTCGAGCTGGCGGCCGCCAAATCGGCCGACATTTTCACCACCGTCTCCGACACCGTGGCCTCCGAGGTGCGCTACGTTCTGGGCCGCGAGCCGGACGTCATCACCCTCAACGGCCTGGACCTGGAGCAGATGGCGGCCGAGGACAAGACGCGCCACCTCTCCTCCTACATGCGCCAGGAGATGCTGCAGCTGGTGGAGAGCGTCATCACGCCCTACTACTCGGCCTGCTACCACAACGCGCTGCTCACCTTCATCTCCGGCCGCTACGAATTCACCAACAAGGGCTTCGACATCTACATCTCGGCGCTGGGGCAGCTCAACGCGCGGCTCAAGAAAAAGGGCGCGCGCAAGGGCAAGCAGGTCATTGCCTTCATCTTCACCCCCACCTCGGTGCGCGGGCCGAAACTGAGCGTCATTCGCAACTACCTGCTGCTGGACAAAATCCACGAAGTACTGGAAGCGGCCGGCATCAACGGGCAGGAGGCGCGCTACCGCTGCCTTTCCGACCGCATGGCGGCCGCCCCGCCCTCGCTGCAGTCCGACCTGCGGCAGATGGCCTCCGGCTTCATCCAGGAGGGCGAGCGCCCGCCCGTCTGCCTCTTCGACCTCAACTATTCCAACGACGAGGTGATGCGCGCCATCGCTTCCGCCGGCCTGCGCAACGCGGCGGACGACATCGTGAAAGTGTTCTTCTACCCCACCTACATCCGCCCCGACGACGGCCTGATGGCCATGCCCTACTACGACGTGGTCTCCGGCTTCGACGTGGGCGTCTTCCCCAGCCGCTACGAGCCCTTCGGCTACACGCCGCTGGAGGCCGCGCTCAAGTTCGACATTCCCGTCTCGACCGACGCGGCCGGCTTCGGCCGCTACCTCAAGAGCCATGCCCCGCCCTCCCAGCAGGGCGCCAAGGTGCTCTCGATGGGCGCGGGGGGCGCGCACGCGGCCGAGGAGCTGGCCGAATACTTCGAGCACCTCTACTACCTGCACGGCGAGCAGCTGGCCGCCTGTCAGGACGAGGCCTATGCGCTCATGTCGCTCTTCGACTGGAAGCGCCTCATCGGAAATTACCTGCGCGCCTATTCCATGGCGGCCGCCCAGAAATTCGGCGAGGCGGTTTCGTTCGAAATGCCGGCAGGCTCGCAGGAAGCGGAAAGGTCATCGGAGCCGGGGGATAATCCGCCTGCCGCTTCCGTCTCCAAAAAGTCCGCCCTACGAAAGTCTTCTTCCAAAAATAAGCGCTGATTTCAATTATCCGAAACCGCCCGCCTAATCCGAGGCCGTCCTAATCACGGACGCATCCTTCCAGTCCTGCTCAAACACGTCTTGCAGCTTTTCCAGCGCCGGGCCCTGCAATTCCACGCCCACTTCGCGGTTCTTGTTCTGCGCCGCCCCCGAGAAATTGATGGAGCCCACCAGCGCCTCCTTCCCATCCACTATCATCATCTTGGTATGCGTCAGCTGGTAGCGCAGGCTGGCCCACCGCACTTCCACGCCCCCGTCCTGCAGTCCGGCCGCGATGGCGTTGAGGTTGTTCGAACTCACCCGCGGCTCCAGAATGACGCGCACCTTCACGCCCCGCGCGCTAGCGGCCGCCAGCTCGCGGGCCAGATTCTCATCCGTAAAAACATACATCTCCACGTCAATGCTCGTGCGCGCCGAGCGAATCATGGACACGATGTCGCCGCCGCTGCCCGGCGAGAAGAGGGGCCGCACCAGATTGCAGCTCGCGCCGCTCATGGAAGAAAGAAACGGAATAGCTCCCGCGCAGGGGGCGGCCGCCCCGCCTGCCGCCGGATTGGGAAACAGGAAAAAGGCAGCCAGCATCAGCAGCGCCACGGCCAGCGCGCCGCCCATAAAGCCTACGAAAAGAGAGCGTTTGTCTATATTTTCAACAGCCTGCCGGGAAACCATTCCATCTCCCTTATGCCTTCTCCAGCAATTTCAGCAAAATCGCCTTCTGCACGTGCAGGCGGTTCTCGGCCTGGTCCCACACGGCCGACTGCGGGCCGTCCAGCACGTCGGAGGTGATTTCCACCCCGCGGCGCGCGGGCAGCGGGTGCATCACAATGGCGTCCTTCTTGGCGTGCGAGAGCAGCTTGGCGTTGAGCTGGAAGCCGTCGAACTCGGCCAGCGCCGCGGCCTCGTCCTGCACGCGCCCCGGCTCCACCCACACGTCGGTGTAGAGCACGTCGGCTCCCTGCGCGCCCTCGGCCGGCGCATGCACCACCTTGACGGAGGAGAAGGTGCGCGCCTCTTTGAGCGCGCGCTCGGACGGCTGGCGGCTGCGCGGGCAGGCCATGGTGACGTCCATGCCCATCTTGGCGGCCGCCAGCATCAGCGAGGTGGCCATGTTGCGCGAGGCGTCGCCGATGAGGCAGAAGTGCTTTCCGGACGCCAGCTTGCCGCGCTCGCGCATGGTGAGCAAATCGGCCATGGCCTGGCAGGGGTGTTCCTCATCCGTAAGGCCGTTGATGACCGGCACGTGCGCCGCCGCCGCCAGCTCCACCAAATCCTCTTGGCGGAAGAGGCGCGCCAGAACGATGTCCGCGTAGCGCCCCAGCACCCGGCCGGTGTCGCCCACGCTCTCGCCGCGCGCCATCTGAGTCTGCGAGAAGTCCAAATCAATCGAGTGCCCGCCCAGCTGGTTCATGGCCACGTCGAAGCTCACGCGCGTGCGCGTGGAGGAGCGCTCGAAGAGCATCACCAGGCTGCGGCCGTCCAGCGCGTGCGCATAGCGCGCGCGGTTCTTCTTGGCCTCGGCCGCCCGCAGCAGGATTTCCTCCAGCGCCGCCGGGCTGGTTTCGCGGATTGAGAGAAAGTTCATGGGACGACCTCCCGCTCCCTATCGGGCTTAGGCATAATAAACATTCTCGTGCTGGGGGTGGGCATGAAGCCCGTTCGCATCCTCCTGCCTGTCGCTGTGCTTTTCCTCCTGCTGGCCCTGCCGCTGCTGCGCGCCGACGGGTTCGGAACCTCCTCCGGCTGGGGCGAGCGCGTGGAAGCCCGCGTGCTGGACTCTTACGACCGGCCCATTCCCGGCGCGCTGGTCAACGTCAGCTGGTACATCACTTCTGCCCGCCCCGGCGTCACCAAGACCGTGCCCACCAACGAGTTCGGGCGCGCCTATTTCCAAATCGACAGCTACGAATACATCGTTGACAAGGTGAATTACACCTTCCTGGTGAGCGCCAGCTACGACGGGCTCACTCAGTCCAAAGTCTATGACCACCGCGTGGGCACCGGCCCGCGCACGGTATGGCTGCCGGTCTACCGCGTCGACTTTGAGACCACCGACCAGGCCGGCAAGCCCCTCTCCATGGCTCTGAGCGCCGACCGGATGGTGAACACCACCAGCGACTCGGACGGCTGGGCGCAGATGCTGCTCGGACGGGGCAAGCACACCCTCTATGCCCGCTACGGCGCCAACGAGCAGAGCAGCGTCATCGACGTGCAGAACGACACCTCCATCCCGCTCTCGCTGCGCCTCTACAACCTGCGCGTGCGCGTGCTCGACGATTCGGGCAACCCGCTCTCGGCCCAGCTCAACGTCGGGCCCAGCATCTATTCCACCGACTCGGCCGGATACGTGCGGCTCTTCAACCTCACCTCCAGCCCCCTGCCGGTGCTGGCCTATTACGGCTCCTTCAAGAAGGAGGCCTCGGTCAACCTCGAGCTCTTCAACCAGACCATCATCGTCTTCGACTCGCACCCGCCGCAAATCGACAACCCGCAGGGCGTCTACAACGGCTCGATGCTGCGCGTGCAGGCCGCCGTCACCGACCCCGGCGACTACGGCTCCGGCCTCTCCGAGCGGCAGGCTTCCATCAGCCTGCAATACACCCTGCCCGGCGAGACCAAGCCCAAGACCATTCCCATGTACGCGATTGGCTACAACCTCTTCGAGGCCGCCATCCCCCTGACCGGCGGCTCGGGCGACGTGCGCTACACCATCATCGCCTCCGACGCGGACGGCAACACGGCCCAGTCCAGCGACGTCTTCAATCTGGCGATTGACAAGCCGGCCCCCGAGCCCTCCTCCAGCCTGACGCCCTCCGCGCCGCGCAGCGACCTGGTGGCGCAATACGGCTGGCTGGTCGGGCTCTTTTTGCTGGTCGTAATCGGCGGCGGCTACTGGTATTATGTCAGCCGCCGCGCGCCCAGCGGCCGAATGGGCGGCTCCAGCGAATACCACTATCAGGGCGCCGACGAGCCCAAGAAGAAGTCGGGCTTCCAGGTGCCCATCAAGTTCAACCGCGAGCGCCCGCCCAAGGCCGATGTTTGAGCTGATTTTTCTTTTCATTCCCGCCGGTTTTCGAACCCCCATGGCCGGGGCTCCGGTTTAAATCCCTTTTCGCCCTCATTACTCTCGCGGGAGTGGCAGAGCCCGGTCAAATGCGAGAGACTCAAGATCCCCGTAATGGGCTTTTATCGACGCAACCCAAAAGTGGGATGCGCCATCTCCTGGCCTAGCGCCTACAGGGGTTCGAATCCCCTCTCCCGCAAAACTTTTTCTCACGCGGCCGGCACGTGCAGCGCCACGCCCAGCAGATAGCCGGCCGCCGCCGCCAGCCCGCCCACCAGCAGGATTTCAAGGCCGGAGCGCAGCAGGGGGCCGTTGGTCCATTTGGCCTTGAGCGCGCCGGTGCCGAACAGCACCAGCGCCGACAAGAGAATGGAAACCCCGATGGCCTGCTCCACGCCCAGAACCAGATAGGGCAGCAGGGGCACCAGCGAGCCGCCCAAGGTGGAGACGCCCACCATCAGCGCTTTGGAGCGCGAGTCCATGCCCGGCGCGTCCTCGAGGTGCGAGCGCAGGCGGGAGCGGATGAAGGCAAGTTTTTGGGGGGCCAGGCGGCTGGTCTTGAGCGTCCGCAGCGCCGCCTCGACCTCTTTCTCGTCCATCCCCGCCTCGCGTGCGCGCAGGCGCTCGTAGTCCCGCGCCGCGTGCGAGGAGGTGTAGGCCACCGCGGCCATCGAAATGGACTCCGCCATCATGGCGGCGAGGCCCGCGACCACCACCAGGTTGGGGGGCGAGCCGGCCGCCGCCACGCCCATGGTGAGGCCCAGCACGTTCACCAGCCCGTCCTGCCCGCCCAAGATGACGTCCGCCATCCGGCAGGCATGGGTGTGGGATGACATAGGATTCATACGCGGGCCGGGGATTTATAATCTGCCCCTCCGCTCGCCACGACGGGCGGCGGGCCCCTCTGCAAAGCTTTATATATTTTTATTGGTGGGAAGGGGGTTCAGGTGATCAGAATGATATACGACCTTGCTTTGATGCTCACTCGCTCGAAGGACGAAGACGAAGAAGAGGACTCGGACGAAGACGACGAGGACGAGGACGACGACTTCGACGACGACTTCGAGGACGAAGAGGAAGAGTAAGCGGGCGCCATTTAGCCCATTTTCATCCTTTTTTGTTTCTCCCCCCGTCTTGCCGTTTTATTAACTTCCGCCCCCCAGCCTCATTCATGAGTCTGAGGGGCATTTTTGCACTTCTCTTTGCTGTTTCCCCCACTCCCCGCCCGACCCCCGGGGCCTAGCCACCCCCGCTCCCTCCACCCCCTCTCCGCCGTATTTGGCGGCTGCAAAAACAGAGCCTAGTGCAAAAAATAGGAGGTGTTTGAAATGGAAAACAAGAACATGGGAAGGGGTCTCCTTCCTGCAGGAAAAGACTGAATCCGGCTCAAGAACGCTGCGCGAGCGCGTGCGGGAGAAGACCGGTCTCTTCTTCAACCGGCTGCTGGACCGCACCGTGGGCGTCTGGGTGGCCAAAAACGTGATTTGGCCTCAGTCGCCGGACAAAGACGCCCGGCTCGGCGCATCCTCGGGCCGCTCTTGGGAGCTGGCCGAATGGACGGGCCGCAAGCCCGAATCCGAAGGCCTGCAAAAGGACGCCGCCGGCCAGAAGGCCGCCACGGACAAAAAAGACCGGAAAATGTCCAAGCAGGACCGCCGCGACCTCATTGAGTCCCGCTTCGCCTCCGCCCTCATCTTCGGCGGCAGCCAAGCGGTGGATTGGAGCGAAAAGTAGTTTTTTTCTTTTTATTTTCTTTTTTTCCAACCACCGGAAAGCCGCCCTCTCCAAATCCCTATATTCCTCCAATACTCTTCTAGTTCAGAGGAGACGGATGGGGCGATGGAAATGGTAGTCGAAGAGGAAATCGTGCACTGGTGGAAGGACGAAAAAGGCGAGCCGCACCGCAACGCGCTGCGCATCGAGCGCGAGGACGCGAGCGAGCACAACGGCTTCCCCCGCGACGGCATCGTGGTGGTGCGCATCCTCATCACGGTGAGCCGGCAGGCCATCCGCCTCTCCCCCGACGAGGCCCTGCGCATCAGCACGCAACTGCTCTCGGTGTCCAAGGAGCTGCTCAACCAGAAAAGAAGGCTGTGGCAGACGCACGAGGACTGAGCGGCCGGGCCGCACGGCCCGCCTGCCCCCGCATTTTTTAATTCCATTTTCCCCTTTTTTGCACATGGCTGATTCCCAGCCCAAGAAGCTCATTCTCATCGATGCCGGCCACGGCGGCCCCAACGACGAGGGCGCCGTGTTCACCGACCAGAGCGGCCAGGTGTGGCGCGAGTGCGACCTCACCATCCAGATTGCGCGCCGGGTTCTCAACCTCCTGCAGGCCGACGGCCGCTTCATGGTGATGACCACCAACGAGGCGCTGGACTTCCCCCGCGACGCCGCCTGCGCGGCGCGCGATAGGCGCGAGATGCTGGGGGAATATGCGATGAACGCGGCCGCCGCCGGCCAGCCGGTGTCTTTTCTCATCAGCATCCACGTCAATTCCACCGAAAAGCGCAGTTCCAAGCCCTCCGGCATCGTGGTGTGCTACAACGCCGATGCGGCCTCCGCCCAGCAGATGAAGGACTCCATTATCCAGAACGGGGCCGCCGCCGGCGAGGATTTGGCCGGCAACCGCGCCAGCAACGTGGTGCGACGCCCCGAGCTCTCGATGCTCAACCTGCCCTTCCCAAGCCTTTTGGTGGAATGCGGCTTCATCCAAAACCCGCACGACTTCGCCCTGCTCACCTCCGAGCGGGGGCAGGCCCTGCTGGCCCAATCGATTGCGGAAGGCCTCTCCAAGCTCATGTGGGGCACGCCGCTGCAGCAGGGCCGGCTGCTGGCCGCAGACTGGCCGCTGGACTGGAGCAAATTCGTGCCCATCCCCGCGCCGGAGCCGCAGATAAGGCCGCCGCTTCAAAAGCACTGACGGGCGCCTAGCTCCCGTTCTCCATGGCCGTCTTGCCGCTCACCGCTTTTCTCAGCGCGTCGATAATCTGCACGCCGCCGGCCCCCGCGCTCGTCTCGGCGTCGACTTCCACGCCGGACGCGCCGGCGGAGATGAGCGAGCGCACCTGCGCGGGCGTGCGGATGCCGGCGCACGAAATCACGGGGCGGGTGGTGCGGTGCGCCGAGAGCATGGCCAGGGTGGTGTTGATGTCCAGTCCGCCGCCATTGGCGCCCGCATTGTGAATCGCCACCACGTCCGCCTCGCTGGCGCGCGCCCGCTCCATTTCCTCCGGAGTGCGCACCTCCATCACCACTTCCATGTCCAAGTCGTGCGCCGCGTCAATGAGGGGGTGCTCGTCGAGGCCGGCCATGGTCAGAAGCGAGCGCGAGAGCACCACGGCGTCCCCGCCCACGATTTGCCGAGCGTCCAGCACCAAATCGCGCGCAATTACCGGAAAAGGCCTCGGCCTTCCCAGCCACCGCAGGTCGCCGGCCATGTGCCTTGGCTCCACCCACACGCTCATGGCGGTGGGCTTGAGCAGCGCCATGCGCTCCACCAGTTCGGCCGCCCCCAGGCGGTTGGGCAGCAGCAGCCGTCCGCCGGGGCGCGCGGTGGCCACTTCCAGCACGACGGGCAGGCGGCATTCCGCCAGCTCGCGCTCAATGGCTTCGCAGACGGATTTGCGCTCGCGGCGCACGGGCGCCAAGCGCTCATAATAGCCGGATTGCACGGTGGCCTGGATGTCTTGGAGAATGGAAGACGGCAGCTGCATGTATCGGCCCACCACATCGGCTAAGCGTATCGGCACTGCTAGGCGGGCTAAAATTTATATGAGAAGGGGGCCGGGGCTCCGGGGCCGGCCAAGCGTTTTTCAGGATGTTTTGCAGGGAGCCGGGGCTTGGGTGTATTGCGCGCACAGCCATTTTTGGATGTTGTCCTCGGTCTGCATGCCGCCCAGCGCGCTCTCGCCCCGCGGCCCGTGCGCCACGATGGTGGGGAAGAGGGTGAACACGCCCCGCTTCTTGTAGTCGGCATACAGCGACGCCACCTGCGGGTCGCTGGTGCGCAGGGCCTCGTTGTATTCATTGAGGCTGACGGCCGGGCCAAAGCGCATGGCCACCGACACCACGGCCGGGTGCGTCAGGGTGCAATACGAGCACCAGTCGGCATACAGATAGTCCAGCTGGACTTGCTGGGGCAGGGCCGCATTGGCCGGCGTTGGCGGGCGCGCCGCGCTGCCGGCCGGGGCCTGATACTGGGGATAGTGCAACAGCAGCATGAGCATCACCACCAGTGCCAGAATGATGGTGAGCGCCGCGAGCACGCGGTCAAGCGCCATGGTGCTCTTTTTCATGCCATCCCCACCCGTGCGGGGCTTTAAAGCGTTTCGGCCGAAACCGCGGAGGGGGGTTT
>CABMCD010000022.1 GCA_902384555.1 uncultured archaeon | reverse complement strand
TGATGCACCAGAAGGCCGCCTCCGGCACTCTGGCCGACTTTGAGCGCCAAATCGCGCTCTCGAACGCCACCTACGTGGCCATTGACCAGGCCGGCGCGCCCACCGACGCGCTCACGGCCATGGGCGCCTGCGCGCGCAACATCTCCGGCCAGATGCAGGCGCGCTGGAACAAGACCTCCTCCACCTTCACCTACGCCGGCAACGCGTGCGTGTGGGGCTCGCAATCCAACCTCAGCGCCGTGCAGTGCTTCGACCGCGCGGTGGACCACCCGGTCTTCGTGCTGCACTACAACGCGACCTCGGCCGACCCGCACTTCAGCACCGTCTACAGCAAGCAGGCGGATGCCTACGGCGACGCGGCCTATTACACGCGCTGTGAAATCGGCGACGTCCTCAACTAGGGCGCCCGCCATCCCTTTGTTTTACAGGTGTTTTTGATGGCCAAGAAGCATGAAACCCGCAAGGCCCACGAGAAGGCCAAGCCCAAAGCGGCCAAGAAAGAGGAGCCCGTGATGGCGGTCTTCAGGACCGGCGGCGAGTCTCCCTTCCCCCGCTCCGAGGCCCCGGCCCGCCCTTCCGGCGCGCCCCTGCCCGCTTCCAGGCCTTCCCCTCCGCCGATTCCATCCTCCCGGCCCGCGCTCAGCCTGCAGCAGAAAACCGCCCTGATTGGCGGCGCACTCATCCTGGTGCTGGTGCTGGGCACCCTTCTGGCGCCCTCGCTGGCCGGCCTCTTCCCCTCCCCGGACGGCACTCCGGCACCCGACCAATACGCTGCCTTCAAGACCGGCCTGGAGGACAACAACCACAGCGCCATCATCATGGACCTGCGCGGCGCGCCATCCGCACCGGTGCGCCAGGCCATCCTGCAGTGCGGCGTGGACTTTGTTTCCGGCGGCTTCTACCAGCGGGCGCACAAGGATTTGCTGATTTACTCCTGCGACGGCACCGGCTGCCTCTCCGCCCGCTACCGCTACGATTTGGGCAACTCCAGCCCCGTCAGCACCAATGTCACCCTTCCCTACACCGATGCGCTGGCGAGCCTGGCGGGCTACAGCTATTTCCACATCCAATATGCGCCGGCGTCCCGCGCCCCGGACTACGCGCCCCGCTATGCGGACATCTTCATCAGCGAGAATACAACCGAGACCTGCTCGATTAACGTCCAATAAGAAAAAGACTTCTTTTATTTTCCATTTTCCCCGCTTATTTGTATCTCAAAAAGGCCCCGATGCCGTAGAACGACTGCAAAAACTGCGCGCCTTCGGAGGTGTCGGTCGAGATAATCTCCGTTTTGGTCTTGGACGCGTCCGCCAGCTCGATGAGGTTGTCGGCCAAATCCACGGCCGAGAGAACCGAAACGGGCGTGCCATCGGCCAGAGTCTTCGGCGCGTCTTCTTCCGCCCTCTTATTCACGAACCTTTCTTCCCCGCCCTGCAATTTCACATGATAGCGCTTCCACTTCAACCCTTCGGAAATGAGCAGCTGGGACGCCTGCTTGGATTCCAGCGCCGCGCGCACGTTGGCCTCGCCGTACATCGCCAGGCCCCCCGACACCACCTCTTTGATGAAGCGGTCGATGAGCTGCTTTTCCTTGGCCGCCTCCTGCGCCGAGATGATGTCGCCGCACTTGGCCATCAGCTCGCGCAGGCCCTGCTCGTCGGTGTAGCCGGTGTCGATGGGCTTGCCCAGCACGTGGATTTGGTAGTTGAAGGGCGACATCTTGACGAAGTCCTCCTTCGCCGGCCCGGGGCCGCCGACGATGATGCCCTTGGTGCCGGTGACGAAATACTGGTCCATCGCCTCGCCGATGCGCTTGTAATAGTATTCGATGGATTCCTCAATGAGGCGCTCGTAGCGGCGCGCCGACTGGCCTCCTTTGCGGATTTTCGAATGGGCCGTCGAGTTGAGCCGGCGCAAAATGGTGATGTTGGTGCCGCGCAGCGTCGCGAGGGTGCATTCGCGCCCGTCCATCACCACCATGCCGTAGGTGTCCTTGACATCGACGGTGCGCTCCAGCGGCTCGAGGAAGAAGCGGGAATCGCAGCGGTAGATGGACACGGTGATGGGCTCGGGCGGATAGAGGGTGAAGAGCTCGATGTCGGTGCGGGCCGGGTTGTCCGAGACATTGCCGCAGAAGATGGCCACTCCCGATTCGGGGGCCGAATTGCCGTAGGTCTTGAGGTGGTGGATGATGCGCTCGAGCGCGTCGGTGACGTTCTTGCGCGTGCTCTTGCTCTTGATGTTGGAGGCCTGCCCGGCCTCCTCTTTCAGCTTGTTGCTGGTCTCATGCACCGGCGCGCTGCCGGGAATGTAGACCGAAATCAGCTCGGTGCCGCTGCCGCGCATGTTTTTGAGGTGGTCCAGCTGGCGCTTGAGCTGGTACAACGCCTTGGAGCGGCTTTCATCCTCTTCCTTGGTGGGCATTTTCGCCATAAACTATCGTCTCATGGTTTGGATAATAAACTAAATCGGGGGGAGTTTATATACTCTCGGCCCCGTCGGCCAAAAACCGGCCGAACCCGTTTGGAGGGCTACTCAATCTGTTCCCTGACAAACACGAAGCCGGACATCAGGTTGTCTTTGAGCGTCAGGAGGTTCGAAGCGGCGCCCGGCACGTGCTGGGCCACGGCCTTGAGGAAATCCATCGCGTCCTCCCCGACCTCGTCGAGGGTGCCGGAGAGCGTCGTCGCCAGCGGGTATCGCAGCTCCTTCGATTCCATGCAGTCCTTGAATATCAGGAGCTGTTGGGGGGTGAGGTCGTTGGCTCCGGGGATATCCAGCATCCCCTCGAACAGCATCTTGCCCAACTCGCCGTCATCCAATCCGAATCCGGGAATGATTTTTCCAAAAACTTTTTTCTCGAGCTTGGCGTATCTCTTGGACCCATTCTTCTTCCCCGGCGAGACGGTGTCGTATCCATCGGGGTAGGCGAGCGCGTCCGGCCACTTGCCAATCGACGTGCTGAAACCCGTATCCACGGACACCCGGTACTTGGGCCCGGTGGCGATGCTCGACCGCCCGCTCACCTTCACGCTCTCATCCAGACTGTTGCCGGCCTTCATGCCGGCGCATTTGAAGAAGAAGACATTGACGCTCCAAGCGCTCATCTTGTTCTGTCTGTTCTGCGCGTTTTGGATGGAATAATACCTGACTATTCCAAGGTTCAGCTTCCGCTCCCGAACCGCGCCGCCCGCCATGCCGAGTTCTGCCATGCCATCCACTCCTCAAGCAGCCGGGAGGATGTACTCCCCGTATTCCTTCATGCCGAACTGTTCAATCTCCTCGAGGCTGAACACCTTGGCGTTGTAGTATCCCTGCCGGCGGAAGTCCTCGGCCTGCTCGCGGGTTTGGGGCTCTGGCGGGACGATGGTGGACTGCCCGCTGGTGGAGTTGTGCAGGAACATCACGATTTCAATTTCCTTGTATTTGCCCCGCTTCTCTCTGGGCAGCTTCTCAATCCATCCCTCATAGCGCGTTTGGTAGTCGCGCGCCACCTGGTCGATAATCAGCGCCTCCACCCGCTTCTTGCTGATGATGTCCTTGTATCCTTCGGGCCCGCCATACAGTTCATTCAGCTTCTGGTAGGTCTTCTCGGCGGCCGGCATGCCGACCAAATCTCCGTCCGGCCGGGCCTCCAAAACCCCCACCTCGAAGCCGCGGCGCAGCACGGCGCGCACCATCATGCTGTTGGGGTCCGAATCCACTACGAGGGTGTAGAGGAAGCGCGCCAGCCCGTCCAGCTCTTCGCTCTGCGCGTGCCCGTTGCTGCGGTCCTCCAAGATTCCCATGCGCACCAGGTTCACTCCCCGGTTCCCCTGCGCGCGTCCCATCTCAATCTCGCTCTTGGCCCGGACCAAGGCGTCCCGCAGTTCTTGGGGCGACTGGCTGCACAGCACGTCGAAGTCGCCGGGGCTCTCCTCTCCGTCCAGTATGCGGGAGATAATGTCCCTGAAATAGCGGACGGCCTTGTTGTAATCGGAATATCCCGCCGTGGCATCGGGGTTCGGCTTCTCTTTGAGCCCCTCCAGCGTCTGCCCCAAGAGGCGGAACATCTGGTGGATTTCAATCGTTTCCCCCAAAAATCCGCACCCATAGTGGGGCGCGATTACGAACTTCTTGGCCCCCTTGTGATGGGCGGCCTCCAGCTCCCGGTAGAACTCCTCCCGGGAGAGCAGGGCGCCCAGCACCTTGATGTCTCCCCACATCTGCCTGTAGTCGTTGCAGCAGGTGTGGGGGATGTGCCCGATGGCCTCTTTGACGGATTGGATGTCCTTCCAGTGCTTCTGGCATTCGGATGAATTGATGACCTGGCGCTCGATGGTGGCATATCTCCAGACGCGGCAGGCCTCCTTATAGCAAATCCCCTCGTCGCTCACGCCGTTCCACGCCATCTCGCTGCGGACATTGCGCACCAGCCAATCCCATGCCGGCAGCCCGTCTTGCGGTGTGCTGTCCATCCGCTTATGCAGCTCGCGGGCCTTCGCGCGGATATTCTCCAGATGCTTGGGACCCACGGAGAGCATCTCGCACAGGTTCTGCTTCTCCATGGCCCATTTGCTGAACATCGTCGGCTCCTTCATGCTGTCCGGCCCGCCGCCCACCACCCACAAGTTCCCCGTCTTCCAGTCCAGCACCACGCACAGTTCCCTGAACTTGCTCAAGCTGGGCTCCGTGCTGGTCTTGTGCTTGGGGTCGGGGACGTAGAACTGGTGGTTCTCGCGGTCCACACTCTTCAGGGTCTTCTCGCACTCGCGCCGGTGGGCCAGCACCATCATGGCGGCCTTGCTGAATTCCTTGGTTCCCGGCCCGCCATCCGCCACGTTGGCGAACATCACCCACGGGGCCAGCGGCAGGCTCTTGTCCTGATTGTTGCGGATAAGGTAGAGCAGGTCGGCCACTTCTTTTTTGATGTTAATCTGGCTGACATCCTCGATGTTCAGTCTCCGTCCGAAGATGCCGTTGACAATCTGCTGGTACTCGACCATCGCGGCCCCCTGCTCAAAATAGTCGTACCAGTCCATGTGCGTGGAGTCCGCGATGACGATGGCTGAGGCCGACTGGCCCCGCCCGATGTCCTTCCATCCCTGCACGCGCTCGGGGTAGCGCATTTTCATGATGGTATCCGCCTGCGCGTCGATGGTGTGGCCCTCCTCGGTCGCCTTGGTGCAGAACTCGGCCAGAATCTTCTTGCGGGCGATGAAGGGAAGCCTGAATATCTCGACAGGGGTTTTGAGGTTGTACTTGACGGCGATGTCCCACATCACGGCATCGGCGTTGCGCATCTGCGTTTTTTCACTGTGCTTGTTGGTTATTTCCTGAATCTTGTCCTGGACTCGGGTTGCAACCGTTTTCTTGGGGTTGGCAATAGCGTTGAGGCCGGCAGCAAATTCTCCGCCTCCTGCGCCCTCTAATACCAGTTTCGCCATGCCCTCTCCTCTATCCACGTTTTTCTATTTAGACTAACTAAATTACGCCATTCATCTTTATAAACCTGATTTCGGGCCGTCCGGCGGGCCGGACGGCGAAAAACGGGCTTTAGAGAAACTCGACTTTGCCGGTTTCAAGATGGTAGAGCGCGCCCATGATTTTGAGCTTGCCCTCATGCTCCAAGTGGTTGACGATTTTGGAGCGCTCGCGGATGTTTTGAATCGAGCACTCCACATTGCAGCGAATCGAGGAATCGTTCTCGTAGTTCTTCTGTTTCGCCGCCTTGTCCACTTCTTTCACAATGGAGGCGATGTGACCCTCTCCGCCCTTTCCCCTGCAGTCGCAGGTGGCCTTCACGGCTCCGCATTTGGTGTGGCCCAAGACCAGCAGAATCGGGGTGTGCAAATGCTCGGTGCCGTATTCAATCGAGCCCAAATCGACTTCGCCGGCCACGTTGCCGGCGGTGCGGATGATGAAAATCTCCCCCGGCATGGTGTCAAAGACGTATTCGGGCACCACGCGCGAATCCGAGCAGGAGAGGATGGTGGCGAACGGGTGCTGGCCGGCGAGCAATTCCTCCCGGCGCTTGTTGCGGTCAAAGGCCTTGGCCGCGTTGGCGCAGAAGCGGGCGTTGCCCTCTTTCAGCAGGGCTAAGGATTGGTTGGCATCCATAGAAACCACTGAGGATGGCTACGCCGAGAAAGAATAAAAAGGAAGAGGGAAGAAAGGCCGGGAAAAAGGCCCGCTCACTTCTTCTTCACGGCTGTGTTATTCTGTGTCTGTTCCTTTTTGTCAACGGGCTTAACCACGGCTTTCTGGCCCGGGAACGCGTCGCGGATGTCCTTCGCCGCACTGAACGGCTCCAATTTTTTCATGACCGGATTGACGTGGTTCTCAATAGCCTCGGCCGGGGCGACCATGGGGATATACTTGATTCCATAGTGGCGCTTGACAAAGGCCAGAAGCGGGTCGGAGCTGAAGCGGCTTATAATCATGTCGGTCTCATCCTTGCTTCGGCCCACCACCACCCACTCCTTGAGCCCCAAATTCTTGGCGCCATAATACACGCTGAGGATCTTGTAGCGGCCCACGGGGCGGTAAAAGTCTTCCAGCAGCTCGCCGGAGATGGCGAACGCCAGCCCTGCCTCGTAACCCTCTCCCAGATGGGTTTCCACCGCCCACTGCCGGGCGTTGTGCACGTCGGAGACGTGGATGAGTCCGAGGTGGGGGTTCTGCTTGGCCGTCGCACCCTCCTCCATATCGCCGTGCTTGGCGATGTTCTCGCGCATGCGGGCATAGACGCGCTCCAAAAAGCTGGTACCGGGATTCTCGTCCACGCGATAGAGAGTGTTGGTGACGAAGTTCTGCACGGCCGCGTTGATGTGAATGCCCATGTTGCGGAAAACCGGGTCGTCGTTGAACGCCTTGCGCAGGATGGTCTTCTGTTCGGCCGCGTGCTGGCCCAAATCCACGATGGAGTGCACCCAGCCGGCCGAGATGAGACCCGTGTAGCCGTAGACCTCGGTCATCATGGCCCGGATGTCGTCGCCGTGGATGATTTTCCACTCCTTCTTGCGGCCCCCGATAGCAGAGTATGTAATCGTGACCTGCCCGTCCAGCAGCTCCTTCTCCAGATCTGCCGCCACCTCCTGCGCGTGCATCATGCCGCAGTTGGTGGAGCAGTGGGGGTCGGCCAGCTTGATTTCATGCACGCTGTGCTTGTGTCCCGTCTCGCCCTCCCGCAGCTCCACGTTGCCGTGCGAGAAAACGTTGACCACGATTTCGATGGGCACCCCGTTGAAGTGGTATTTCCGATATTTCTTGAGGTTGCGCTCGATGCCGGTTTTGATGCTGGCAATGGCGTCATCGGTCATGTGGACGCCGGCCACCGTCTCGCGCAGCGGGATGACCAAGGTGCCGTCCCGCGCCTCTTCGGCAACAATCTCGTCCCGCGCGTAGTTGAAGTCCTTGCGGATGGTACGCGAATCCGAGCAGACGGCCAGCATTTCAAAGCGCACGCGCTCGATACCCGGTTCATACTGGGCAATTTCGCGGTCCATCTTAATCCCTCGGCAGACTCTTATATATGTGGTAAATAATGAATATTTTTATTTAAAAACCTGCTCTCTCACATCCGCTTTCCCCCCGCGACCTCCCGAACGGCCGCGGCGATGCGCTCCACTTCCTGTTCCGTGGTGTGCCAGCCCAAGCTGATGCGCACGAATCCCTCGAGGCCCAGCGTCTGGCGGATGAACAGGTGATTGCAAATCGGGTCTTGGCTGCCTCCCCGCACCTGAATGCCCCGCGAGGACAGCTCCCGCACCAGGCGGTCTGGAGAAATGCCCTTGATGTTGAAGGAAATGACCGGCGTGCGCCACCTTCCGGGGGACGGGACGGGGAAGAGGGGCGCGAATCCGGGGATTTCCCCCAGCCGCGCGTATCCCAGCCGCAGCAGGCGGCCCTCCTTTTCAATCAGCTTTTCCCACCCGATGTCCCGGGTTATCACGTCGACGGCCGCGCCCATGGAAATGATTCCGATGGTGGGCCACGTCCCGGGCTGGTGCTTGGCCTCGTCCGGGCTCCAGCTGATTTGGGGTTTTCCGCCCTTCCAGCGCACGTCGCTGATGGTGCCGCCTCCCGGAATGAGCGAGTTGTGCTCTTCCAGCCATTTCTTGGGCACCGCCAGCACGCCGGGGCCCATAGGCGCCCCCATCTTGTGGGCCGAGAACGATGTGAAATCCGCGCCCCATCCCTTCTTGTCCATGGGGAAGTGGGGCGCATACTGCGCGCAGTCCAGAGCCACCATGGCTCCGGCTTCATGGGCCAGGCCCACCAGTTCCTTGATGGGCGGAATGCGGCCCGAGATATTGGAAGCCGTCGTGAAGGTGAAGAGGCGCACGCGTCCCCTGTTTTCGGCCAGTTTGTGCTCAAAATCTGCCCGGTCGATGGTGCCGTCGGTGTTCTGTTTCACCAGCACGGTCGTGGCCCCGCAGTTCAGCCACGGCAGGAAATTGGAGGTGTGCTCCATCTCGGGCAGCAGCACGACGTCGTCTTTGCTGAAATGGAAGGTGAGGGCCAGCTTGCCGATGGCGTCGCTGGTGTTGATGGCGTAAATCAGGGTGTCTGCCTGTGCGTCAATGCCGGCGAACCGCTCGATTTTCTCCCGGGCCACATTGACCCTGTCGCTGTAGGCCAGTGCCCCGGCATCCTCTCCGGAGCGGGAAGCCACCCGCTCCGAGCCCTGCGGTCGGCCGGCGTATGGGCCATATTCCCAGAGGGTCTTGAGCGTCTGGCTCACCACGCCAACATACGCCGGGGCGGTGGCTGCGCTGTTGGAGCGTATCAATTCGTCCTGCGGCCCGAAGCGCTGGGCCGGGTCGCTGAACTCCAAAAGACGGGTGGCCAAGTGCAGTACATCTTCTCTTCCGGCCCTCATTTGTTGCTGGTTTTTGGCCGTCTCTTCCTGCAGCGCCGCCTCCAACTCCTGGATAGCGGCTTGGATTCGGTCCTTTTTGTCTTTCATCCCTTTCCTCGGATTCATGGCGCCCACGGGCGTTCCAAGTTCTGGGTTTCTATCAGTATGGCTAAGCGTTTTCATGCGAGTTTTTCGACATCGTCGAAATGGCTATTCTGTCCGCTCAGCCATCTAACTCTGAAATCACGGTTTATCCTTTTAAACCATGCCCTCGGCAGCCTGCTCTTTTTGTTACTTTTCGAGCATCATCCGATATGCGAGGGTTTCCTGCAAATTCATCAGCCGCGCCAGACTGCGCCCGGCCCCCTGCGACATGGCGCCCGACGAGTCCGAGCCGCCGAGGCGCGGGTCGTAGAGCGCGTGCCTTGACGCGCGTCCCATGACGGTGAGCCGTCCGGGCTGCAGCCTCAAGCGGACTTCGCCCTCCACCACTCCTTGCGTCTCCTCGACAAAGGTTTGCAGATAGTGGCGCAGGCGGCTGAACCATCCGCCCTCGTACACCAGCTGGTTCCACTGCAAGTCCAGCGGCTCCTTGGCCTGCCGCTCGCGGGTGGTAAGGGTGAGGCTTTCCAGCTCCTTATGCGCGGCCACCAGCATCTCGGCCGCCGGCCCCTCGTGCACCTCGCGCAGCTTGGGCCCCAGAATCTTGTCCACCACCACGTCGTGGCGGCCGATGGCGTAAGCGGCGCCCAGCGAATTGAGGGCGGGGATGAGGGAATCTCCGGAAATATTCTCTCTTTTTTTGCCGTTCTTTATCTCCCCCTCTATCGCCACTCCATGCTCGAAGCGCAAAATCACGTCGGTCGAATCGGATGCGCCGGCCATTTTCACGCCGCCCCACCCGTAGGCCTCCTCCGGCGCCGGGCTGGCGGGGTCCATCACGTCTCCCTGCCACGCCGTGCGGCCCCACACGTTCTCATCCAGCGAGAAGCTTTTGGTGGAGGCAGGCATTTTCCATTTCTGGCGCGCGGCATAGTCCAGCGCCTTGTCGCGGCGCAAATCCCAGTCCCGCGCCGGACAGAGGGCGCGCAGCTCGGGCGCGATGGCGCGCATGCTCAACTCAAAGCGCAAATGGTCGTCGCTCAAGCCGGAATGGCCGTGCACCACGGTGTCGATGCCTCTGGAGCGCGCGAACGCGACGGCGGCCTGCGCCATGGCCGGGCGGGAGAACCCGCCCGCATTGAGATAACCCATGGCCACGCAGTTGGTTTTCACGCCCGCCTGCGCGGCGGAAAGGATATCGGGGATAATGGACGCGCGGCTCGCACGTCCGAATTGCTCGCGGGCCTGCTTCTCGACGGCTCCCGCATCTGCCGGGCCGCCCATGTCCAGCACCAAGGCCTCGATTTGCACGCCCCATTCCTGCAAAATGGCGCCGGCCACGCGCGAATCCAGTCCGCCGGAATAAAGCAGCACGGCGCGCTTGGCGCCGAGGTATTCCTCGCCGGCTTTCTCCCGGATTTCAGTGGCCAACTTGTCCATGCCCGTATGGGGAACACAAGAATTATCAATCTCCCCCTGAAGGGCTTCACCCCCTATGGGCGGCTCAAGCGCTCTATTTCCTCTTCTCCTTTTTCTTGAACCGCTCGACGGCCTTGCCGATTTCCACGCCAATCGCCAGCACGGCCGCCAGCACCACCAGCGCCACGGCGATGTCGGCCAGGTTGGCGGGTATCAGGCTCTTCGGGCCGCCGGCCTGCCCTCCGGCCGCCTTGGCGGAGCCGTTTTCCATCGGGTTTCCGCCCGCCACGCTCCCCGTCATTCCGGCCTCCAAGCTCTGCGTGCTGCTCTTGCCGGCACCCATCTCGCGCTCCATGGCCAGCGCCATGCGCCAGACGCGCTGGGTGTCGGGGCTCATCTCCGGGCTTCCTGCCTGCACGTGCAGGTATTCGGCCTGCGAGGCATAGACGCGCCCCCACAGGCTGCTCAGCGGCGTCGAGAGGATGTCCGACGCCTTGGCGCTCTGGTTGTTCTCCAGCGCGTCGGCCGTGTCCAGCGAGCCCTCCACGTAGGCGGCGTCAAAAAGCGCGGCCGCCCACTGCTTTCTCATCAGCGAGCGGTTGGCGATTTGCAGATGCCACGCCAAATCGCTGTCCTCGCCCACGCCGGCCGCCTGGATGCGGCGGGCCTGCGCCTGCAGGCGCGAGCGCGCGAGCGCCGCCAGCTCGCTGTCATTCACCGGCTCGCCGCCCATCTGCTGTCCGATGAGCAGCAGCTGCGTGCCTGCATCGCACCAGGCCTGTGCCGAATACACGTCGCGCAGGGCCATGTATTTGTCCTCCGAACTCTCCTCGGCCGCGATGTTCTTTTTCACGTCCTCGATTTTTTGCAGCGACCAGGCGATGCGCGCGCTGCCGCCCGCCACCCACTCGAAGTTCTCGCGGCTGAGGTTGACGGCCGGCGTGCGGCTGATGCACTGCAGCACCCGGTCCGCCTCGCCCGCCACGTCGGGCTCGTGCGCCGGCAGGCTGAGGAAGGCGGCGTCCACCTGCGAGAGGAAGGCGTTGTTGGCCGAGGTGTAGCCATAGCCCATCGAGGCGAGGCGGCGGTTGTCGTCCAGCTGCTGCTGGAAATAGGCGCCGTAGCCGTCCTTGGCGAAGATGCCGCCCTCCTGCAGGCGCTCGCGCAGCATGTCGTTGAGCCGCCCGGCCACCTGGTTGAACTGCCGGTCCTGCCCGTTCTGCGGCCAGGGGGGCAGGCCCTGTGGAACGGGCGTGTTTTGCAGATGGTAGGCCGCTTTGATAGGCTCGCTTTCGGGGCTGGTGAGAATGGCCATGGCCTCGTCGAGATTGTCCACTTCCACGGCGCTGAAATTGCGCTCCTCGCCCAGGCGCTGCAGCAGGATGTTCTCATACAGCTCCTGCTTTGGCGTGATGATGGCGTGCAGCCCGCCGCGCGCGCTGGCCTGCGCCTTGTCGATGATGCCGCCGACCTGGCCCACCTGCCCGCCGGGCAGGATAGCCCCCGTCACGCTGACGTCGGGGCGGAGGGTGCGGTTGGTGAGCGCGGCGCGCAGGGCCAACGTCATGGCCATGCCGGCCGACGGACCGTCCACCGAGGGCGCGCCGCCCGCGTCCATGATGTAGAAATGCACCTCGCACAGGTCGGGCTGCAGCTCCAGCCCGCGGAACGCCTCGCGCACGGCCAGCTCCTGCGACAGCTGGGTGGCCGGCCCGGTGACGGGCTCGACGGTGGTGAGCACGTCGCCCCAGCCCGGCTGGGTGCTGACGCGGATTTTGAGCAGCCCGCCCTCCTGGTTGGTGACTACGGCCGGCACCGCCACCTCGCTCTGCGCGACGGGGCAGAGGGCGGCATGCGCGCCGGCGAGAAGGACGAGGATAAGAACGGCGCCGAGGCCGTATCTCGGCAGCGCCTGCGCTCGTCTGGCGTTGTTTTCCATGAGAGGCTAATCAGCCAAGCCCCTTTTAATTCATATTCCAAAATCCCCCTGCCGGGCCACCCGTCCGAGCCTTTTTTATAATCTTCCACCCATCACCATTGCTTGGGACTATGTGGCAGCGTCTGATTAATCTCCTGAGAAAACTTCTGCTTCGCAAGAAGAAAGTCCGCCTCGGCTTTTACGGCAGCACCAATGTCGGCAAAACCACGCTGGCGAACCGCATCGCCATGGATTTGGTGGGCGAGCCGGTGGGCAGCGTCTCGCCGATTCCGCACGAGACGCGTGCGGTGATGCAGAAGGAGCACGTCGAGCTCAAGGCTTCCGGCTACGCGCTGGTGATGGACCTGCTCGACATGCCCGGCATCGCCGTCAAGGTTGATTTCCGCGATTTCATGGAATACGGCATGGCCCGCTCCGAGGCGCAGGCGCGCGCGAAAGAGGCGACGCGCGGCATCGTGGAGGCCATCAAGTGGCTGGAGAACGTCGACGCCGCGCTGGTCATCGTGGACTCCACCGAAGACCCCTACAACCAAATCAACATCACGCTTTTGGGCAACCTCGAAGCCAAGAACATCCCGCTGCTGGTGGTGGCCAACAAAATCGACCTGCCCGGCGCCAACACGCGGCGCGTGCGCGAGGCCTTCCCCCAGTATCCGGTGGTGGAAGTTTCGGCCGCGACCGGCGAGAACATGGAAAAGCTTTACGACGAGCTGGCCATCCACCTGCTCTGATAGGCCCGGCCCCCCGTCCGGTGTGTTGCCTTATGCATAAGTGCCTCAAATGCGGCCGAATGGTCGAATCCATCTCCGAGCTTTCCGAGGGCTGTACCTGCGGCTCCAAAGTGTTTGTTTTCAGCCGCCTTGAGGGTTCGCCATCTGACACCGCCTCTCCCGGGTCCATTTCCCTGATTCCGGACCTGCTTTCGCAAAAACCGGCTGAAATGAAATCGCTGCCTGATGCGGCCGACTCTTCAGGCCCGAACTCCTCTTCGGCCTCTCCCGCCCTTTCTTCCTCCGGCCTCTCCTACCTTTCCGCCCTCGAGCCTGCTTCCAAAAAGAAAGGGCCGCCCGTGTCGGTCACGCCGGAAGAAAGCCCGCTGGCGCCTTCCCCCGCTTCTGCCGAGTCGCCCCAACCCGCACCTTCCGGCCCCTCTCCCGGCGTCGAAAGCGCGCCGTCCTCCTCTTCTTCAGATTCCGCGCCTTCTTCCTCTTCATCGGATTCGGTTTCCCTCCCGCCCCTCTCTTCCGCCCCCGCCCCTTCCGATGGCGATGCCCCTCTGCATCCCTCCGTTGCCTCCTCCCCCATCTCCGAGGCCGAGGAGCCGGACTCGGACGAGCCCTACTCCGAGGTGTGGCTGTCCAAGGGCGGCAGCGTCGAGGCGCTGGACGGGCAGCCTCTGGTGCATTCCGTGCTCACCCCGCCCGAACTGGGGGAGGAAAAGGCCGGCGTGGCCAACATCCGCCAGCGCCAGACGGGCGTGTATGAGATTGACGTGGGCCGCCTGCGCGGCGAGCCGCTGGTCATCGAAGATACGGAGGGCGTCTATTATGTGCGCCTGCCCTTCGTGCCGCTGGGCGAGGATGCGCCGGGCGAGCGCACCGGCACGCCCAAGCCCAAAAACAAGGTTGAATAGTTTTTTCAAACGTCGAACACGACTTGAATCGAGCACTTGTTTTTCTCTTCCTTCACTTCGAGGCGGTGGAAGGTGACGGCCTTAATCGCGTCGCGCGGCCGGGCGTTGGAATAGGACACGCGGGCCTTGAGCCCCTGCGCGGCCTCATCATATTTCCCCATCTCAATTCCGAGCGGCACCACTTCGCGGGCGTCGCATTCGGCCAGGATGCGCGAGAGCAGGGCGACCACCAGCTCCTCGCGCGAGCCGGCCTTCTCCTCCACCTCGAATTCGCCCGCCTTTTTCCCTTTTCCCAGCACCGAGAACATGGCCAGCGCGGCCTGCCTCAAGGCCGCGAGATAATCGGGACCCCACGCGCTCACCATGATGTCGGCCGTGTGCTCGAGGAAGCGGTAGCCCTCGCCGGATGGGGGTGAAGACCTTTTTTTTGCAGTTTTTTTCTGCGTTTTCTTTGCTGTTTTTTTCATGGCTTTCCACTCTCGGCCGGCGGGCCGGCCTGCGTGATGGCATCCAGCAGAATCTGCCCGATGCTCCGGCCCTCGAAATCGGGATAGGTGATGAGGATGACGTCGAAATCTTTCGCCTGCTTGCTGAGCTTTTGCAGGCGCTCCTTCTGGCCGGCCAGCTCCTGTGCGTATTTGAGCGCGAATGGCTCGAATCCGATTTTATGGCTCTTGAGCTCCTCATAAAGGGCGGGGCTGGGGGCCAGTTTGGGGTTGAACCCGTCCGCCCCCGACTCGGGAAAGCGGACGGGCCACTCGGCCGTGACCAGCAGCCGGTAACCGTCCCCGCCCTTCCCGCCATCCTCGATGGTCTGGATTTTGAGCATGATGATTGGGCGGGCTTATGTAATAAAAAGCCGCAAGTGGGTGAATGAAGCCAAGGCCCAAAGCGGCCCCTTTCGTGCAGAGGTGTTTTCATGGAAGTTCGCGCCAGTCACATTCTCGTTTCCAGCGAGGCCGAAGCCGTTTCGCTTACCAAGAAGCTGGCCGCCGGCTCCAAATTCGAGGATTTGGCCCGCCAGTTTTCCAAATGCCCCAGCTCGGCCAAGGGCGGGGACTTGGGTTTCTTTGGCAAGGGCATGATGGTCAAGGAGTTCGAGGCTGCGGCCTTTTCGCTTCCCGTGGGCCAGGTCAGTCCGCCGGTGAAAACCCAGTTCGGCTACCACCTCATCAAGGTGACGGGCAAGAAATAAGCCGGTCCGGTCCGGCATGTTTTTATGCTGCCTGCGTGAACACGCCGATGGTGTGTTCATGAAACCGGCCTTTGTCCATCTTCTGCTCCTCTTGTGCGTTTCTTTGCTTCTTGCGGGCTGCGCGGCCCAAGCGCCGCCTTCGGGCCAAAATCCGTCCGCCTCTCCGGCCAGCCCCGGCGCGTCCCCCGCCTCGGGTGCCGCTGCCCCTCATGCCGGCTCCCCGTCCGGCCCTGCTTCTGGCGCGTCCGGCAACGCTTCGGCCGCCCCCAACTCGGCTCTTCCGTCTGCCAACGACGCGAGCATTTCCATCCAAAATTTCGCCTTCTCCCCATCTGAGCTGGTCGTGGCCAAGGGAGCCGCCGTCACCTGGACCAACGAGGACAGCGCCCCGCACACCATCACGTCCTCCACCGGCGCCTTTGATTCCGGCACCCTGCAGCAGGGCCAGAGCTTTTCATTCAAGTTCGACACGCCGGGCACGTACGAATACCACTGCGCCATCCACTCCCGCATGAAGGGGAAAATAACGGTGACTGGCTAAGGCAGGCTGTCCATGGCCCCTCCCTCTTTTTCTTTTCCAGTTCTTTCCCCCGCTCTTGCATGGCTGCGCAGCGTTTCCATCTACAAACTGGCCATCTATCTGCTGCTTCTCTGCGCGCTGGCCGGCCTCATCGCCCTGCCTGATTCTGCGCGCCCGCCCGCGCTGCTCACGCTGGCCGTCGCCGTGCTGGCGGCCGTGCTGGCCCAAATTCTCCTCTCCTACAAGCCGGGAGTTCCCATCCTCCTCTCCGAGCCGGCCCTCATCTCCGGCCTCATCATCGGCTCCGCCCTCGCCCCCCAGACGCCGGCCGTGTGGGTTGCCCTCATCAGCGTCCTCGCCATGGCCGGCAAGCGCCTGCTGCGCGTGCGCCACGTTCCCCTCTTCAACGCCGCCGCCTTGGGCCTGCTGGCCGGCAGCCTGCTTTTTGGCACGCACACGGCGTGGTGGGCCTCCAATTCCACGCCCCTGCTCACGCTGCTGCTGGCCCTCTCCCTTCTGGTGCTGAGCTGGAAGCTCAAGCGCCTGTTTTTGCAGCTGGCCTTCATCGCCTTGTGGCTTTTGCTCTGGGGGGCCTTGGCCCTGCTGGCCGGAAACGCGCCCCCACTCTCCTTTTTCCTCAACTCGCTGCCCCTCTATCTCCTGGCCTTCATGCTTCTGGAGCACACCACCAGCCCCATGCGCCCGTCTTGGCAGGTGCTCTACGGCGCGCTGGCGGCTGGCGCGGCTTTCGCGCTCACGCTCACCTCCCTGCCCGTCGATGCCTTGCTGGTGGGGCTGCTGGCGGCCAACGCGCTCGCCAAATTATTGCTGTTCCTTCCCGCTGGCGGCGCCCCGGCTGGAGGCCGGCCTTTCCTTCCCCCTTCCGCCCCCGCTCGCGAGCTCTGCCTTGGAAAAGCCGACCTGCGCGATGGGGGCACGCGCTGCCTGAGCGCGGGCGGAAAGAACTTTTCCCTCGTGCGCCTGGGTGGAAAATACTATTGTGTGGACAATGCCTGCACCCATATGGGCGGGCCTTTATGCAAGGGGCGCACCGGCGAGCTGAACGGCTATACGATTACCTGCCCCTGGCACCAGTCTGTTTTCGATTTGCGCGACGGGCAGGTGCTGCGCGGCCCGGCGCAGGAAAGCCTGCGCCGCTATGATGTGAGCGTGCGAAACGGAAAGCTGTATGTCCGGGCGTGAGGGCCGGGCCCGCAAACCTTCTTTAATCTCATCCTCGATAACTAATCTCAAGGGGTCGTGGCGTAAGCTGGTAGCGCGGCACGCTCCAGGTTGGCTAATCTCTACGGAGATATGCCGAAAAGACACGTGCATGTTAGGGTTCAAATCCCTACGATCCCACAGAGCTTTTTCTTTTCTTTCTGCTGAAAGAAAAGAAAAACCTCGGAAAAAGAAAAGAAAGAACCTGAAAATCCCCAACCCTAGGCAATGCCCGACCGCTTTTTGGGCCGGAGGCCCAAAAACCTGGGAAAACCCCTAACCTCCGGCAATGCCCGAATTATCTTCGGGCCTCTAATTCTTTTTCGCGGCGGCCGATGCTGAAGATGGAGTGGCGCGTGCTTTTGGCGGCCTGGAGCTCTTTCTGCAATTCGGCCAGCAGCACGGCCTTGGCTGCGGCGAATTTCTGCGCCCCCACCGGCACGTTTCCAATGGCGTATTTCAAGTTCTTGGCGTTGAAGCAGAACAGGCAGTCCGAGCAGTTCTCGAGGTTGTGTGAAAAGTAGCAGCCCGAGCAGTCGCGCGAGAAATCCACCTCATAGCAGCGCGCCAGCTTCACCGAGTTGTGGCATTGCAGGCAGAAGGAAGAGGACAACAATGCCCCGCAGCCGAACGCATGCTCGGTGCTGCGCGGCCAGAAGCAGTAGCCGCTGTATTTGGCATACACCACCGGCGAGGCGCGGTAGCAGTGGGCCGAGTCGCTGGAGGTGGAGCAGTCGATGAGGTTGAGGTTGGAGCCGTCCTTGTATTCGGGCGTGAAGAAGGCAATGGGCGCGAGGAGGGCCGGCGCCGAGGCCAGCGTGAGGCCTTGGACCTCCTTCTCCCCCAGCCTCTGGCTCTCGCCCAGCCGCTTGGCCTCCTCCGGGGTGAGCAGCCGGTCGGCCGGCAGGTCAAAATAGCGGCAATAATCCCGGCGGCTCATGGCCGTTGCCGAGAGTGCCGATTTCACCGCTTCGCTGCGGTTCACGTTGCGCATGAGCCAGGGCGCGTAGTCGTCTATTCCGCCCGCCAGCTTCTGCCCCAGCACCAGCTTGCACGTATTGGCAAACGCCTCCTCGATGGCGCTCTTGTCGGTTTTCTCCTCCCTCAGCGGCTCGGCCGCCAGCGCGGGCTTGACGCGGGGGCCGCGGCCCACCAGCTCCACCAAGGAGGGCAGCTTGCGGTTTTTCTCAAGCTCCTGGGCCATCTCCTCCAGCAGCTTTTTCTTGAGCTCGGCGTATTTTTCCTTTGCCAGCGGCAGATTGCCGATGGCTTGGCGCAGGTTGGTGGCGTTGAAGCAGAACATGGCGTCCAGGCAGCCGTGCAGATTGTGCGAATAGTAGCAGTCCGAGCAGTATTGCGACATCCACAGCTCGAAGCAGCGCTTGTCCTTGAAGGTCTCGTAGCATTTCACACAGGCCTGGCTCTCGCCGATGCCGTCGCAGCCAAAGCAGTCCTCGCCCAGTCTCCCCAGCGTGGTGTAGGCCACGTATTTGCAGTCGGCCAGCTTGCCGGTTTCGTACATGAAAAAGGAGTCGGTGATGTTGGAGCTGCGCTCCACCTCCCCCGAATTGCCCAACACCGCCCCGCCGGCATAGGCAAAGCGCTCGCGCAGGGCGTCCAGCAGCGAGTCGATGTCCTTGATTTCGTTGATGGAAAGCGGCTTGGCCGATGCGCTGAAATCAATCTCGTCAAACCCCATCCATTTGCTGTCTTTGGCGTAGCGGGTGATGGCATAGGTGATTTCATGCCCGCTGGCAAAGGACTTCTGGCGCATCATTTGCTGGGTTCCGTCCAGCAGCCAGGGCTCGAATTTCTCCAAATCCCCGACTGCCCGGCCAAAAAGCACGCGGCAGGTGGCCTCCCAGCGCGGCTTGAGGGTGGGCAGGGCCCGTGATTTTTCACTCATACGAATACTGCCGCGCTTTTTCTAAATAAGAATGAATTGGGCATATGTCCAATGTTTCGCGCCCGGCCGCCCCACTTTCCCGTCTACCTGCTTTTTCCCTTTCTCTCCTTTTTTTCCATTTGCTCCCCGTCCGAATGCAAATAGTCCTTCACGGCCTTGGGGAACAGCTTGGCCTCGGCGCGCCTCAATCTTTCCTGCATCGAGCGGCGGCTGATTTTGGCCGCTTCAGCCAGCTCTGCCAAGCCCACGCGCCTCGGCCAGCCGTAATAGCCGTTGAGCAGAGCGACTTGCAGCGCATCCTTCTGCTTGCCGGTGAGGGCGGGCCCCTTGTCGTCCCGGCGGTAGTCTCCCACGCGCAGCAGCTTCACGTCCCCGATTTCGTCCAGCTCCGCCGCCAGCTTGGAAATGCTTTTTGGGTCCAGCGCGAGGAGGTTGTAGGTCTCGAATCCGTCCTTGGCGATGACGGGCGCGGATGGAATGGCCCGGCTTTCCACCACTTTTTCGTAGCTGGAGGAGGGCGAGTGGAAGCGGATGAGAATCAGCGCCTCCTTGCCGCTCTGGTCCAGAACCGAGAGCTGTTTGGTGTCGTGGCGCTGCTTGACGTATTTCAAATATTCGTCCAGCTCCGACGCGCGCTCGGCGCGCACGTTCCACAGCAGGCTGTAATCCATCCATTTGGGCCGGCGCTTGAAGTAGATGACCGGGCTGACCTGCTCCAATCTCACGTGCGGGAATTTCTCGGTGGAGGTCGAGGTCTGGCAGCCCTGATGGTAGAAGCCGATGGTGGCAGCCTTGAGCTTTTTCTCCCGCTCCTTGCGCCACTTTTTCTCGAATTCGTCCGAGTCTTCCCTCATTTCGCGCACCGGACGGGGATGGGCGGGCCAAGTTCTTTATCCTTTGGGCTTCTCATTATTTCTGTCAATGATGACAAACAGGTTTGCTGACCCGGCCCGCTTGCGGGCTTGGCATGATCAGAACCTGGAGCTCTGAGACAAACTTTCTTGCACGCGCGCCGCCAGTCAGGTTTATATTGCATTTTCCCCCATTTTTTCTGTGGCGACCGCACGGGCCCCAAAGAATTCACGCTCTGCAAAGAAGCGCGCAGCATCCCAGCGCAAGCTGAAAAAGTCCGGCTCGCGCCCCCGCGCGCCGTCCGCGCGCCAAAACCGCGCCGAGCGCCGCTCGTTTGCGCACGAATACGAGATGGGCAACCCGATGGCCGTTCCATGGCCGTCCGGCCTCGACCCGGCCGCCGCGCGCCGAATTGTGGAATTGGGCCGCCTGCAGCACCGCCTCTGGTCCTGGACGGTGGCCCTCTCGCTTCTGGCCCTGGTGCTGGTGACGCTTATCGAATTCGGCCCCCTGCTCTGGGGCTGGGCCCCGCCCTCCGCCGGGCGCGAGCGGGTGATTTCCCTCGTCGACCTCACCTCGCTTCTGGTCGTGTTTCTCGAAGTATTCACCCAGTTCCGCGCCGCCAAAAACAAGCTGCTCTTCTTGCGCACCCACTGGCTGCTCATCCTCGCCCTCCTGCCCATCGGCGCGCTGATTCGCGCCTCGCGCGTGCTGGAAAGCCTCAATGCCGTGCGCGCCCTGCAGGTGTGGGGCAAGCTGGACGAGCTGCGCGACCTGCTGCCGGAGCTGGAAATCCCGATTGTGGTGGCGGCCGTGGTGTGGCTGGAGCAGGCCATCGAGCGCTTCGCCAACTGGTCGGGGCTCAAGGACTTTTCCGAACTGGTGAGCCGCGTGTATGAGCGCATGAAATAAGTGCCGCCCCTCCGCCCGCCTGCCCTCTCGCTTTTCCTTCTGGGCCGCCCCAAACCCCCAATCCTTATAAGCCGCCGTTTCCCTGATGGCTTCATGTCCTTGCGCTTGTTTGCCTTGGGCGCCGTCCTGGCCGCCCTGCTGTTCGCCGGCTGTCTGGGGGGCAACGACCAGACGCCCGCCGGCCCCGCCCCCGGCCTCCAATCCGATTTCTCCCAACAAACCCATCCCCACTTATCCGGCCAACAATTCCATCCCGGCCGCCGCCCATCCCTTCGAGATGGTGTTCCTCAACCTCTCCATGGGCGACGCGACGCTGCTCAAGACCGCGAACCAGACCATTCTCTTCGACACCGGCCCGGCCGAGATGGCGCCGCGCACCATCCGCGCGCTCCAAGCCCGGGGCATCAGCCGCATCAACCTGCTCATCCTCTCCTCCAACGACCCGGCCTTCGTGAGCGCCACTCCGCTTATCCTGCAGCAGTTCCCCACTGACGAGATTTGGATTAACGGCGTGGACTACAATGACAATGTCTGGGCCACCATCCAGCCCTATCTGGAAGCCAACAAGACCCGCGTGGTCTCCTACGGGGATTCCGACTCCTGGGGCGCGCTCAAGCTGGAGGTCATCAACCCGGCCAAGCCCCTCATCCTCACCTCGCCCGATGCGGACTCCATCGCGCTCAAGGCCTCCTACGGCTCGTTCTGCGCGCTCCTCTTCTCCGACTCCCTTGCCGCCGGCGCTTCGGGCGCCGATGCGGGCACCGTGGCGGGCGGCGTGGACAGCAAAATCGTTTCCGGCTCCATCCCCATCGCCTGCCCGGTGATGAAAGTGTCGCACCACGGCTCGGCGAACGCGGCCTCCTTCCAGCTCCTGCAGGCTTCCAAGCCGCAGGACGCCATCATCAGCGTCGGCCCCAACCTGCCGGAGAGCCTCTACCCCCAGCCGGCGCTGCTGCGCCGCCTGGTGCTGCGCAACGCATCCGTGTGGACCACCGACCGCCTCGGCGACATCACCGTCGGCTCGAACGGCACGGGCTATGAAATCAGCTCCCAGCGCTTGCGCGACTCCAAATACGGCCAGTTCATCGAGAACGTGGTGTCGCGCGGCGCGAGCTACTGGGGCGTGCAGCCGAGGACCAACGCGCGGTGATTGGAAAAAATAAAAAAGAAAAGAAGACCGGCCCGCCCCCGAGGCGGGCCGTTTTCCGTTTTATTTTTCTTTTCGCCCTAAACCCCAGCCTCTTTTTTCAATTCTTGGGCCTTGTCCGTCTTCTCCCACGGGAAGTTCTCGCGCCCGAAGTGTCCGTAGGCGGCCGTCTGGCGGTAGATGGGCCGGCGCAAATCCAAATCCTGAATGATGTGCCCCGGCTTGAGGCGGAAGTTTTTCTTGATTAGTTCCAGCAGCTTGTCGTTTTCCAATCTGCCGGTTCCAAACGTGTCCACCCACAGCGATACGGGCTCGTTCTGCCCAATCACGTAGCCCAGCTGAACCTGGCAGCGGCGCGCCAGCCCGGCCGCCACGATGTTTTTGGCGATGTAGCGGGCCATGTAGCTGGCCGAGCGGTCCACTTTCGTGGGGTCCTTGCCGGAGAAGCACCCGCCGCCGTGCGGGGCCATGCCGCCATAGGTGTCGACGATGATTTTGCGCCCCGTGAGGCCGGTGTCGGCCGCCGGCCCGCCCAAGAGCCAGGGGCCCGCGCCGTTCACCACCACTTTCGTGCGGGGTGTGAAATACTTCCCCAGCACGGGCTTGATTGCCTGCTGCAGCAAATCGGCCTGCAGGCGCTTGGGCGTGATCTTGCCCCAGGTGTCCTTCTCGTCATGCTGCTGCGCAATCACCACCGTCGTGACGCGCTGCGGCTTGTGGTCGTCGGAATATTCCACCGTGATTTGCGTCTTGGCGTCCGGGCGCAGGTAGGGCACCCGGCCGTTCTTTCTCACCTCGGACAGCCTCTGGGCGAGGCGGTTGGCCAGCTGAATCGGCAGGGGCATCAGCGCCGGGGTTTCGTCGCAGGCGTAGCCGAACATGATGCCCTGGTCGCCCGCGCCGATTTCGTCGAGGTTGTCCTCCCGCACTCCTTTGGCGATGTCGGGCGACTGCTCATGAATCGAGACCAGCACGCCGGAGCCGCGGCTGTCGAAAAAGTATTCGGGCTTGGTGTAGCCGATTTCCTCCAGCGTTTTGCGCACGATGCCCTGTACGTCGGCATAGCCCTTGGTGGTGACCTCGCCGGCCACGACCACCAGGCCGGTGGTGGCCAAACACTCCACGCCCACGTGGCTTTGGGGGTCCTGGCGGATTAATTCATCGAGCACGGCATCCGAAATCTGGTCGCACACCTTGTCGGGGTGGCCCTCGGACACGGATTCAGACGTGAACAGGTACGGCATGGTCAAAACCTCCATCTCTTCGGCCCTTTCAGGCCAGCAAATCCTCCCGTGTTACGATTCCGACGAGTTTTCCCTCCTTTTCCACCAGCACGGCCCCGATTCTTTCAACCATCAGCTCGGCCTCGCTTTTGGGCGCGAGCGCGCTGAGCACGGGGTAGGGCGGGCCCATGATTTGGGCCACCGTCTTGGAGCGCACGCCCTGCGGCCCGTACTTCCTCTCCGCCGCCAGCACCATCGCGTCGGTGATGCGGCCGACGTTTTTTCCCTTCTCGAATACGGGCAGCTGCGAGAAGCCGTTGCGCCGGATTTTCCTTATCACGTCCGCCACGCCGTCCTGCGGCGCGGCCGTGCTGGGCCGGGGATGGTAATAGCCTTCCAGCGTCTCGGGCTCCTGCGCGCTCTCGGCCTCGTCCAGCACCGCCACCAGCTCGCGCACGAGGCGGTAGGCCGGCTCGGCCTTCTCGCCCTCGATTTTGGAGAGGTAGGGCTGGCGAATGCGCAGGCCGCGGCCTGCGAGGCGCGCGACCACCTGCTTCTGGCTCAGGCCCAGGGTTTCGCGGCGCTTTTTCAGGTCGGTTCCGGTCGGAAAGTACATGCTATTCCTCATGGGAATATTGTTTGATAATGAATATACTCTTAATGAATATTTAAACCTATGGCTCCCGCCGGAGAGGCTGGGGCTTGCAAAAGAGGCTTTCAGGCCGCCCGCGGGCTTCTGCATCCGGGCGCGTCATGCGCCGGGCCGGCTTCCCAAAATGCCCTCCAGCCCCGGATTCACTTTTTTGGCCTCCGGGGCGGAGATGGCGTAGGATTTTTCGTTCTCGTGCAGGAATTGCAGGCGGACGAAATACCACTCGCCGCCCGTCTGCCGCCACGCCACGTAAGTCGTGATGGAGCTTTTTTCCTCCCACTCCCGCAGGTGCTCCACCTGCTCCTTCCTCAACTGCAATGAAGTGGAATCCACGGCCTTGCACTCGAAGCCGAACTGCTCGGTGCGCCGGAAGGCCAAGATGTCGGGGCAGGGCGAGCCGGAGCCGGAGCCGGCCGCGCGAATCACCAGAAAGCCGGCCGCCATGAGCTTGTCCATCAGCTCGTGCTCGGCGCGCGAGCCCTTGCGATACGAACCAAAGGTCATGCTTTCATCGTCGTGACGAGGGCTTAATAAGGTTTTCAGCCGATGCATCCTCCGGGAGCGTGATGTTCATGAAACTCGACGTCAAAATCGGCGAATGCATGACCGTGGGCGTGCTGGCCCTGCCCGTTTCCGCGACCGTCAAGCAGGCGGCGCAGCTGCTCAAGAAATCGCACGTGGGCTCGGTCATCGCCACCGAAAAGGGCAAGGCGGTGGGCATCCTCACCGAGCGCGACATCGTCTATGCCGTGGTGGCCGAGGGCAAGGACGCGGCCAAGACCCCGCTCAAATCCGTGATGTCCAAGCCGCTGAAAGTCATCAAGGCTTCGCAATCCGTCGAGGACGCCGCCTTGGCGCTCAAGGAAAACAAGGTCAAGCGCCTGCCGGTGGTGGACCAGAAGGGCCAGCTGGTGGGCATCGTGTCCGAGGGCGACCTCATCCGCGTCTATCCGGGCATGGTGGACGTGATGTCCGAATCCTCCGAGCTGGGGCCGTACGACAAGGAGAAGCACCTCTACGCCGGCAAGTGCGAGCAGTGCGGCCTGTATTCGGAGGAGCTGCGCATGCAGAACGGGCGCCTCTACTGCGACGAGTGCATGGAAGAGGAAGAATCGGCCTGAATTACAAAGCCGGGTTTTCCACCCCATTTTTAATTTCTGTCCTGCTCAGCAGGCAGCATGGCGACTATTTTCAACACCCCCCAGGACGTGGAGCGCGCGATTGCCGTCATCGAGTGGTCGCGGCAGTACATGGAAATGAACCAGGCCCACATCTCCAAAATCGAGTATGTGCAGGCCTCGCTGCTCCTGCTGCGCCGCGCGGCCGGCACCACGGCGGACCTTCCCGAGGACCGCGCGCAGCTGGTGGCCTCGACGCTCAAGAACTGCATCAAGTTCCATGACCTCAATTCGGCCGAGCCCATCGACCCGGCGTGGGTGTCCAGCCTGCCGGCTCTTCAGGGCGTGAGGGCGGACTGGTTTTAGAAAAAGTATTTTTCCTATTGCTTTCTGCGCGAGCGGGCCGGCGCCATCTGCGGCATGGCTTCCATGGCCTTGAGGCCGGCGCGCACCGCGCCCATCCTCGACTCGTACCACGCCATGAGCCGCCTATCCTCGCCGCCCCACAAATTGGAGCGCAGGATGATTTCGCCCACCTGCTCGCGGGTGATTTTCACCGTCTTCTGCCCGTCGAAGACGTCCGAATTGTTGACGCAGGCCAGATAGGATTCGATGGCCATGAAGAGGGGGATGAGGCAGAAGAGGCGCACGCCCAGCTGGTCCTTGGGCAGCGCGGTGACATACTGGATGCCGGCGTGCAGGTAGTCCATGGCGTCGTCGATTTCCTCGCGCAGCACCGCCATCGCCTTCTGCCGGTTCTGGCGCACCAGAAGCGTGTCATAGTTGAGCTCGTAATGCTCCATGACGCGCACCGGCCAGTAGCGCCGGCCCTGCGGCACGTCGTGCGCCACGTCGCGCAGGATATTCACCTTTTGCAGGGCAAGTCCGAAGCGCTTGGCGCGGGCCTTGAGCTGGCGGTGCAGGCGCGATGAGATGATGCGGTTGATGTAAAGCAAATCGTTGAACAGGTAGCCCACCACGCCGGCCACGTAATAGGCGTATTTGCTCTGGTCGGCGAAGGTGCGAATCGGCCTTTTCTGGAAATAGAGCATGCCGCGCGCCATCTCGCGCCCCCAGCGCAGGGTGGCCTTGCGCACCCTCGGGGGCTGGGCATAGAAGGCGACGGCCACGTCGGGCAGGCGCTCAATCAGCTCGCCCTCGTAGGTGCAGTCGATTTGCGAGCGCATGAATGCCCGCACGCGCTCCAGCTCCTCCGGCCGGGCGCGCGTGCGCGCCAGCGAATCGAGCAGGGCGGCGAACAGCTTTTTCTTCACCGCCAGTTTGGCGTGCGAATCCTCGACGGTGTCGATGAGGCGGTAAATGAGATAGGCCAGCATGGTCTGGTCGGAAACCGGCGCGGGCAGCAGGCGGATGGCGAGGGCAAAGCTGCGGCTGACGCGCGGCAAAATGTCCCAGCACCTCTGAAGCTCTTTCATGCTTGCGCTCCGTATTGTTTGCTCTCCTACTCTCATCGGCCGGCGTGTGCTTATAAACCATATCGAAAATCCGCGCCAGAAGGCCCGGGCCGGCTCGGCCCGCTCGAGGCCGGCGGGGCGGCGGACGGGGGGACGATGCCGGGCGCGGGCGGAGAACTGCGGCGGCGGACGGCGGCTATTTAATTCTCCCCTCCCTCCCCCATTCGAGGTCGTTCCATGTCCCGTTTCCCGCTCTCGCTCGATGTCTCGTCCGCCGGCTTTTCGCCCGCCAGCCTCTCCGGCCAGTCTCCCTATTCCGCCCTTCCCGCCTATCTCTCCGAGCTGCGGCAGGCGGTGGAGAAAAACAACTGGAACCACCCGGCCTGCTCCCTGCTCCTTGCATCCGAGGACAAATTCCTGCGCCAGTCCCTCGCGCAAGCCAAATCCTGCGGCCCGGCCTCGCTCACCATCGTGGTCGGCATCGGCGGCTCGAATCTGGGCGCGCTGGCCGTGAGCCAGGCGTGTTTGGGGCCGCAGCACAACCTGCTCAACCCCAAGCGCCAGCTGGTGTTTGCCGACACCGTGGACGGCCCCACCTTGGACGCGCTGGCGCACTTGGCGCGCACCCATCTTTCCAACCAGGGGCGCGTGGTGCTCAACATCATCTCCAAATCCGGCTCCACGCTGGAAACCGCCGCCAACGCCGAAGTGCTGCTCAAAGCGCTGGGCGTGGGCGAGAAGTCGGGGGGCAAGGGCGCGAAAGGAAAGCAGAAATCCAAGTCTCCCTCCTCGGTTTGCGTGGTGGTCCCCACGGAAGAGGGTACCAAGATCTGGAAGCAGGCGGCCGAGCGCGGCTTTGCCGCCCTTCCCATTCCCAAAAGCGTGGGCGGCCGCTATTCCGTCTTCTCCAACGTCGGCCTCTACCCCCTCCTCCTATCTGGCGTGCGCGTCGAGCGCCTTCTCTCCCGCGCCGCCAGAATGCC
>CABMCD010000021.1 GCA_902384555.1 uncultured archaeon | reverse complement strand
TTACCAGGGGCGACGGCAGGATGAAGGTCAGACTAAAGATCTTGCCTAACGAGCCGAGAGGTGCTGCATGGCCATCGTCAGCTCGTGGTGCGAACTGTCAGGTTAAGTCCTGTAACGAGCGAGACCCCCGCGCACTGTTGCGAACTTCCCCTCCGGGGGAGGTGCACCCTGTGCGGACTGCCCGTGTTAAATGGGAGGAAGGAGGGGGCGACGGTAGGTCAGTATGGCCTGAATCTCCTGGGCCACACGTGGCATACAATGCGTATGACAATGGGCGGCAACCCCGAGAGGGGAAGCTAATCCCCCAAACATACGCCAAGTTCGGATTGAGGGCTGAAACTCGCCCTCATGAAGCTGGAATGCCTAGTAATCGCTTGTCAACATCGAGCGGTGAATAAGTCCCCGCTCCTTGCACACACCGCCCGTCAAGTCACCCAAATCCGGTTCGTGTGAGGCGACCTCTCTTGGGGTTGTCGAACATGAATTGGGTGAGGGGGGCTAAGTCGTAACAAGGTATCCGTAGGGGAACCTGCGGATAGATCACCTCCAAAACTACATTCGTCAGCAACGAAGTAGTCTTGAGTCGTTTGTGAAAACGTGCAAGTGAGAGGAATCACTTAGATACATGTCCTCGGGTTATGTCTCAAAATCGCGTGCTTTGTATTTTTACAAAGAGATAGCGGAAGCCATATCCTAGAAAAATAGAAAATAAAACAAAAAATGAAAAACGAAAAAAGTTCGAAGCGCGCTCCGGGCGCGCAGATAATTCTTCTTATTGTTTCTTCTTCGCCGCGACCTGCTCGGCAATCCACTTGTAGGTGATGCGCAGGCCGTAGTCCATCGGCTTGGACGGAGCCCAGCCCAGCTTTTCGCGCAGCAGCTTGTTGTCCGAGTTGCGCCCGCGCACGCCCAAGGGCCCCGGCTTGTGGTTGATGGTCATCTTCTTGCCGGCGATGCCCATGACCTGGGCGGCCAGCTGGTTGATGGTGACCATTTCCTCCGAGCCGATGTTGACCGGGCCCTGGAAATCCGAATCCATGAGCCGGCGCACGCCCTCCAAACACTCCTCGATGTAGAGGAAGGAGCGCGTCTGCTCGCCATCGCCCCAGGCCTCGATGACGCCCCCGTCGGGCGTCTCGGCGACCTTGCGGCAGAAGGCGGCCGGCGCCTTCTCGCGCCCGCCCTCCCAAGTGCCCTCTTCGCCGAAGATGTTGTGGAAGCGGGCGATGCGCACCTGCATGCCGTAGTTGCGCGCATAGGAGAGGTAGAGGCGCTCGGAGAAGAGTTTCTCCCAGCCGTATTCCGAGTCGGGCGCGGCCGGGTAGGCCGAGTCCTCGGAGCACTTGGGGTTGTTGGGGTCGCGCTGGTTGTATTCGGGGTAAATGCAGGCCGACGAAGAGTAGAAGATGCGCTTCACTTTGGCCTTGCGGGCCGATTCGAGCATGTTGAGGTTGATGGAGGCCGAATTGTGCATGATGGCCGCATCGTGCTCGCCGGTGAAGACAAAACCGGCGCCGCCCATGTCGGCCGCCAATTGATAGACGCCGTCAAAGGGCTTGTCGCACACTTGGTCGCACACGCGCGGGTCGCGCAAATCGCCGATGACAAAGTCGTCGGCCGCCGTTTTGGAGAATTCGGTGTGCTTGAGGTCGACGCCGCGCACCCAGTAGCCCTCCTTCTTCAGGCGCTTGACCAGATGGCTGCCGATGAATCCGCCGGCACCGCAAACAAGAGCTGTCTTCATGCTAAACGACCTCCCAAATGGATGAATAATACGCCCGCTTATTCGGCGAGGAGTTATATAAACTTGAAGGGGGGCGGGCCTGTGAGTTTTATTCCAGCTTTTTTGCAATAGAGGCTGCGATTTGGGGCGCTGTGAGGCCGTTGAGCTGCCGCAGATAGTCGTGCTTGCCCACTTTTTTCTGGAACGCGTCCGGCAGGGCGAAGCGCTGGAAGGCCGGAGGTTTGACGCCCCCGTCCGCGAGCGCTTCGGCCACGGCCGAGCCCAAACCGCCCATGATGCTGTGCTCCTCGACGGTGAAGAGCGGCAGGCGGGCGCCCAGCTTGAGCACCAAGGCAGAATCCAGCGGCTTGACAAACGGCATGGAATAGACCTGGCCCCGCTTGCCCTTGGCCGTCAGCAGACGCGCCGCCTCCATTGAATTAAACACCATGTTGCCGCAAGCCAGAATGGCGAAATCATTCCCCTCGTTGAGCACGCAGAGGCCTTCACCGAATTTGAGTGTCGGAGCGGCCTTGTGCACGTCCGGCTCGGATGCGCGGCCGATGCGCATGTAAAGCGGGCCGGCGTGGCGCATGGAAAAGTCCATAAGGGCGGCCAGCTCGTGCTTGTCGGCCGGCGCGCACACCACCATGTTGGGCATGGCCCGCATCAGGGCCAAGTCCTCGGTGCCGTGGTGGCTGGGGCCCAGCGTGCCATAGGAGAGGCCGGCGCCGGTGCCGATGATGCGCACCGGCAGATTGTGATAGCACACGTCCATGCGGATTTGCTCCAAGGGCCGCACCGTGGAGAAAGGCGTGATGGAATAGGCAAACACCTTCTTGCCCGAGAGGGCGAGGCCGGCGGAAATGCCAATCATGTCCTGCTCGGCAATGCCGACGTTGAGGAACTGCCCCGCGCGCTGGGCCATGAAGGGCTCGAACACCGAATAGCCCAAGTCGCCGGACACCACCATCAGCTCGGGGTAGCGGACCGCAAAGTCCAGAAGCTTGGATACAAAGGTCTGCCTCATGGAGAACCCCTTCTGGAAGACCGTTTTTTGAGAGGAAGAGGAGCTTCTTCTCCTTCGCTTCCGCAGCCCAGTTCTTCGAGCGCGGCAGCCAGCTGCTTTTCATCCGGATTCTTGTAATGCCAGTCCAGCGAATGTTCCATAAACGAGACGCCCTTGCCCTTCACCGTATGCGCAATCAGCACCGAGGGCTTGCCGGACTCAAACGGCAGTTTGGAGAGGGCGGCCGCCACGGCGTCCGGGTCATGGCCGTCCACCTCTTGGACGCCCCAGCGCATGGCCTTCCACTTGGCCGCCAGCGGCTCCAAATCCAGCACGTCCTTGGTGTTGCCCAAAGACTGGATTTTGTTGTAATCGATAATGGCCACCAGATTCTCTTGGTGCCGATGGCCGGCGAACAGGGCCGCTTCCCACACCGAGCCCTCGTCGCATTCGCCATCGCCCATGAGCACGAAAACACGGCGGGAAGATTTGGCAATCGCCATGCCCAAACCAAGAGGCAGCCCGTGGCCCAACGAGCCGGTGGCCGCCTCCACGCCAGGCATGGTGCCCCACGTGGCATGGCCCCAGAGCGTGCCTCCATCGACCGCAAACCCCTCCAAAATCTTGGGGTCGGCATACCCGCGCTCCACCAGGGTGGCGTAAAGCGCGGTGCAGCCATGGCCCTTGGAGAGCAGGCCGATGTCGCGCTCGGGCCAGTCCGGCCTTTTCGGGTCGATGCGCATGACCTTGAAGTAGAGGGCCACCAAGAGGTCGGCGGCCGAGAGGGCGGTGCCCACGTGCGAGGATTTGGAGGCCGCCACCATGCGCAGGATGCGCTCGCGCACCCGGCGCGCGTGCTGGGGCAGGGAACCGGACGACATGGCCAATTTTGGGGCAGGGGGCATTTTAACCATTCTCAATACCCCAGGCCGGCCAGCCCCTCGTCCACCAGCCGCGTGCCGAGCAGCGCCATGGCCGTCTGGTGCGAGAGGCTCTCTTCGTGCAGGGGAATCATGGAGATGAAGAGCGAGCCCTCGATGAGCTTGATTTCATCCAGACTCATGCCGGCCTGCGAGATGGACGAATCCAGCATCGAGCGCACGGCCTCCTGCACCGGCGAGTAGGCGAATTCGAGCGCATAAGCCCCGGCTTCGGACTTGAGGGAGAAGAAGTCGTTGATGATGAAGTCGTAGCCCGAGGCGCTGTGCCGTAGTTTGGCCCACTCGTAGCGCACGTCCCCGTACAGGCCGGCCTGGCCGAAGCGGCCGCGCGGGTCGATGAGCTTGAGGATTTGGTTGTTGGGGTCGCACAAGATGTTGGGGAAGCACAAATCGCCGTGGATGATTTGGAAGCTCGAAGAGCGCAGCTTCTCCTCCAGCGCTTGGCGCAGCAGCGGGCCGGTGCGCTTGAAGCCGCGCAAAGACTGGCTGTTGAGGGTGAGGCGCTCGGCATCCAGAATGCGGCGCAGCGGGGCCTCCTTCACCTGCGCGGCGCGCTCGGCCGGCTTTTTCGCATACATGTCCAGCAGGGCCGGCTGCGAAGCCGGGGCGTGGTATTCGCCGAACAGGCGCACCATGGCCGCGAGGCGGCCGAGGAGGGAGCGCCAGACAAAGGGGTCCAGCTCGTAGAACAGGAACAGCTCGGAGAGGGTGTTGTAGCCGTAGTATTCCTGCTCCAAACTGGCTTCCGCCCCTTCGGCCGAGCCGGCGATGAGGCGGGGCGAGAACACCTGCAGGCGGGTGGGCAGGTTCGAATACCACGCGATTTCGTCCGCCAATTTGGCCTTGTTGCGGCTGCGCTTGGTGATGGTGCCCAAATCGGTGTTGAAACTGAAGCGGTTGAACACGCGGCTGGTGAGCAGACCCCGGCGGCTTTCGGCATAGGTGTCGGGGCTGCCGCAGTCGTACCAGGTCTTGCTTTCCACCGCCCGCAGGGGGTGCGTTTGGCGGTAGCGCTCGAACACGTCGCTGAGCTGGAAGCCGTTTCCGGCCGGCAGCTGCTGCGCGAGGCGGATGAACTCGGCCGTGTCGGAGAGGCCGTAGACGCCGATGAGGGCGGGGGCCGCTGGAGGGGGATGGGCGGGCTTGTCGTCAAAGCCCGCAATCAGGCCCTTGGAATCCAGCTTGAGGGTGCACCAGCGGGCCGCATCCTCGCGCACTTGGTAGTAGAAGAAATCGCCCTCCCCACCCATGGGGTCGAAGCAGAGGGTGTCGCCCAGCATCAGCAGCGCCTCGGGCGTGCCGGCGGCCTGCAGGCCGGCGGTGGCGCTTTCCACGATGCCGCGGCTATGGGGGACTTCCACCACCTGCACCTGCACGCGGCCGTGCCAGAAGCGCAGGTAGCGCTCCAAGGAGGGGTGCGAGCGGCGCACCACCAGCAGGGCGCGCTCAAAGCGCTGGCGCTCCAGCTCGCAGAGCATGTGGTGGATGATAGGCTTGCTGTTGACCGGAATCATGGCATCGGGAATGTCGGACGAGACCGGCAGCACCCGGGAATGCGAGGTTCCGGCCGCCAGCAGGACGGCGGTGTTTTTCATAGCCTTGAACCGTGAATATGGGGGCTTGCAAGCCTAATAATCTTATCTCGAAAGCCAAAAGAGGGAAAGGCGGAAAATGCCAAAGGGCCGAAGGCGCACGGATGCGAGGGCGCCGGCCTATTCTTTCTTCTATTCCGCCCGCTTGGAGGGCGGCGGGGCGCGGGCAGCCTATTCGTTCTTTGGCCCGGCCCGTTTGGAGGGCGGCAGGGCGGCGATGGCTTCTTTCCCATACGCGCACATGGCATGGTGCGAGTTGAGCAGGCCGCGCACCAGCCCGTTGACCGTGCAAACCGCCATGGCGAGGTAGGCCGAGAGAAGGGCGGCCAGCTTTTGGCCCCGGCCCAGAGGCCGCAGCCAGTGCACGCAATAGATTTTTCCTTCCGCATCCTGCACAAAATAGTCGTCAAAGAGCGAGGCCGTGAAATAATCCAGGTGGTGCATGGGCACGGCCGGACGCGTGCGGGGCGCGAGCAGGCTGGAAGCCAGCCAGCGCAAATGCCCGGCGTAAAAGCGCAGGGTGCTGGGCGGGAACTCGAGGCGCGGGGCGCGGGCGGCTGCGGCCGCCTCATCTGGGTTGGCTTCGCGGACTTGGACCTGTTGCTCCAAACCCTTGAAGGAGGGAAGCCCGTATTGGGCGCGGCTGGCGCGCTGGTAGTAGTCCTCGAAATCCGGCAGGCGGGCTTTCAGCAAAAAGATTTGCGGGAAGGTGACGAGGGCATAGAGCAGGAACTGCACCGGCTTGAGCAGGCGGCCGGTGCGGGTGTAGGAAAAGACAAAGGCTTCGGGGAAGTTGAGCATGCCCAAGAGAGTGGAATAGAAATAGGTGCGGTCCGCACCCCCGGATTGCAGCAGGGTGAAGGTGGTGGCGCGCTTGACGGCCAAGTCGCCGGTCGAGAATACGGCGCGCGGCAGGACGGAAATGCGGGCCTGGGTGGCGAGCCGGCAGCCGTATTCCGGGTCGTCGAATCCCATGTAGAGGGGGGCGAGGTAGAGGCCGATTCGGCGCACATGCGCGGTGCGAATGGGAGCCCACAGTGAGGGCCACACGGTGAGTTTTTTCTGCGCCGCAGAAGCGGGGCGGGGCAGAGCGCCGCCGTCCGGCCCAGACGTCAAATCGCCGGCGCGCATCCAGCGGCCGTAGGTGATGTCGGCCCCGCTGCTTTGCGCACGCTCCATCAGCGCGCCCAGCGCATCGGCCGAGACGGGCAGCTTGTCGATGTCGGTGATGAGCAGATATTCGTATTGGTCGCGCAGGGCCAGCAGCTGGCCCAAATAGACCGCCCCGCAGAAGGCCAAATCGTTTTCCGCGCGGCGCTTCACATGCAAAATGGAAAGTTTGGGCTCGGGCAAAAACTCGTCCTCGGCCCCGTAAATGATGAGCAAATCAAAATCCTGAAAGGCCTGCGTCTTGAGCGCGGAGAAAAGGGTTTTGAGGCGCGGGTGGTCCTTGTAGGCCGGCACGATGATGGCCAGCGGCGCGCGGCGCGCATGGCGCGCATCCTTTTCCCCGCCCAGCATATCTTCGAGGCGCGGCGGGCTTTGGAAATAGCGGCTGAAATCCCTGAACTCGAGCATGAAACCCACCGGATGGCCAGAGGCCACAAGGGGTTTGGGGGCTTGAGTGGTTAAAAAGATTGACCGGTCCAAGCCCATCCATGAGCGCCAAGCCGAAAGTCAGCGTGTGCATCACCAACTACAATTACGGCTCCTTTCTCAAGACGCTGGTGCCCACCCTGCTCAAACAGAGCTTCGAGGATTTCGAGCTGGTCATCAACGACAATTGCTCTACGGACGGCAGCGCCGGCATCGTGGGCGCGTTCAAGGATGAGCGCGTGCGCTTTGCGGCGAACGAGCGCAATCTGGGCATGACCGGCAACTGGAATGCGGCGCTCTCCCGCGCAAGAGGAGAGTTGATTTGGCAGCTCAATGCGGACGACACCATCGGCTCCGACCGCTTTATTGAGCACATGCTGCAGGCCATGGAGGCGGAAAAGGCCGACGTGGTGTGCTGCGACACCGAAGTGCATTATGCGGCTACTGACAAGCGCATCCGGCGCGTGCCGCTGGGATTGGGGCGCGGGCGGGCCATCAGCGGGCGCGAGGCGTTCTCGCGCGTGTGCAACCGGCCCATCTGCATGCCCATGATTGGCTCCTACATCATGAAGAACCGGGGGCTGCGGCTGGATGAGAGCATCGCCAACTCGGATGTGGAGTTCGGGGTGCGCCTGATGCTGCAGGAGGGCATCCGCTATGCCTATTGCCCCGAAGAGAAGTTCGTGTTCCGCATTCATGGCACCAACACCGGGCAGGGCTTCGCGGCCTACAACCGGCCCAAGTGGGTGGCCCAAATTGAAGATATTGCTGAAAAGATACCCGAGCGCATCCGCCACTACCCCGGCTGCGGGGAGGAGGAGGCGCGCCGCTTCAAGCTCTCGCACCTGCCCTATCTGGTTTACGGGGCCGACAAGCCGCCGCGCATCGGGGCGCGCGAGTGGGGGCGCAACATGAAATTCCTGCTCTCCCGCTACGGGGTGGGGGAGCTGGCCGGCGGAGTGCCGGGCTTCGCGCGCGCGCTCGCTTATTTGGTGCTCAAGCCGGAGCAGAAAAAGAGCGAATAGGAAAACGGCCCTGGTTTTTAGAAATTCAGAGCTGGCTTTCGCGCAGGCCGGCCGCCTGCTTTTCGCGCTCGCGCTCCATGTAAGTCTTGCGCCCGCGCGCATGGACAGCCGTGACATAGGCGAAATGCATAAGCGGCGGCAGGAAGAAGACGTGCCGATGAAGCCCGATGGCAAGGCGGTAGGCCAGCCACCACCAGTCGCCGTTGGCCTTGTATTCGGCCATCAGCTCGGCGGCGGCCTGATAGAAGAGGGCCTGGTGCTCGGCCGGCATGGCCGGGTCGAAGAGCACCAGATAGCGCGCGAGGCCGCCCAAGTTGGCCGAGCTGAAGGGGCAGGCGCGATAGTTGAAGAGCGAGGGGTAGAAGGTGCGGAAGTGGCGCATGTACATGGCCGTCTTCTGCGCCGAGCGCAGGGCCTGCTCCTGCGTGGCATAGGAGCCGTCGCCCCCGAACGCCACGCAGGGCTTGGAATAGATGCCGAAGCGCGCGCTGCGCATCACGCACTCCAGCGTGAGGTAGGCCTGCACGAAATCCTTGAACACCACCTCCTCGGTTTGGAGGTTGGTTTTCATCACCCGGATGCCGTCGAGGCGCGTGTGCTTGGAGATGAGGTCCTGGCAGAGGGCGGAATCGAGGATGACGCAGCCGATGAAATTGGCCCCGTAGGTGGCCTTGAAGAAATCGGCGTCATGCTCGGTTTTGGAATAGAGGCGCAGGCCCTCGGCGCGCAGGTCAAGGCCCAGCTGGCTGGGCCCGCGGTAGTAGTTGGTGAAAAACCCGCCCAAATCCTCAGGCGCGGTCTTGAGCAGTTCGAACACCTCGCGCAGGCGGCCGGGGATGAAGAGGTCGTCGTCCCCCATCAGCCAGGCAAAGCGCCCCTTGGCCAGCATCACGGCCGCCAGCACATTGGCGTCATAGCGCAGGTTGGCGGGGTTGCGGCCGGTGCGCAGTGGAAGGCGGGAGGCGAATTCGGCCAGCACCTTTTGGGAGTCGTCGTCCGAGGCGTTGTCGGACACGGCCACCTCCATCTGCGCGTGCAGGCCGCTGGACTCCTGCTCGATTTGCTCCAGCAGCCGGCGCAGGAACTTGGCGCGGTTGTAGGTGGGGATGCAGATGGTGAGCAGCTTTTGCATGGGCAGACAGGGGAATTGGAGGTTAATAAAAACAAGCCCAAGGAGAGAGGGCGGGAAAACAACCGGCCGGTCGCGCGTATTAAATAGTTGCGCGGCGGCAAGAAAACAGGTAAGTCCATGCCGGTTCTGCAAAAGGAAATCGAAATCACCCCCCTGCGCCTCGAGGGGGCGCTGCTCATCAGGCCGTCGCGCTTCGAGGACGAGCGGGGGCTGTTTCTCAAGCAATACACCCGCCAGCTGCTGGCCGCGCGCGGCCTGCGGGCGGAATTCTCCGAGCAGTTCATGACCACCTCCAAGGCCGGCGTGGTGCGCGGCCTGCACTACCAGCGCGGAGACGCGGCGCAGGCCAAGCTGGTGTGGTGCGCATCCGGCGAAGTCTTTGACGTCATCGTGGATTTGAGAAAAAGCTCGCCCACCTACGGGCAGTGGGAGGGCGTCGGGCTCAACGGCCGCGAGCTGTCGGCCCTCTACATTCCGCGCGGATTCGCGCATGGATTCTTGGCCCTCAAGGAATGCCGCATGATATACCAGATGGACAACGACTATTCGGGCGCGGACGAGCGGGGCATCCTCTACAACGACAAGAGCTTGGGCATCCGCTGGCCGCTGGAGCAGGCCGGCCTCAAGCCCGTGGCCCAGCCCGTCATGTCGGACAAGGACCGGAAATGGCCCTCATTTGCGGATTGTGAAAAGTTCGAGTAAGCGCGGGGGGCGGCCAAGCCATTGGCCGTTCAGCGGCGGGCCTTCTTTTCGACATAGGATTAAAATTGTTCAGAGGCCATTAGAGGCCGGGAGGCTCATTATGCGCGACCCTGTGGTGGAAGAAGACCTGGCCATTATTGCCAAAAACAACGAGCCGCTGTTCCACAAGCTGGACGGCAAGACCCTGCTGGTGACCGGCGGGGCCGGCTTTTTGGGCGCTTATTTCGTGGAGCTGGCGGCGTATTGGAACGAGAAGTACGCCAAAACGCCCTGTCAGATTTACTGTATGGACACCCACATCGTATCCGATGCCGGGCGGCTGAGCTACCTCAAAGGGCGGCCCTATTTCCATGACTTGGAGCAAAGCATCCTCCAGCCCCTGCCGGCCGGCCTCAAGCCGGACTACATCCTGCACTGCGCCTCCATCGCATCCCCCATTTTCTACCGCAAGTATCCCATCGAGACCATGGACGCCAACGTGCTGGGCACGCGCAACCTGCTCGACTATGCCAAATCCAACAAAATCGAGAGCATGCTCTTCTTCTCCACCAGCGAGGTGTACGGCGACCCGCCGGCCGACAAGATTCCCACCTCCGAGGACTACCGCGGCAACGTGTCCTGCACCGGCCCGCGCGCCTGCTACGACGAGTCCAAGCGCTTTGGCGAGACCATGTGCATCAACTTCCACCAAGTGCACCAGGTGCCGGTGAAAATCGCGCGGCCCTTCAACGTGTACGGGCCAGGCATGCGCATCACGGACCGGCGCGTGCTGCCCGACTTCTTCCGCGACGCGTTTGATGGCAAGGACATCGTGATGCTCAGCGACGGGAAGGCCACGCGCAGCTTCTGCTATGTGGCGGACGGCATCGACGGGTTCATGAAAATCCTGCTCTGTGAGTTCAACGCCATGCCCTTCAACATCGGCAACGATGCCGAAGAGGTCTCGATGAGCCAGACCGCACAGGAGGTCTGCCATCTTTTCGGCGACAAAAACAAGGTGGTGTACCAAATCAGCGAGGACAAGCACTACCTCACCGACAACCCGCAGCGCCGCTGCCCCAATCTGGCCCGGGCGCGGGAGAAATTGAACTACAAGCCGCGCGTCATGCTCAAGGAAGGCTTGGCGCGCCTCAAGAGCTGGTATGAGCGCAACAGGTGAGCAGCATGAAAGTCAGCATCATCGGCACCGGATACGTCGGCTTGGCCAGCTCGGTGGGCCTCGCCGCGCGCGGACATGACATCATCGGCGTGGAAAAGCGCCAGGAAGTCATCGACATCATCACCAGCGGGCGCAGCCCCTACTATGAGGAGGGCCTCGAGCCGCTGCTGCACGCGGCGCTCAAAGACGGCAAATTCAGAGTCATTTCCAGCATCGCGCAGGCCGTGCAGGAGAGCGAGGTGACCATGATTTGCGTGGGCACCCCGCAGGCGGACGACGGGCGCATCGACCTGACCGCGATTCGCGAGGTGTCCAAGGCCTTGGGCGACGCGCTCAAGGCCAAGAAAAGCTACCACGTGGTGGTGGTCAAGAGCACGGTGCTGCCCGGCACCAGCCTGAACGTAGTGTGCAAGGAAATCGAGGCGCGCTCGGGCAAGAAGATGGGCCATGACTTTGGAATCGCCATGATTCCCGAATTTTTGCGCGAGGGCAGCGCGATTAAGGACTTCATGGAGCCCGACCGCATCGTCATCGGCGCCGAGGACGCGAAGGCGGGCGCGATTTTGCGCGAGCTGTTCGGCAAGAGCTTTGACGCGCCCATCGTCATGGTCAACACCAAGACGGCCGAGATGATCAAATACACCAACAACTCCTTCCTCGCCATGTGCATCTCCTTTTCCAACGAGATTTCGCAAATCTGCGAGAAAGTCGGCAACGTGGACGCGCACGACGTGATGGAGGCGGTTGTGAAAGACGGGCGCATCACCGCCAAAGCGCCGGACGGCAGCAAGGTGGTGCCCAGCCTGGCCTCCTACCTCTACCCCGGCCCCGGATTCGGGGGCAGCTGCTTCCCCAAGGATTTGAGCGCGATTGTGCAGTTTGAGCGCGAGCAGGGCGTTCCGGCCGTGCTCATCCACGGCGCGCTGGACATCAACCGCCGCCAGAAAGAGGACGTGGTGCGCCGCGTGGAGGCCGCCATGGGCGGCGCGAAGGGCAAGACGGTGGCGGTGCTGGGCGTGGCCTTCAAGCCCGACACCGACGACACGCGCGAATCGCCCTCGATTGACATCATCAACCATCTGCTCTCGGCCGGCGCATCAGTGCAGGCCTATGACCAGCGGGCGCTGGACAATGCGCGCAAGATTTGGGGTGAGCGGATAGCCTATTGCAAGTCTTGGGCCGAGGCGCTCAAGGGCAGCGAAATGGCCGTGGTGGTCACCAGCTGGGACGAGTTTCGGAAAATCAAGGCTGAGGAATTCGTGCAGCACATGAAGACGCCGCGCGTGTTCGACTGCCGGCGGCTCTATGACGGGGCGCAGTTCGCGGCCAAGAAGGTGCCGTATTACTGCATCGGCTACCGCAAAGAGTAAGAAAAAATCGATTTTTCTTTTTCAGGCTTTTTTCCCTTCTTGGGCCATTAATTCTTTTTCCAGCCCGGCTTCTCGCGCAAAAAGGCCGCGAACTGCTCGACGATGTAGTCGCGCACTTGGGCCGTGATGCCGGGATAGACGCCAATCCAGAAGGTGTCGCGCATGATTTTGTCCGAGCCAGACAGCTCGCCGATTTGGCGGTAATGCGTGCCCTTGTAGGCGGGCTGGCGCACGATGTTGCCGCAGAATACCATGCGCGTCGCGATTTTTCGGCTTTCCAAAAAGTCCACGATTTGCTTGCGCGAAAAGGGCGCATCGTCGCGCACGGTGAGGGCGAATCCGAAGGGGCTGGGCACCGCTTTGGGATGCTGCTGCGGCAGGATGAGGTAGGGCTCGTAGTCAGAGAGGGATTTGAGGAGGTGGAAGTAGTTGTCCTGCCGCGCCTTGATGAAGGAGTCCAGCTTGGCCAGCTGCGCCACGCCCACGGCCGCCTGCATGTCGGTGAGCTTGAGGTTGTAGCCGATATTGGAGTAGATGTATTTGTGGTCATAGCCGTGCGGCAGGTCGCCCAGCTGCCAGTTGAAGCGCTTGCCGCAGGTGTTGTCCTTGCCGGGGGCGCACCAGCAGTCGCGGCCCCAGTCGCGATACGATTCGAGTGCCCGGCCCAAGAGCGGGCTGGAGGCCAGCACCGCGCCGCCCTCGCCCATGGTCATGTGGTGCGCCGGATAGAAGCTCACGGTGGCCATGTCGCCAAACGTGCCCACCTTCTGCCCGTTCCACGTGGCGCCGACCGCGTCGCAGCAGTCCTCAATCAGCCACAGGTTGTGCTTTTTGCAGAACGCCGTCACGGCATCCAAATTGAAGGGGTAGCCCAGCGTGTGGGCCACCATCACGGCTCGGGTCTTGTCCGACACGGCCTCCTCGAGGCGCGAGACGTCCATGTTGTAGGTGCCCACTTCGGTGTCGATAAAGACCGGCACCGCCCCGTTTTGGAAGATGGGGTTGACGGTGGTGGGGAAGGAGGTGGAGGTGGTAATCACTTCATCGCCCGCCTGCAGGCGGCGCGCGCCCAAGGTCTTGGCGCCCAGCGCGGAGAGGGCAAGCAGGTTGGCCGAGGAGCCGGAATTCACCAGATAGCAGCTGCGCCGGCCATACCATTTGGCGAAGCTGGATTCGAACAGGGCCGAGAAGCGCCCGGCCGTGAGCCAGAAGTCCAGCCCGCTGTCGGCCAAGGCCATCATTTCGGTCTCGTCGAACACGCGGCCGGCGTAGCCGATATAGGTCTTGCCCGGCTCGAAGGGGCGCTTGGCGTGCTTGAGCTGGTAGTATTGCTTGACCTTGTCCAGGATTTCCTGTCGAAGGGCCTGTTCTTGCGAAGCGGGAGCATCGGACATAAATACCAACATCCAATCATGGGCTGCGAATCCTTATTTGCCTTTGGAGACGAATTCGACCGCGCGCGGGTCGGCGCGCATGTCGCGCAAGGCCTCCTCGATGGTGCGCATGCGCACGCCGGTTTCCTTTTGCACCTTGGAATTGTCGGCATTGACGTTGGGCCGCGCGGCCGGCAGGCGCATGTCGCCCGCGCGCTTGGTGAGGATGAGGGCGGGATTATAGCCAAAGGCCGAAGCGGTTGCGCGCGCCCAGTCTGCGCGGGTGGCATAGGAGCTGCCCACCAGATGGTAGATGCCCTGCGCCCGCTTTTCAATAAGCGCAAAGCCGGCGGCCGCGAAATCGGGCAGATAGGTGGGATTGTTCCACCAGTCCTCCACCTCGCGCACTTCCTTGCCTTCCTTGAGCAGCGAGAGGGTGCGCGTCACGGTGTTCTGCTTCTGCCCCGGCGGCACCCAACCATAGGGCTGGTCGGTGCGCCAGATTTGCCACTCGCCGCCCACGGCCCTGAGCGCCAACTCGCCGTCCAGCTTGGACTGGCCATAATAATTGACCGGGGCCGGCTCCTCGTCCTCACGCACCGCATGGTCGCGCTTGGGGAATACGAAAGAGGTGGAAATGTAGATGAAGAGGGCGCCGCGGGATTTGGCGAATTTGGCCAGCTCGCCGCTGGCTTGGGCGTTTTGGATGCGCGCCTTCTCCTGCTCGGTCTCACAGCCGTCCACGTTGGTGAAGGCGGCCGAGTGGATGAGCACGTCGGGCTTGCAGGAAGAGAGGCTTTCGGCCAAGCGGGCCGGCTCTTCAAGTGAGAGGCGGATGGGCTGCGCATTTCCAATCGGCGAGGGGCGCGAGTGGTAGGTAAAGCTGGTTTCATGCCCGCGCGCGAGCGCTTCGCGCACCAGGCATTCGCCAATCACGCCGCTGCCGCCGGTAATTAGAATGTTCATGCGCTCGCCCCCAACTACTTCTTGGCCACCAGACCCAGCAATTTCTCGCAGCGCTTGGGGTAGATGTGCTCCCTTAGCGTGCGCTCGGTGGCCTTTTTCTGCATGCGCTCGCGCAGGGCGTCGTCCGCCAAGTAATAGTCAATCGTTTTGGCCCACTCGGCCTCGGATTCCACAGTCGCCATTTCATCTTCGGCATAATATTTGCGCACCGCTTTTGGATTGTCCGAGATTTCAAAGCCTCCGCAGGCCGGCACCTTGAAGGTGCGCTCATTCACGTCCATGCCCAGCGTGATTTGCGCGTCCTCATGGAAGTTGAGGCAGGCCTTGGTGGAAGAATAGAGGCGGCGCTCCTCGTCGAGGGTGATGACGTTGGGCGTGCGGATTTCGGGCAGGGGGAGGCGGCGGGCGCGGGCCACGCGGTTGAACTTGTTAATCACGCGGTCCAGCGTGCTCCAGTTGTAGCCCTTGATGGCGACGCGCCGCGTTTTCTTGAGCGGAAAGAGCACGGACTGGAAGGTGTGCTCTTTGCGCGGCAGGCGGTTGCCCACGTAAGCGACATCGTAGGTGCGGGGCAGGTTTTCGGGAAAATGCAATTTGGGGTTGGCGGCGAGGGGCATGGCGTGGTGGTGCGCGCCGGTGGCCTCCAAAAAGGCCGCGTCAAAGCGCGCGTCATCGAGGCAGCTGATGTAGGCGTCGCCCCACTCCCCGGCCTTGATTTTCTCTATTTTGCCCGGCTCGGTGTGCAGGCCGTAGATGCCGTAGGAAAAGCCCGGCAGCGGCTCCACCCACACCACCACGTTGAGGCCGGAGGCGCGCGCCGAATTGAGGGCCTTGAAATCGGTGTGGGCAAAATAGGTCTTGAAGGAGGAGGTGATGAACACGTCGGGCTGCTCGGCCTTGAGTTTCGCGGCAAAATCGTCGGCAAAGGAGATGGGCTGCACCGTGTGGCCCAGGGCCTCGAAGCCGTCGGCAAAATTGCGGTACAAGAACTGGTTGGTGGTGGTGTTGCGCACGTCCTCGACATGGTAGAGAATTTTCATCATCGCACCTCAGGGAGAGCGCGCCAGCAGCTCGCGCACGGTTTTTGTAGCGAATGGCAGCGGCGGCTCGCGGCCGGTGTAGAGCTTGAATTGGGCGAGGCCCTGCTGCATGGCCATGCGCCAGCCCGGCGCGCAGGGCAGACCCGCTTTTTCGGCCGAGGAGATGAGGCGGCTGTGCAGGGGGCGGATGACCACGTCGGCCACGGCCCCGAAATGGGAAAGGGAGGCCTCATCAATCGGCATCTCGGACTCGTGGGGGGCCATGCCCACCGGCGTCGCGTTGAAGAAGACATCGGCCGATTGGCTGGAGAGGGAAGATGAGGGCAGGTGGGTGCAGCCGAATTTGCGGGCCAGCTCCTGCGCCTTGGAATCGGTGCGGTTGCAGACCATAATTTCGGAGGCGCCCCATTCCTTGGCCGCCACGATGACGGCGCGCGCGGCCCCGCCGGCCCCATAAACCAGCACCCGCTTGGAGGCGCCGGGGCCGAAGCCCTGCAGCGCGTTAAGCGCCCCCACCCAGTCGGTGTTGTAGCCGCTGAGCTTGCCCGAGTCGTTTACGATGGTGTTGACCGCCCCGATGGCCTTGGCTTTGGCGTCCACCTCGTCCAGAAGCGGCATGACGGCCTCCTTGTGCGGCATCGACACCCCGCAGCCGCGGATGTTGAAGAGGCGCACGGCGTCAATCGCGCGCGGCAAATCAGGCGCCTGCACCGCGAAGGGCTTGTAAATCCAGTTCATGCCCAGCTCCGAGAAGAGGGCGTTCATCAGTGTGGAGCCGAAGCTGGAGGGGCGGGCGGCGAGGGAGATGCACACCGTAGTGTCCTTGTCGATGGAAGCCATGACTACACTTTCTGGTACAGGCACTCGTAGAGCTCAAGCTTGCCCAGATAATAGAGCAGCTCGTCAAACGGATTGTGGTGCAGGGGGCTCATGTTGAGGTGGATGATGGCGTGGATGAGCTTGACCTTGTTGAGGCTGTAGCCGCGCGAGAGGATGAACTTCTCGAACAGCGGCTTGCAGGCCGAGATGCTGTATTTGGAATAGAAGTCGATGCTCACCCGCTCGCCCTCGCGCTGGACCGAGAACAAATCGCGGTTGATGGCCTCGTGCGACATGTTGACCGCGTAATAGAGCTTGCCCAAATCGTAGTACAAATCGCCATGCTCCTTGAGGCCCGCGAACTCGTGGCGCCAGTCCAGCAGCACGAATTCCGGCTTGCCGGAGGCGGGAACCACCACGTTGTCGAACTGCAAATCGCCATGGAAGCGCGAGGGAACTCCGGCCGCCAGCGAGTCCCAGTCCACCTTTTGCAGCATCTCGGCCAGCGGGGGCGTCTTGACGCCGTTGATGATGTCCACGCCGTCATGGATGCGCGTTTTTTTGTAGAATTTCTCCAATCGTGCTGCGGGGTTGTTTTTGTATAAATCGAGGCACGCGGCGCGGAACTTCTCCTGCTCGGCCGCAGGCAGCGATTTCTCGGACCAGAGGTTGGCCGAGAGCCATTCGAGGTAGCGCTGGAACTTGGAGAGCGTCAGCTCGGCCGCCAGCACGCGCCCCTCCACCCGCTCGTAGGCATAGAAGTTGGGCGTGTGGGCCACCAGCTTGGGCACCAGGCCCTCGAGGATTCGGTTGCGCTCGACGCGGTCGGCGATGATTTTGGAGTCTTGGAAATATTTCACCACGCGCCCGCCCACGAAAAAGATTTCCTCGCCCTTTTTGTCGAAGTTCTTGAACTCCGAGCGCAGGGCGCGGCAGGTGGCCTGGTACGATTCGAGCGTGCCGGTGTCGTGCCAGGTGAAGGGCTCCACCACCAGCGTCTTTTTCACCAGGGCCTCGAGGCCGTTGGACCACTGCACCTCGCCGCCGATGAGCGTCTGGTCGGCCTCCAAGCTCTCCCAAAACTCGGCATAGTCCTTGATGCCGGCGAGTCCGATGAAGGCGTATTTGTTGCTGGTCCTGACCTTGTCATAGATTTCGGCCACCGCGCCGTCCTTGATGTTGAAGGAGCAGAAGCGGCTGGTGTCCTCCACCGGCGAGACGCCCACCCAGTTGTAGTTGGGGGCTTTGGGCTTTTCCTGCACGATGGTGTCGATGGTGGTGAGCAGGAAGGGGCACTGGAGGTTGTTCTTGGCCGCCAGCAGGGAATGGCCGGGGCCGGAGCCGGGGCCGCTGAACTTGTCCACCTCCACGAACTCGAAGGTGCGCTCGGGGTGCGCGAGCTTGAGGTACTGCATCAGCGTGTCCTTCTGGTAGCCCACCACCACGACCACCGGCACGGTGGGCGGGAACTCCTCGAGAATGTGCGAAATGACCGCCTTGTGGCTGAGGGGCAGCAGCGCCTTGTTGAGCGTGTCGGTGATGTCGCCCATGTGCGCGCCGATGCCGGCCGCCACCACGCAAACCTTGTAGCTGTGATTCATGAAATCCACCTGCCGATAAGCTGCTTGGCCTGAGCGTAAGAATCCGGCGTGCCGGTGTCCAGCCAGCCGAACTCGCGCACGGCCAGCCCCTTTGCAATGAGGCCCTGCAGGCCGTTGGAGAGCTGCACCTCGCCGCCGATGATGGTCCGGTTGGAGGAGAGGCTTTCCCAGAAGGCCGCATAATCATGGATGCCCGCGAGGCCGATGAAGGCGAAGCGGTTGGAGGACTTGACTTTGTCGTCGATGCGCGTCACGCGCCCGTTCTGGGTTGCGAATGAGCAGAAGCGGGTGGTGTCCTCCACCGGCGAGACGCCCACCCAGTTCTCCGTTGGGAGGGGAGGCTTTTCGCGCACCAGCGTATCCACGGTGGTGAGCAGGAAAGGACATTGCAGCTTGGCCTTGGCGCACAGCAGCGAGAAGCCGGGGCCCGAGCCGGGACCAGTGTAGGGCTTGACGTCCACGAATTCGAAGGCGCGCTCGGGGTGCGCCTCGCGCAGGTAGGCGATGAGCGATTCCTGGCGGTGGCCCACCGCCATCACCACGGGCAAGTCCGGGTCGAATTCGTTGAGAATGCGGGTGATGACCGGCACCTGCGCGAGAGGCAGCAGGGCCTTGTTGAGCTGGGAGGTGAAGTCGCCCATGCGCGAGCCGATGCCGGCCGCCAGAATGCAGACCTTGGCGTCGGCACTCATTTCTTCTCACCGGCCGGCGCGGGTGCGCCGTGTTCGGAAGAGATGCGGCCGTCCGGGCGCTTGTAATCGTCCGAGAGGCGCACCACGTCGTCGAGGTGGTTGGTGGAGGATTCCACGAGAATGACGTCCTCCAGCGCCTCCACGCGGTGGATGCGGCCCGGAGGCACCTGAATGCAGGTGCCGGCCTCCAGCTCCACCTGCTCGACGGGGCCGTCGGGGTCTTTTTGGAAGTGGAAGCGGATGCGCCCGGCATAGACGAAATTGGTCTCGCGCTTGTGCTGGTGGTATTGCAAACTGGTCTTGGTGCCGGCTTTGAGGCGGATGACCTTGAGGGCGTAGGGCATGCCCTCCCCGTACGCCAGCCACGTCTCGCTGCCCCAGGGCTTGGAGACCACCTTGAGCTGGGCGGGAGGGATGATTTGGATGGATTGTGAAAGTTCGGCCAAAAAACCACCACACTACTGAGGAAAAACTGCTTCTATATGCCCCGGAGAACTTAATAAATTGCCCTGCCCAAAGAGAGGGCAGGTGTGAGGATGAAATTCAAGAACTTCGTGCTGGACGTGGACGGCGTGCTGGCCAAATCCGACGTGCTCTACAGCTCGGAGGGCAAGGTCATGAAGGTGTTCGGGCCCGACGACCACGACGCGCTCAACATGCTGCGCGAGCGGCTCCACATCCAGTTCGTCACCTCCGACAAGCGGGGCTTTGAAATCAGCAAGCGCCGCGTGGTGGACGACATGAAATTCGGGCTGGAGCTGGTGTCCACCTACAAGCGCGTGGACTGGATGGCCGAGCGCTTCAAGCTCGAAGAGACCATCTACATGGGCGACGGCATCTTCGATTCCGACATTTTCAAGAAAGTGGGCTATTCCATCTGCCCGGCCGACGGCTTCTACCTCACGCGCCAGCAGGCCGACCACGTCACCCACTCCTGCGGCGGCAACCGGGCGGTGGCCGAGGCCTGCATCCACATCCTCAACAAGTTCTTCAACGAGTTCGAGCTGGTTCCCAACACCAAGCACGGCATCTGGAAGGAAGGGAACCAGCCATGAGAGAAGACGTTAGGCGCCTGCGCGAGCAGCGCCGCCTCATCGTGGGCTTCGGGCCGATGAGCCCGAACTGCACCGAAACGCTTTACCGCTACTCGCACGAGGAGCGCCAGCCGCTGGAAGCCATCGCCAGCCGCCGCCAAGTCGAATGCGCCACACTGGGCAGGGGCTATGTGAACAACTGGACCCCCGAGCAGTTCGGCGCGCAGTGCAAAAGCTGGACCGAGAAATACCCCCACAGCCAGGTGTTCATCTGCCGCGACCATGGCGGGCCGTGGCAGGGCGACAACGAGGCGGGCTTGGGGTTGGAGGAGGCCATGCAGCGGGCCGCCACCAGCTACGAGGCCGACATCGACGCGGGCTTCCACCTGCTGCACATCGACCCCAGCCTGTGCAAGGACGGCGACATGTCGATGCGCGCCGTGCTGGAAAACAGCCTCAAGCTCATGCGCCATTGCGAGCAGTATGCGAAAAGCAAGGGGCGCGAAATCGAGTTCGAAATCGGCACCGAAGAGAATTCGGGCTCCATCACCACGGCCGAGAGCTTCGCGCGCCTGGCGGGCGGGATTGCGCAGGTGTGCAAAAAGGACAGCTTGCGCGCGCCGCTGTTCATCGTGGGCCAGACCATGAGTTTGGTCAAGGAGATGCGCCAAATCGGGGAGTTCAACGACAAGAACACCCGCCTGCTCATCGCCGAGGCGGAGAAGCACGGCCTGCTGCTCAAGGAGCACAACGCCGACTACCTCACCGCGTATCAGCTGTGGCAGCACAAGCGCTCGGGCGTGCCGGCCCTCAACGTGGCGCCGGAGCTGGGCGTGCTGGAAACCCAGACCTTCCTCGACTTCTGCATGCGCGAAAAGAACGCCGACACGGCCGAGGCGTTTTTGCGCCTCTCGCTCGCCTCAGGCAAGTGGCGCAAGTGGGTGCTCAACCCCGACCATGTGAGCGACTATGACAAGGCCGTGATGGCGGGCCACTACGTGTTCGCCAAGCCCGAATTCGCGGATTTGAGGAAGAGGCTGGACGAGAAGGCGCTGGACGCGGCCATTTGCACGGCGCTGCGCGCGCGCATCGCGTTCTATTATCAGGATGAGAAAGGAGAGAAGGAGAAAAAGGCGGAATAAAAGAGAAAAAGGGCCGAATAAGAGAGAAAAAGGCGGAATGGAAAATAGAGCGCCGAATAATCAATTCTTCTTTTTTTCTTGCCCGCTTTGGCGCTGGTTGTAGATTTCTAAAACCGAATCGTAGATGCGCTGCGCCACTTTTTCGGCATTGTAATTTTCGCGCACCAGCTTCTCGCCCGCGGCCGCGATTTGCCCCAGCTCGGCCGGATGGTCAAGGCCCCACTGCACGCGCTTTCGGAAAGACGCGAGGTCGTAGGGCTTGTGCATCAGGCAGTTCACCCCGTCCTCGAATCCCAAATCATGGAAGCAGGGGGCATCCGAGCACACCAGCGCGCAGCCGCAGGCCGTGCCCTCATACACCTTGCCCAGCGGGATGTTGAACAGCGTCTCGCACTGGGTATACATACGATACTGGTTGAGCACGTCGGGAATGTTGTAGTTCCAGTTCTTGCCCGCCATCTTGCGCGCGGACGAGCCTTTGGGCACCCAGCTCTGGTCTTGGAGCGTTTGGTCGGGAGTGTAGAGGTTTTCCACCTTGGCGCCCGCCAGCATGGAGTCGAGGATGTCGTGCAATTCCTGCTCGTGCGCCCGCAGCATGGAGCGGAACTTGTGCAGATAGGGCTCACCGGCGAAAAAGTCGCGGGCCTCATAGGAGAGGTTCTCGGGCTTCACCTTGCCGCTATGCAGGGCCTCCTCGTCCACGAACGGACCCACCGCGCCCAGCGCGATGCACTTGTTGAACCGCTTGTCAAACGGCGTGCGGTTGGAGAAGCGCGCGCCGAAGCTGAACGGCACCGGGATGACCTTGCCCACGTAGGGGGCGTAATACTGGCGGAAAAAGGCGTCGTATTTTCCATGGTCGGCATAGCCCATGACATAATCCACGCCCCCCGCCTGCAGGGCGGCGCAGCGCGGGCCGCTGTGGCTGAAGTAATCCATCAGGTGGAAGACTTTCAGCCCCCCAAACGATTGGGGCGGGCGGCCCAAGGGCGATTCGCTCGCGCCGTTGAAGCAGAGCAGCACGTCGGCCTGCGCGCGCAGCGCTCCCTCGCCAAAGCGCACGCGGGGCAGCTGGCCCAGCAGGGCGGGCAGGCCGTAGGCCTGAGAGAAGCGGGCCAAAAATGCGGCAAAGAATTTCGGCTCGTTGAAATACAGAAGCGGTTTGTAACGCAGGATGAACTCGCCGATGTAGGGGTGCAGCGAATTCTTCCCAAGCCACACGCAGGGGTTGAGGACGGCGATGCGCATGGGAAAGCATCGGGCGGGCAGGATATAAATATAGGTCGCCCATATGCGTTTGGTGCCATTCATGCGCGTATTCATATCCGGTGCGGGCGGATTTCTGGGCGCCTGCGCCACTTACTATTTCGAAAAAGCGGGCTGGGACGTGTTCGCCGGCGTGCGAAAGCCCCGGCAGAGCTGGCGCCTCGCCGAGAGCAGGGCCCAGCAGGTGGAAATGGACATTGTGGATGCCCGCTCGGTGGAGCAAGCCGTGCGCCAGGCGAGCCCGGACCTCATCATCAATTTCGCCACCTATGGCGCCTATCCGGGGCGGCAGACCGACTTGAGCCTTATCCGACAGACCAACGTGGAGGGCGTGCGCCATCTGCTGGACGCGGCCCGCTCGGCCGGCGTGCGGCGGCTGCTGCAAATCGGCACCTCGTCCGAATACGGGCTCAAGGATGTGCCCATATCAGAGGAAGCCGAACTGGTGCCAGACACCGATTATGCGCGCGCGAAGCTGGAGGGCAGCCGCCTCGCGCTGGCGGCCAATGGAAAAGACGGATTGGAGGCCGTGGTGGTGCGCCCCTTCTCGCCTTTCGGCCCGTGGGAGGACGGCAAGCGCCTCGTGCCCGCCTTGGTGATGGCCGCCCTGCAGGGCCGCGCGCCGCAGCTGGCCTCGCCGCGGCCGATGCGCGACTTCATGTTTGTGGATGATTTGATGGAAGGCATCCGCCTTGCGGCCCTGCAGGAGGGAATCGGGGGCGAAGTGTTCAACCTCTCGATGGGGCATCAGATGAGCGTGGGCGACATGGCCGGCCTGGTGGGAAAGCTCCTGCCCAACGCGCCGACGCCAGTGTGGGGCGCGCAGGACAACGTGCGCCGCGAGCCGCCCATGTGGCAGGCCGACATTTCCAAGGCCGCGCGCGTGCTGGGATGGAAGCCGAAAGTCAGCGCCGAGGAGGGCGTGCGGCGCACCATCGAATGGTTCAAGGCGCACCGCGCGCTGTATGAAAAGCAGCAGGCGGCCGTATAGCGCAAAAATAGTTTAGTAAAATCCTGTTTTTTTGAGCATCGGCAGCCCACCGCGAATCAGCAGGCGCATGACGGGCGCGAGAATGGGCGTGAAGAGCGACAAGAAATAGATGCCCACGGCCGCGAAGTGCTCGGGCAGGCCGCCATACACCGCGACCGCCACCCCGCACTTGCTGCGCGCCACGCCGCCCTTGTTCTGGGCGATGGCCTGCAGCGCTTGGCGCAGGGAACTCAAGGACGTGTTGCGCAGCATCGCGCGCTTCTGCCGCTCGCGGGCGGGCGAGGGCGGGATGAAGGAGCCGAAGAGCTTGAGCACCATGCTGTACTGCTCGATGAGGATGACGTTGGCGTCAATCATGGCGTTCGAGTCGTTCTCGCCGTAGATGCGGTAGGAGGACGTGGTGGCGGCATTATAGACGCCGTCCATGCGGCTGGCGATTTTGAGCCACATCTGGTAATCGCACGGGCCCGGATACTGCGGGTCGTAGCCCCCGCATTTTTCGTGAGCCTCGCGGGTGGTGAGGATGGAACATACGGGGCTGAAGTCGCGGCGCACGTAGTGGGCGAACAGCTCCTCCGAGGGCACGAGGCGCGAGGGGCCATCCAGCAGGTTGCGCGCCGCCACCTTGTGCGGCCCGTCCTGCTCGTTGATGTTGCGGTAGCGGCAGAAGGAAATCCCGGCGGATGGGTTGGCTTGCAGAAGGGCGATGGAGGAGGAGAGGAAATTGGGCTCCCATACGTCGTCGCAGTGCAGCACCGCGATGTAGCGGCCCTTGGATGCCTTGAGGCCGGAGTTGAGGCTGAACACCAGCCCCTCGTCCCCCTTGTTTTGGGTGAAGGAAATGCGCTTGTCCTTCTTGGAGTAGCGCGCCGCCACCTCCTGCGTGCCGTCTTTGGAGCCGTTGTCGTAGATGAGAATCTCGAAGTCCTGCAAGTCCTGCGCCAGCACGCTATCGAGCGTGCGGCCGATGTAGGCGGCCTTGTTGCGCGAGGGCACGATGACGGAAACCAGCGGCGGGGCCATACGAGGAAGCAGGGAAGATGGGAGTTTATAGAGCTTATCGACCCCCGCGCGGAGGAGGGGAAAGCCGGGCCATTAAACGGCCGGGCATGGCGGCGCCAAGGATAATGAATAAAAGCCCGCTCGGCAGATATAGAGACATGGAAGACCCCAGCTCGTGGCCCGTCGTGATTCTCTGCGGCGGGCAGGGAACGCGCCTGCGCGAGGAGACCGAGTACAAGCCCAAGCCCATGGTGACGATTGGCGACCAGCCCATTCTGGTGCACATCATGCGCACCTACGCCAAATACGGCCACAAGCGCTTCATCCTCTGCCTTGGCTACAAGGGCGAGCAAATCAAGCAGTACTTCCTCACGCGCGAGATGATGTCCAACGACCTCACCATCCGCCTCGGCGACCGCCAGCACGACAAGCTGCACCGGGCGCGCGTGGAGGAGGACTGGGAAATCACCTTCGCCGAGACGGGGCTCAAGGCCAACACCGGCGCGCGCATCAAGAAAATCGAGAAATACGTGGACACCGACCACTTCCTCGCCACCTACGGAGACGGCGTGGCCGACATCGACATCGCCAAGCTCGCCGGCTTCCACCTCAAGCAAAAGACCATGGGCACGCTCAGCGGCGTGCGCCCCCCCGCGCGCTTCGGCCTGCTGGAAATCGAGGGCAGCAAAATCACGCAGTTCCGCGAAAAGCCCATCATGGACGAATATGTCAACGGCGGCTATTACGCCTTCAACAAGTCCTTCTTCGGCCGCCTCGACGAGCGCGACGGCTGCGTGCTGGAGCGCGAGCCGCTGGGCCGCCTGGCCAAGGAAGGCCAGCTCTCGATTTACAAGAACGACGGGTTCTGGCACATGATGGACACCTACAAGGACTTCCAGGACCTCAACCAGATGTGGGACTCCGGACAGGCCAAATGGAAAGTGTGAGGTCATCGGAGTGCTGGGCTCTTTCTATCAGGACAAACGCGTGCTGGTCAGCGGGCACACCGGCTTCAAGGGCGCGTGGCTGTGCCAGATGCTGCTGGGCATGGGCGCGCGGGTGAGCGGCTACGCGCTGGAGCCCGACACCGAACCCAATTTGTATTCCATCCTCAAACTGGAAAAGCGGCTCACGGGCCATGTCGGCGACATCGGCCGCTATGAAGAGCTTTTGGAGCAGGTGCAAAAACAGAAGCCCGAAATCGTCATCCACATGGCGGCGCAGCCGCTGGTGCGCACCAGCTACGACGACCCCATTTACACGTATCAGACCAACGTCATGGGCACCGTGCACATGCTGGAGGCCGTGCGCCACTGCCCCAGCGTGCGGGCGGCGGTGATGATTACCACCGACAAGGTGTACGAGAACCCCGAGGACGGGCACGCGTTTCGGGAAAACGAGCCGCTGGGCGGCTACGACCCCTACAGCGCCTCGAAGGCGGCGGATGAAATCGTCATCTCCTCCTACATGCGCTCCTTCTTCAACCCCAAAGAGAAGCCGGCCGGGCCTTCCTCCCCCATTCCCCTCATCGCCTCCGCGCGCGCCGGCAACGTCATCGGCGGCGGGGACTGGTCGACCGACCGGCTCATTCCCGACATCATCCGCGCCAAGGCGGCCGGCCGCGCGGTGGCCCTGCGCAACCCCGGTTCGGTGCGCCCCTGGCAGCACGTGCTGGACCCGCTCTACGGCTATCTCCTGCTGGGCATGCGCCTGCACGAGGGCGAGGGCCGGGTGGCGGGCGCCTACAATTTCGCGCCTGATGAGAAGCAGCCCATTACGGTGGAGCAGATTGTGCGCAGGGCAGGAGCCGAATACCGCGTGCAGCCCGACCCGGCCAAGCACGAAGCCCACACCCTGCGCCTCGACGCCGGAAAGGCCAAGAAAGAGCTGGGCTGGAAGCCGCAGCTGGGAATTGAGGAGGGCCTCGCCTGGACGCTGGACTGGTACGCGCGCCACGCGGCCGGCGAGGACATGGAAAGCTTCACCCGCGCGCAGATTGGGCAGTATTTGCAGCGGGCCGAAAAGAAATAGATTTACGGCCTTATCGTTTCCAGCGTTTTTTTGGCCACTTCATCCCAGCCGTAGGCCGACAGGGCGCGCCGCGCGCGCTCGGCCCAGAGGCGGCGCTCGGGCGCGGAGGCCGCATGCACGGCCTCGAGGCGCGCATCCAGCTCCTTCTCGTCGCGGAAGAGGAATTCGCCCGCGCGCGGGCCGAAGGCGGTTTGCACAAATCCGGGGGCCGCGCCCACGGCGGTTGAGAGGGCCGGCGTGCCGCAGGCCCAGGACTCCAGCATGCAAAGCCCGAAGCCCTCGTATTCGCTGGGCAGCACGGTGACGGCGGCGGAGGAATAGACACCCGGCATTTGCAGGGTGGGCACCTGCTCGAACTGCACCGGCAGGCGGTTCTCTTTCGCATAGGATTCCAGCCACGCCCGCTCGCCCTCGTCCGGGCCCACGAAGCGCAGCACGCTGTCCGCATGGCGAGCGTGGAAGGCCGCGAACGCGCGCGCGAGGCTGCGCACGCCCTTGCTGCGGTCGAGGCGGCCGACAAAAAGGACCGTAAAGAGGGAGGTGGGGCGGAGGGGGGCCTCTTCTTTGCGGAATTCCAGGAACTGCTTGGAAATGCCGTTGGGGATGACGGCGATGTCTTTTCTCACGCCCCGCTCGCGCAGGCCGGCCGCCACCGGCTCGGAGACGGCGATGAGCTTGCGCGAGGCCCAGAGGCCGATGGGGGCCAGCAGGGCGGAATAAAGCGAGAGGGCGATGCGGCCGAACGAGCCCCTAAAGCGCGGCAGGCCGTGGATGGTCCAATAGAAGGGGCGGCCCGAGAGCTTGGCGCCGATGGCGGCGCAGACGGGCGCCAGCGCGCCGAAGCCGTGCGCGCACACCATATCCCCGCGCTCCAGCGCCACGAAGAGGGGCAGGCCCGGCATCCACACCAGCGAGGAGAAGAAGGGAAACTGGATGGCGAAGTGGCGCTTCACGCGCACGCCGCGCCCCGCGAGCAGGGCGTCCACCTCCTTGTCGCCCGGCGCGTGCGCCGTGTGCACCACCACCTCGACGTTCTGGCGCGCGAAGGCCAAGCCCAGCTCGCGCACGTGCGTCTCGATGCCGCCAATTCTGGGCTCGAAGGCATGCACCACTTCAATGACGCGCAGGGGCCGCCCGGATTTGGAAGTAGAGGATGAAGCGGGCGCGAACGAAGTTTGGACCGGCAGGGCGGAAGCGGGCGCGGGGGAGGCGAGCGGGCCGGAAGACCGCTCCGAAGCCGCCGCTTGGGCGGCCGGGGCGGAAGAGGGTGCCGATTGGGAAACAACACTGGACGTCTGGTCTTGCATAGGGAGGGGATAGGGCGGGTTGTTTAATAAAACTGCGAGCAACAAGAGAGTGCGAGCGTTATGCGAATTGGAATCCTGACCGGCACGCGCCCCGACATCATCAAGATGGCTCCCCTCTACTGGGAGGCCGCGGCGCGCGGGCATGAGGCCGTGCTGATTCATACCGGCCAGCACTATTCCGACCATCTCTTTGCCGGCGTGTATGAGAGCATGGATTTGCCCAAGCCCGCCCATTTGCTGGAGACGGGCGCGTGCGCCAGCCCGGCCATGAGTGTGGGCAAGATGATGCTCCAACTCGACGAGCTTTTGCGCACGAAGGAGAAAAAACTCGACATCCTGCTCACGCACGGCGACACCCTGACGTCCATGGCCGGCAGTCTGGCCGCCTATCTCAACACGGTGGCGGTGGGCCACGTGGAGGCCGGGCTGCGCACCTTCTCGCGCGAGCCGTTTCCGGAGCAGCTGGACACCCGCTGTTCGGACGCGGCCTCGGATTTGTATTTCGCGGCCACCGAGACCAACCGCAAAAACCTCCTAAGCGAGGGCTTTGCGCGCGGGCGCATCTACATGGTGGGCAACACCGTGGTGGACGCGGCGCGCTGGGCGGCCAAGAAAGAAAACCGCAAGGGAAGTCCCGCTGAATCCTTTTTCAAAGAGCACGGCGTGGATTTCTCCAAGCCCACCATCTACTATTCCATCCACCGCCGCGAGACCACCATGAGCCGTGAGCGCTTCTCGGCGGCCGCCCGGGCGGCGATGAAGCTGGCCGAGAGCGGCTATAGCGTGGTGTGGTCGATTCGGCCCGGCACCAAGGCCGCGCTCAAGGCGCACGGGCTGGATGGCGAGCTGGCGAAGCACCCCAACCTGCACCCGATTGAGGAAATTCCCTCTTATCCCTTCATCATGTTTCTGATGAGCAAATGCCGCCTCGTGTGCACCGACTCCGGCTCGATGCAGGAGGAGGCGGCCGCCCTGCACGTGCCCTGCGTCACGGTGCGCTATGTCACCGACCGGCCCGAGAGCGTGGAGGCGGGCGCCAATGTGCTGGCCCCGCCCAAGAGCGCGGACGAGATTGTCCAGGTGGTGGCGCAGGCGGAAAAAAACCACGCCAAGATGGCCAAGGCTCCCAACCCCTACGGAGACGGCAACAGCTCCAAGCTCATTTTGGACGCCATTGAGAAGTGGGAGGGCAAGCTCGTGGCGTGGGAGCACGAAAAAGGCAACAAACTCTGATTTTTTTAGCGGCTTATCACGCGGCTTTGGGCAGGCTCCAGAACACCAAGGCGGAGAGATGCCCGCGCCACTTGGCCGGCACGCCCATCTTGGAGACGATTTTCTCGAACACGTGCCGATCCTCATGCTCGAAGAGGCGCAGCAGGTTGAGCAGGAGCAGATAGGCCAGGCCGCCGATGCCAAAGAACACGCCCAGCACGGCCGCCTTGACTACCTTGTCGAGCGTGCCCAGCAGCAGGCTGCCGTCCGAGATGGGGATGGGCAGGTGGATGAGGTAGGGGTAGGACACCTGCTCCAAACCGAAGAGGAAGGCGAACAGCAGGGCGGCGGAGAGCAGGTGGCGCCATAGGGTGGGCGGGAAGCGGAAGCCGAACTCCCGAGTGGCGTAGAAGTGGTTGATGAGGGCGATGAGGGCGAGGGAGACCATGCTGGCAAAGGCCGAGCCGCTGATGCCGAAAGGCGGAACCAGCACCCAGTTGAGCGCGATGTTGGCCAGCGCCCCGGCCGCAAAGGCGGTGAGCTCGAGCTTCACCAAGCGGTGCGCGGCGATGAGGGTGCTTTGCACCGTGCCCAGCAGGTAGAGGAACAGGCCCAAACAAAAGAGCATGAGCGAGAGCGCGCCCGGCTCATAGGACGCGCCGTAGAGAACGGTGAGGGAGGGGGCGGCAAACGCGGCCAGGAAGGCGGCCAGCGGAACGGAGGAGAAAATGACCCAGCGCAGCGAGGTCTGGGCGGCCTTGTTGATGCGCTCCATCTCGGCCCGGCCGGCGAGGCCGGAAGCCACCGGCAGCAGGATGCCCACCACCGAGCCGGCCATGGTGGGAATCATGGTGGCGAGGCTGGTGGCCAGCGCATAGATGGCGATTTGGGCGTTGGCGTCGGTTTGCAGCAGGTAGCCCAGCATCACCCGGTCGGTGTAGGTGAGCAGCACGGTGAACATCAGGATGCTCACCATGGTGAGGCCAAAGGGCAGGGTTTCGCGCAGGAGCGGCAAATACCAGTCATGGCCGGGGGCGGGGGGCAGGAGCTGGACTTTTTTGAGCGCCCGATAAAGCGCCCAGAAGAGATAGAAGAGCGCGGCGGCAAAGGAGAGCAGGAAGGCCCACGTCAGGGCGGCGGCCGAGGGACCCATGGTGAAGATGAGGGCCAGCGTGAGCAGGACTTTGAGGACGTTCTGCACGTTGTCCCCCACCGAGCGCTCCTTCATCATCTGCAGGGAAGCCAGCACCGACTTGGCGATGTTGAAGGCCTGGTTGATGAGCAGGTAGACGGCCAGTATGGCGAGCAGGGGCAGCAGGCCGGGATTGGAGAAGAACGCGGAAATGTCGGGGGCGGCGAGGAAGAAGACCGCCGCCGCCAGCAGCATCAGCAGGCTGCCCAGCACGATGCTCAAGTGAATGATGCGCCGGGCGGACACCTTGTCGCCCTTGCCCAAATAGAAGGGCACATAGCGCTGCACGGTCTGCGAAATGCCGAAGTCGGCCAAGATTCCGACGATGCCGGCGAGGCTGATGCCGAAGTAGAACAGGCCGACCTCGTCCTGGCTCACCAGGCGCGCGATGAGGATGGTGTAGAAGAACGACACCAGCTTGATGCCGATTGAGCCGATGTTCTGCCATATCGTGCCCTTGGCCAGGGCCGAGGTCTCCTCGCTGATTTCCATAAGGGTAGATGGCACGCCTGCCTTTTAATAATGCGAATCCATATTTTGGCCATGAAGCTGCGCCTCACCCCCCACCTGTCCTACCTCATCGGGATGTGGAAATACGCCCGCACGCGCGAGGGCATCGGCATCGTGGGCAATGAAAACATGCGCACGGCCTTTCTCTCCAAGGTGGTGCAGGCCGAGCTGACCAGCGCCGACAAAATCATGGTGGAGGACATGGCCGTCTATTTCTACCACACCGCGTACCGCGCCTTTTTCGACCAGATTTTGGCCGAGGAGGTGGACCGCTACGCGCACGCCAACGACTTCGCGGCCGCGTTTTTGGCCGGGCTCTTCGACGCCGTTGGCGGGCAGGAGGAGGGCAAAGTCTATCTCGCCAAGTGGGACAAGAACGACTAGATGTTGCTGCTTCGCCTCAATTTCAAATGCGAGAAGGCGGACCGGCGCCTGTGGGTGGGGCCGGCGGACATGTTCATGAAATTCATCAAGGGCTGGCATCAGGTGGACCGGCCGACCGTGCGGGCGCCGGCCAGCGACCGCGGCGAATGGGCGAGAAAGAAGGCGGCGCGCTCCGCGCACGAGCGGGAGAAGGAGCGCGCGCAGCTGAAAGGAGAGGAAAAAGTCCCGGCCCCGGCGCAGGGGAAAGAAAAGGCGGCCAGCCCTGTGCAGGAAAAGGAACAGGCGGCGGGCGCAGCGGAGAAAGAGAAGAAAGAATAGGCGCTTGTTTTACTTCGTGACCATCAGCTGTCCGTTCTTGCCCAGGAGCAGCACCAGCTCGCCCGGCGTGCTGCCCGGCGCAGGATTGGATTTCACCCAATAGTCCACCATCGCATCGCGCAGGGAGAGCAAATCACCGGAGCGGATGCCGTCCGCACGGGGGGGCTGCACGTAAAGAGGAAGCTGGTGCTTGCCGTCCGACAAGAGTATGCGGTTGTAGGCCAGCAGCTTCTTGCCGTGCGGCACCGACACCACCACATTGTCCAGCACTTCCAGCGGAAGAGTGGACAATTTCTTCATGCCCGGCTTGAGGCCGGAGAGGCTCTCGATGCCCTCGGCATGGGTGCGCTTGACCGCCAAGTCGAAGGCCAGCTCGATGTCGGCCTTGGCTTCCTTGACGAGGCGGTCCTTCTCCTTTTTCACTTCAGAGGCCTTGATGCCCGGCGTCATGGCGATGGCATAGGCCAGCTTGTAGTAGTAGAGGGCGTGGCGCGGCATTTTCACGCCTTCCTCCTCCACCAGCGGCTCGGGCTGGACCTCCTCCATCATGGAGGGCAGGCTGGCGGTGGGCGAGGGCGCCTTGGGCTGCAAATATTCGGGAACCGGGAAGTTGGTGGCTTCCTCCATGCGCGCCTGCATGGCGGAAGAGGACATGGAGCGGGAAGCGCCGGAGGGCGAACCGGAAGCGCCGTGCCCGGCATGACCCAAACGCAGGCGCCGCAGCTCATCGGATGAGCGCAAATGCGCCGGCACGCCCACGTCCGCCTCGGCCTGCTCCAGCGCGCTGCGGGGCTGGTGGCGGATGGCCGGCACGCCGGCAAAGGGGTCGGAGTGCTGCTCGGAGATGGGAACCGAAGCCGGCAGGGCATCGGAATCGTCCTCGTCCGAATCGTCGTCGGACGAGCCGGAAGCGGATTCGTAAGGCGAGCCGGGATGGGGGAAGGACTTGTCCGAGCCGGCCGGAGAGCCGGGGGCGCCATGCTCGGAGGCGGCGCGGGGGCTGGAGGGGCCGGTTCCGGATGGCGAGCGTGAAAGCGAGGCTTCGCGGGAAGCGACCGCCTCTTCCTTCTCCTCGTCGGTCATGTGCGCGGTGGCCACCTGCTCAAAGGATGAGCGCGAGGCGCCGGGCTGGACAGGGGCGGCGGAAGAGGGGGACGACGGCAAGGGCGAAGCGCTGTCCGGATGGCCGCCGGCCGAGCTGGCCGGCATCCAGGAAAACAATTTCTCAATGGATGGCATGAGCTTCTCGCGCGCGGCCTTGTTTTTGGAGAAGAGGCGCTCGAGGCTGGGCATCAGCTTCTGGCGCGTCTCGGCCATGTCGGCCGGCAGGGGCTTGCCCTCCTGGCGGGCCTCGAAGATTTTTTCCAGTGAGACGAGGGTTTCCTTCTCCTCGCCCTTGAAGTGGTCGAGGGAGGAGCGGGCCATGTCCTGCACGCCGGGGTCCTTGTCGGCCCCCAATTCGAGCAGGGCGAAGACGGCGCGCGGGTCATCGATTTTGGCCAGCTCGCGGGCGGCGGAGCGGCGGACCTCGGGGTTGGAATCATAAGTGAGCGAAACCAGCTTGTCGATGCGGGCGCTCTCGTCCTGCGCGGAGGTGGGCGCGGGCGGGAGGTGGGCCTGGCCAGATGCCGATGCGGCCGCCGCCCCCCTGCTGCCTTTGCGCTCGCTCATTCAATCGCCTTAAGGCGACGAGTTGGGGGGGAAACCTTAAAAGAGCGTTTCCGGCCGCCTTTCCGACGTCTTGTGAAAAGCGTAGGGAGTGAAAGCCAAAAACAGCCATTAGGTAATTTGTAGGGGGTGAAACCCTCAGGGGGACAGAGATAATTCGTATGTTCCCCATATGGGATTGGACTTGGAGGGATTCGAACCCTCGACCTCCTGCTTGCAAAGCAGGCGCGCTACCGCTGCGCCACAAGCCCGCATAGAAAATGCGGCAATGGGAGCTAATAAACAATGAGGCCGGAGTGGCGGAAACGCCCCACGCTCGGACATAAAAAGAAGAATGAGGAGATAGTGCCGATGGAGCCGTCTGCCGAGCCCCCTTCTCCCCCCGCGCGCTGGGACGAATTCCTTGCGCGCGCGGACGAGTGCCGCGAGGCGGTCGCGCGCATGAAGCGCCCCCTCATTGTCAACCACTACGATTGCGACGGCATCACCTCCGGTTCCATTGTGGCGGCCTTTTGTGAAGCCAATGGAATTCCCTCCTCCAACAAGACCATCCGCAAACTCGATGACGCCGTGCTCGAAGAGGTGAAAAACGAAAAAGAGCTTGTTTTCACCGATTTGGGTGGAGGCCATGCGGGCGTGGAAGAGCTGGCAGGGGAAGTGGTCATCTTCGACCATCACCAGCCGGTTCCGACTTCGCGCCTGCAGCTCAACCCCCACCTCTTCGGAATTGACGGCGGCACCGAATTGTGCGGAGCCAGCACCGCGTATTGGAGCCTGCGCACCCTGCCCGAAGCGGCGATTGTGGGCGCGGTGGGCGACATCCAAGCCCCGCTGCATGGCCCCAACCGAATGCTTTTGCACATGCTCGAGAAGGAGGGCATCGTGCAGGCGCCCATTGACCTCAAACTATACGGCCGCATCAGCCGCCCGCTGCCCCAGCTCTTGGCTTATGCCGACGACCCGTATTTGCCGGGGCTTAGCGGGCATGAGGAGCGCTGCGCCGCATTCTTGGAGGGCATCGGGCCCCAGTTCGGAAAAAAAGAAGGAATGAGCAATGCGAGGCCGGCGCAAGCACCGGGCTCGCCTGAAAAAAGCGAGGACATCGGCTCACGCGCGAAATGGAAAACCTACCACGAGCTTTCGGTGGATGAGAAAAAACAGCTGGTGGGCGCGCTGGCCGTGCATCTGGCCGAAGTGAACGGGGGGCGGGTGCCGGCCTCCAAATTAGTGGGTGAAATCTACCTCTTTCCCCGCCACATGAACACGCCCGAACTCTATGAGGCCGGCGAATTTTCCACCCTCATGAACGCCTGCGGGCGGCACGAGCAGCCGCAGCTGGGCATTGACATTTGCCTCGGCCGGCCCGGCGCATTGGAAAAAGGCACCGCGCTGCTCGCCCTGCACCGCCGGCTGCTGCGCGAGGGCGTGGAATTTGCCTACAAGAGCGTGCGCGACTGGGGGCCGTTCCTCTTTCTGGACGGAAGAGGGGTGATTGAGGACGGCATCATCGGCGTGGTGGCCGGCATGCTCTATCCGGGCGGGCGGCAGAAGCCCATCCTTGCCATCGCGCTGGACGCGCAGGGGAAAATCAAGATTTCGACGCGCGGCACCAAGCGCCTCGTGAGCCAAGGATTGAATTTGGGCCTCGCGCTGCGCGAGGCCTGCGCGCAGACGGGCGGGGCGGGCGGCGGGCACGCCATCGCGGCCGGAGCCGGCGTGGCGCCCGAGCGCCTAGATGAGTTTTTGAGCCTATTCTCCCAAATCATCGAAAAGCAGCTGGAAGGGAGCAAGGAAGCGGGAAGCGCGAAGAAAAGTGATGGGACGGGGTAAGCGCATGTTCGTATTCCAATACCGGCGCCTCAAGACCATAAACGAGCAGATGAAGGAGTTGGAGGGGCAGAAGCAGAACCCGAAAAGCAAGCCGGAGACGGAGAGCAAACCGATTCCGCAGCCCAAGCCCGTCGCCACGAATTGGAGCAAGCCCCTGAAAAAAGTTCCAAACAATCCGGCCGAAGCCGGTTCGAGCAGCCCGGCCGAGGTGCAGAAAACGCCGGCCTCCAAAATTTCCAAGACCGGATTGAACATGCTCCCCAGCCCCGCTCCGGGGCCGGACAATCCCTGGACGCCCGTCAAGACGTTCCGGCGCGACATCATCCACAACCCCAAGGATTTGGCCAGCATGGACGCCATCGTGCAGGAGGCGCAAAAGACTCCCGGCGGCGTGGTGGTGGCCTACGTCACGCGCGAGAATCTGGAAAAAGAGGAGGTCAACGCGCAAATCTCGCGGACGCTCAAACAAAAGCTAGATGCGCGCTATCCGGGCAAAACCGAAGTGGTTCGCATCGCCCTCACCGGCACGCAGCTGGCGGACGAATTGAATGCCTCCAACCTCCAAGCCGTGCAGGCTTATCTGCGCGACATGGCGCAGGACGGAAACGGCACCCGGCTGTTTGCGGACGGCGAGCCGAACCTGCTGGCTGCATTGGGGGGCCGGACCGACCTGCTCCGCGCGCTGGCCCATGGAAACCTGGCCGAGGCGCAGGCGGCGGCACGGGAATTGGGCGGCATGGAATTCATGTGCCCGGACTACGAGAACCACGGCACCATCCGCAAGATTTTCGAGAACATGCGCACGGTCACCATATCGGTTCGCAAGGACAAACCGCTTCCCAAAAAGGAAGAGCCGCAGGAGAAAACGGACGAGGAGAAAGTGCGCAGCAGCGAGGCCTACATGGTGTATGCCTACGACACCTCCACCAGCCTGATACACTTTTCGGGGCAGGGCCAGCAATTGCTGCAAAAACTGCGGCAGGAAAAGCGGGTGAAGGACAAAGTCATGGTCGAGCAGATGGCCTTTGACGGCACCAACGGCGGGAGCGAGGACAATGACAACCTGCCCGGCACCTTCGTCAGCATCTTCGGCGCGCGCGGAGAAGAAATCATCGGCAACATGCAGAAAGCGGGCATGACGCACCTCAACGTGGTCATTTACACCGACGGCGGAAACCTGCTGCTCAACCAGCCGGCGGCCGATGCGGTGGTGGCGTTCGTGGACAAGGCGCGCCGGCAGATTCCCGGATTTAACATGGATTTGACGCTGGTGATGCCGGACACGGCGCTGCCGGACTACAACCGGCCGGCCGAGGGGCCGCTGGACGAAAACCGCCGGGCCAACCTGTGGTATCTGGCCGAATTCCGCAAAATCCAGCCGGCGGGCAGCGTGCGGACGTGGGTGGCGGGCCACCCCACCGACCCCCAACAGCCCGACGCGGCCCGCCAAGTGGTGGTGACCTGCCTCACCAACAACACGGCCGACCTGAACCGCGCGCTCTACAAGTAGTGAGCCCGAACGGCAGCTTCGTGCCCCCCATACGCACGCTGCCGGCTCCCTTCGGCCCCCCGCTTCTTTTCAGTTAGTTATATTAATCCCATTTCATATATCGCACATACGATATTAGATGGTGATTGTATGACCAAAACCCTGATTGTGCACTACACGCCCCGCGGCGAGCGCTCCTCCACCCTCAAGCTGCTCAAGGGCTTCCAGAGCCATGCGAAGGGCGAAGTGGAGGTGCTGGACCTGTGCGAGGACACGCCGGCCTTCCTCTCCCCGGCCAACCTGCCGGCCTACTTCAAGCGCGATTATATGGGCGAGAAGCTCTCGGCCCCGGAGGCCGAAACCCTCGCCGGATTCGACCGCCACATCTCCATGATGAAAAAGGCGGACGTGGTGGTGCTGGCCTACCCCATGTACAATTTCTCCATGCCGGCCATGGTGAAGGCCTGGTTCGACGGCATCCTGCTCAAGGGCCACACCTGGAACATGAATGAGAAGGGCTATGTGGGCCTGCTGCCGGGCAAGAAGGCCGTCATCATCTCCACGTCCGGCGCCGAATACAGCGGCAGCCCGATGTCCAGCATGGAGCATTCGCTTTCGCTTGCGAAAGCGCTCTTCGGCTTCATGGGCTTCACGCCGGTCGAGGTGGTGTCGGCCGAGGGCATCAACAGCAAGCCCCACAAGAAGGACGAGACGCTGGACGCGGCCGCGGCGCGGCTGGCCCAAATCGCCAAGGACTGGAATTGCTGATTTTTCTTTATTTTCCGCGCAGGCGCAGCGCCAGCCACAGGCCCAAGGCGGCGATGAAAATCGTCCCGATTCCCAGCGGCAGAAGGCCGGGCGGGAAGAAAGAGGCAGAGGTGTCCCGCCAATTTTGGGAAACGGGCAGGGACGCTTGGAGCAAACCCGTCTGGTTTTGGGCATTTGCAGGGGGAGCCGCGGCGCGGACGTCGGCGATTTGTGCGCGGGCGTTTGACGCCTCCACCCCCACAATGGCGGCCGGCGCGTGGGTGAGCAGGGGGAAGGAGGCGCTCCAATTGTCCATGAAGTCATCGCTCCAGCGCAGCACGAGCGTGGAGGGCCCCAGCGGGAAGGGGTAATGCAGGCCTTGGAAATACTGGTAAGCATACGAGCGGTTGGCGGCATCCAGCTCGGCGGGCTGCAGGAAGCGGTCGGTGGAATTGACCGAGAGGGAAGGGGGGAAGAGCGGAGCGTTGGAGTTGGGCGCGCGGCTGCCGGGCGGGGCGGGCTTCCATTGCGTGTCGGCCCCGGTTATTTCTTTTCGGGTGATGCTCCAAAATCCGGCGCTGTCTTTTTCCAGCGCATAGTGCGCATAGCGGCTGGAAGAAATGGGGGCTGAGCCCAGCGCCAAATCGGATTCATAGGGACGGCGGTTGGAAATATCGGCGCGCTCGAAGATGGAGGAGGGCGATAGCTGTTCGCGGTCGGCCGGCCTTAATTTGAGAAAAAGCGGCTCGCCATGCTCCACCCCGTACGCGCGCTGCGAGCCCACCGACAGGCTGTAATCCACCAGCTGGCTGACGAAATTGGTTTCACAATGCGACACGGTGTTGCCGTGTGAATCGGTGTAGGTGACCAAATAGTGCTCCTCGCGCTCCTGCATGTAGGGCACCACCACCCGCCCCTGCATGGAAATCAAGAGCGGAGGCAAGATAGCCGAGCCATTTTCGCCTTGAGTGGTGTTCAAATTCTGCCAAGAGGAGTTGGGCAGCGGGCTCTGGACCGGCTGGGCCGAATGCGAATCAAAAGACTGGGAGGCGGACTGGCCGGCCAACGACCAGACGAGCGTGCCCTCCACGCGCGGCGCGCCGAATTCGCTGATGGAAATGGTGGAGGCGCCGCATTCGGGGTCGATGACATAGGTATCGCTCAGAGTGGAAGCGTGGCGCTCGCCCCACATCCAGAAAAATACGGGCACGTGAAGATTGGAAACACGGTCCTCTACTGAAGGGCTGGCCGGGCTGAGCTCGACAAAGGCCCATTCAATCGGCTGGTCCACCGTCGGTTTCATGGGATGCACCCAATCGGGCGGCGTGGAAACCGGCGAGAGGGCGACTGCGCCCGCATTGGCTTGGCGCATCCACGCATGGTCGGGAAAATCGGAGAGCGGGGCGGCATGAAAGATGGAAACAGCCAAAACCAGCAGGAAAAACAAGAGGATGGCTCTCCCCAATCACACCACCAATTCATAGGTGGAGAACAGCCGCTCGCAATAGAGGCAGCGCAGGCGGCCTTTCTCGGTGGTAAAGATGCTGGCCTCGCGCTCGAGGCGGCTGATGCAGGAGGGGTTGGGGCAGGCCGCGATGTCCTCCAGCTTGGCGGGCAGCTTCACGTCCGATTTCTGCACCACCTTGCCGCCGCGAATCACGTTGAGGCGCGCGCGGGGGGAGATGAGGGCGATTTTGTTGGCCTCGACCGGCTTGATTTCCCGTCCTTCGATTTTGAGGATGTCCTTGCGGCCCATGTGGCGCGAGGGCACGTTGATGACCAGCGCGATGCGATGTTCGCGGTCGATTTTGAGGGTAGAGGAGCGGGCCTTGGCGGCCTTGTCGGATTTGGATTCCTCGTGCGCGGGCAGGGAGGCGGGCGGCACCAGCTTGAGGATTTCCAATACGTGAATGCCGGCAAACGCCTCCACGCGGTCGATGACCGTGCCCTGCTCAATGCGTTCCACCATCAGCGGCATGTCATCCCTCCCTGAGCGCGTATTCCAGCACCGCCATGCGCACCGGCACCCCGCAGGCCGCCTGCTGGAAGTAGTAGGCGTGCGGCGAGGCGTCCACCTCGGGCGGAATCTCGTCGATTTTGGGCAGGGGGTGCATCAAAATCATGTCGTCTTTTGCGGACTTGAGCAGCTCAGGCATGATGCGAAACGAGGCCTGCAATTTGGCCGCCTGATAGGGATCGGAGAAGCGCTCTTTTTGGATGCGGCAGACATAGGCCACGTCCGCGCCCGCGAGGTCGAGCTGCTCGCTCGTCTCGATTTGGGCTCCGAATTTCTCCCGGGCCTCTTCCACCACCGCCTCGCTCATTTCCAAGCCCTTGGGGGCGATGAGCTTGACTTTCGCGCCGAACATGCCCAGCGCGAGGAGGAGCGAGCGCATGGCGCGCGCGTGCGCCAAGTCGCCGATGAGCGAGACGTTGAGGCCCTTGATTTTGCCCCTCGCTTTTTGGATGGCGTAGAGGTCGATGAGCGTCTGGGTGGGGTGCTGGTTGCCCCCGTCTCCGGCATTGATGACGGGGTGCTTGCACACCTCGGCCGCCCAGCGGGCCGAGCCTTCGGCCGGGTGGCGGATGATGAGCGCGTCGGCATAGCCGTCCACGATTTTGAGGGTGTCTTGGAGCGATTCGCCCTTGACGGAGGAGGAATTGGAGTGGGTGTAGGGCACCACGCTCATGCCCAACCGTTGGGCGGCCGTCTGAAAGGAGAGATGGGTTCTTGTGCTGGGCTCGAAGAAGAGGGTGGCCGCCACTTTCCCCTGGAACTTTTCGTGGGAGGTGAAGAGGTTTTTTTCCATTTTCTGGGCCGATTCCAGGAGCTTCTCAATAGTCGGTTTTTCCAAGTCCCGGATTGAAATCAGATCAGCCATCCCAGCACCTAATTATTGGCGAGTTTGAGGTTTATAATGGCAATTGGGCGGGAAAAACAACGCCTGTAATTCGAAGGGGGTGAAGCCCATCAGGGGGACTATGGTCGTTTATGTGTTCCCCCTACGGGAATTGGGCCCGATGGGATTTGAACCCACGACCACCTGCTCTCCTCGAGAGCTCATCCGCCAATCCGGACGAATCCACATATAAGACAGGCGCTCTAACCGGTCTGAGCTACGGGCCCTGCGTGAGATGGGGCGGCTGGAAGTTTAAAATCCGCGCGGACGAGAAGCGGCCGCAGGCTTAATATACCCTAATTACTATCAATTAACACATCTAATCCAGCGAGCGATAACATGAAGGCTTCTTATCTCATCCGAAAAGCCCAACCCAAAGACGTGCCGGCCATCGCGGCCATCAACAGCCAAAACCTGCTTGAAAACCTCACCCATCTGAGCGCGGAGCAGCTGGCGCGGCGCGGCTTTCTGGTGAGCCGGCTGGACGAGCGGAAAATCCTCTCCATCGTGCAGGACGGGAAGAACGGGCTGGTGCGCGTGGCCTGCAACGGCGCGCAGGTGGTGGGCTACGCCTTTGCCTACAACGGCCTTTTGCTGATGCGGGACGAGCCGCAGCTTCTGGACACCCTGCAAATCAATCCCGAATACCGGGCGATGTTCGGCGAATTCTGCGCGGGCGCCATCAAGCTCGTTTGTCTGGACCAGATTGCCGTGGACGAGCAGATGGGACGCGGGGCCGGAAGGCCGCTGTTCGAGCGCGTGCTCAAAGATGCGCTCAAACAGGGCTACCAAGTGTTGGAAGACCTCGTGCTGCTGCAGCCGGTGCGCAACGACCGCTCCCACCGCTTCCATGACGAGGTGGGAATGGTGTCGGTGGGCACGCAGACCATCGGCAAGAACGGCCAAGCCTATGTCTGGGACCTGAAGGTCCAGTTCTTATGCCCGGATTTGCGGGCAGCAGAAGGCTCATAAAATATCTTTGGCTAATCTGGCTCATGTTCTACCGGCTCTTCTATCCCCGCCAGACCTGCATGCTGGCCGTCTCGCACGAAGGCAAGTCCAACGTCACCGTGGTGGACTGGATGACGCCCGTGTCGGTCAAGCCCCCGATGCTGGCCGTGGCGCTCAACAACAAGAGCTACAGCCTCGAGCTGGCCTCGGCCTCCAAGACCTTCAGCGTGTCGGTGGTGCCCGAATCCATGAAGGAGAAGGCGCTGGGCGCCGGCTCGGCGACGGGGCGGGTGATTGACAAGCTGGAGGAATACGGCCTCAAGCTCAAGAATTCCAAGGCCAGCCGCGCGCCGCTGCTGGACGGGGCGCTGGCGTGGGCGGAATGCGAGGTGCAGGCCATCTTCAACGCGGGCGACCATTCCATCGTGATTGGCGAGGTGGTGGAAACCCACTTCCCCGACGAGGAGGCCGGCAAGACGCCCATGCTCTTCAACTGGGGCAACAAGAACTACTTTGGTTTGGGGCGCGACTGGAAGGAGAAGAAGGAGGAGGACATGCGCCTGATGGTGGTGAAGCAGGAGGCGGCCAAAGAGGAGAAGAAGGAAGAGGGGAAGAAAGAGGAAAAAAAGGAAGAGAAGAAAGAATCTGAAAAGAAGGAAACCCCGGCCTCGGAAAAGAAAGAGTCCTCGGACAAAAAAGAAGAAAAGAAAGAGGAGAAAAAAGACTCGGAAAAGAAAGAGGAAAACAAGAAGGAAAAGGAAAGTTCCGCCCCGGCCCCGAAAGAAGAATCCAAAAAATCCTCTTGATTTGATTTTCCATGGCCAAGCCCAAAACCAATCTGGACCCCCTTCCCATCATCGCCAAGCGGCGCATCGACACGTTATTGGTTTTCGCCAAACACGAGGTGCGCGAACACCCCGATTTGGCCAAGCGCTATGTGCAGCTGGCGCGCGCCATTGCCACGCGCCATCGCGTGCCGCTGGGAAGGGAGCGCAAACACCTCTTTTGCAAGGAATGCAATGCGCCGTGGGTGGTCGGCTACAATGTGAAGGTGAGGCTGGACCGAACGAGCAGGCGGGCGATTTACACCTGCGCGTGCGGGGCGAAAAAGGGGTTTGCCTACTCGAAACCGGCCCATTAACCTTAAATACCCCCAAATCCTAACTTTTAACGTCTATTTCCTCAAGAAGGATTAGACCGATCGCCCGCAAGGGCTCGCATTCAGAGGTGAAACATGGTTACGGCCTACGATGCTAACCCTCACCAGCTTATCCGCGCGACTGCGGTACGCTTGGAGAAGGTCGAAGGACTTGCTGCCCCCAAATGGGTCGGCATGGTGAAATCCGGCGCGCACCGCGAGCGGTTGCCGCAGGATGACAAGTTTTGGTACGTGCGCTGCGCGTCCCTGCTCTATCAGGCTTACTGCCACTCGCCCATCGGCGTCTCTTCACTGCAGACCCACTACGGCGGCCGGCAGAAGCGCGGCGTCGCCCGCGAGCGCTTTGCGCGCGCGGGAGGCAACATGATCCGCAAGGGGCTGCAGGCCATGGAGAAGGCGGGACTGCTCACCAAGAAGAAGGTGGGCCGCTACATCGCCCCCAAGGGCCAGGCCCTGATGGACTCCGTGGCCCAGGAGCTGGCGCAGAAGAAGGAGTGAGAGCGAAATGGCGGACGACGAGCAGGAACTGCAGGCGTTGCGGCAGAAGAAGATGGCGCAGGCGCAGCAGCAGGCCGAGGCGGGCAAGCAGCAGGAAGAACAGCTGCGCAGCGCCTTGGCCACCATGCTCGAGCCGGCCGCCTATGAGCGCCTGATGCTGGTGAAGATGTCGAGCCCGCAGACGTTTGCGAAAGCGGTGCAGGGCTTGGCGTATTTGCAGCAGGCCGGGCAGCTCAAGGGCCGCATCAGCGACGCGCAATTGCGCGCGCTTTTGGGCAAGCTCTCGCCGCCGAGGCCGGAGGCCAGGATTACCATCAAGCGCAAAGGAGACGAAAACGTCGGACGGAGCGCCGAGATGTCGGCATAAGGAGGAACACCTATGTACCACCCCGGAAAAGTGATTGAGGTCCTGCGCGCGTCCGACAAGGACGTCAAGGCCTCCGACGCCTCCACCCAGGCATGCGTGCGCATGTGGGATGAGAACATCCTCACGCTTCTGGTGGCGCCCAAGCTGGTTAGCCAGCTGAAAATCGGGCAGGTGGTGCTGGTGGACTACCGCCCCGACGTGGACGCCAAGCAGCCCGTCCCCAGCCACACGGTGGTCAAAATCGTCGAGGGCAAAAAGGCCGAGAACCTGTGGATGGCCTACCGCGACATGTACGACCGGCAGAAGCGCGCCAGCAGCCCGCCGGCGCAGAATTACATCGGATAAGATTTCTTGAGGTGAACCAAATGGGTATCAAAACGCCAAAAAAGAAGGCGCGCCTGGCGAAGGCGATGAAGTCCAACCGCCGCGTGCCGATTTTCGTGATTGCCAAGACCAACCGCAAGGTGCGCTACCCCACGCGCAGCCGCAACTGGAGGCACAACCGCCTCCAGATCAAGGACTAGGTGAATACCATGGCTGAAGAGACCAAACCCGCCTCCTCCAAAAAACTGGAGCGCATTTACACCGTTCCGTTCGGGAAGGCCTACGAATACCTGCGCACGCGCCGCACCCGGCGCGCCATGAAGATGCTGCGCGCCTTCCTCGCGCGCCACTGCAAGGTGGATGAGGACATCATCCGCATCTCGGCCGGCGTGAACGACGCCATGTGGCGCGACGGCATGCAGAAGCCCCCCCGCCGCCTCAAGGTGCGCGCGGTGCTGGAGGACGGCCGGCTCACCGCCTGGATGGTGGGCGAGCAGGAGGCCGTGAAGAAGGCCGCGGACGAGAAGAAGGCGGCCGAGGAGAAGCGCAAGAAGGCCGCCGAGGCCAAGAAGGCGGCCGAGAAGAAGGAGGCCCCCAAGGCCGAGGAGAAGAAGGCCGACGCAGACAAACCCGCCCCCAAGGCGGAGAGCAAGCCTTCGGCCCCAGCGGCCAAAGCCGAGCCCAAGGCCGGCGACGTCAAGCCCATGCCCAAGTCGTCGGGCGGCATGAGCGGCGGACGCAAGCAAATCTAGGTTGTGGAAACCATGGCGGTCTGGCGCGGACAATACGACGGGAACTCGTACGTGGGCCTTTATGCAAAGGCCTCGGACCAGCTCTGCATCGTTCCGCGCGGCGCGCCGGAGAAATTCCTGCGCGGGGCCTCGGCGCTGGGCGCGCCCCTGCTGCGCGCCTCCATCGACGGCTCGCCCTATGTGGGCCTGTATCTGGCCATGAACTCGAACGGCATCCTCGCGCCTTCGTTCCTCTCCGCCGAGGAGCGCCAGGAGCTGGAGGGCAGCGGGCTGAAGGTGGGCATTCTGCGCGACAGCCGCTTCTCGGCGCTGGGCAACAACGTGGCCTGCAACGACCGCGGCGCCCTGCTCAACCCCGGCATGCACCACGAGGACGTGAAACTGGCCGAGAAAATCCTCGGCGTGCCGGTGCGGCAGGCCACGGTGGCCGGCTACCACACGCCGGGCAGCTGCCTGGTGGCCACCAACAAGGGCTGGCTGGCCCACAACCGCATCACGCCGGATGAGGGCGCGATGCTCGAAGAGTTGTTCGGCTCGCCCGGCCTGAACGGGACCACCAACATGGGCAGCGCCTTTGTCGGCATCGGCGCCGTGGCCAACTCCAAGGGCCTCATCGTGGGCGAAAGCTCGTCGGGCTTCGAGGAGTCGAGAATCACGCAGGCGCTGGACCTGGTGGGATAAGATTATAGAGAGCATGTTCATAGGTGATGTCATGAAGTACCTGGTCAACGGTTCGATGAAAATCAAGGGCGTCTGGAAGGACTTCGTCAAGGAAATGGAGGCCACCAGCGAGTCGCGCGTGCGCGAGATGGTGCTGACCAACATCGGCTCCGGCCACCGCCTCAAGCGCACCCAAATCCGAATCAAGGCAGTGGAGGCGATGAAGGCATGAGCGTGGAAGACGACGAGAAGACCCTCAACCAAATCGCCATCCAGGCCCAGCTTCTGCAGCGGCAGGGCCAGTCCTTGCAGCAGCAAATCGAGATGATGCAGACCACCGTCAACGATTTGCAGGCCACCATCGACAGCCTGGACAATTTGTCCAAGGCCAAGGACTTGGGCCTGCTGCCCATCGGCTCCGGCGTCTACATCACCTGCAAACAGGTGGACACCGACGCGGTGCTGCTCTCGGTCGGCTCGGGCCTGATTGTGAACAAGAAGGCCACCGACGCGGCCGACACGCTGCGCAAGCGCCAGAAGTCAGTGATGGAGGCGCTGGACAAAGCCAATGCCAGCATGGCCAACATCAACCAGCAGATGCAGGACCTCAACGCCCGGGCCTCGGTGCTGGCGGCGAGGATGGAAGATGTTCGGCCTGCTCAAGGATAAGCTCTCGGGCTTTGTCAACAAGCTGATTAAGCGCGAGGAGGACAAGCCGACAGCGGCAGCTCCCGCGCCTGTTTCTTCCCCGCCCCCGCAGAAAGAAGAAAAGAAGCCGGAGAAGAAGGTAGAGGAAAAGGCGGAAAAGAAAGCGGAAGAGAAGAAAGTCGAGAAGATTGAAAAGAAGGCCGAGAAGAAAACGGAAGTCCGCAAAGCGGAGGAAAAGAAGGCGGAGAGAAAAGAGGAGAAGAAACCCGAGCCCAAGAAAGAAGAGAAAAAACAGCCTGCGAAAAAAGAGGAAAAGAAAGCAGAAGCCCGCAAAGCCGAAGAGAAGAAGGCCGAGAAGAAAGAAAGCAAAAAGGCCGAAGAAAAGAAAGCTGAAATTCCTGTTTCTAAACCAGAGCCGAAGGCTGAAATCGAAAAACC